>JBAXQV010000118.1:0-9610 GCA_037131575.1 Actinomycetota bacterium
CGATTCGATGTCGAGGTTGTCGGTGGGCTCGTCGAGCAGCAGCACGTTGTGACCCTCGATCTCGAGGCAGAGGATTTCGAGCCGCGCCTTCTGCCCACCCGACAGGGTGTGGAACTCCTGGCGGGCGTTGTTACGGAGGCCGTAGCGAGCCAGCGCTTGCATGGCCTTCATATCGTCGAAGACCCGTTCACGAACGATGTCGATGCATTCGCGGCCGCGAAAATCGGGGCGATCGTTGATCTGTGTGAACACGCCCACCGACGTGCGCGGGCCGAACGTGATGGTTCCGAGCGATGGCGTGGCGGTGCCGGCCAGCGCGCCGAGGAGGTGGCTCTTGCCGGTGCCGTTGGGGCCGATGAGGCCCACCCGTTCGCCGTGGTGGATCTCGTCGGAGAACGGCAGGAACAGATCGCCCATCGACACGTCGTCGAGCTTGGCCACGCGGCGGGCGGCATCGGCGCCGCGGAGCCGAACGTGGATCTGCTGGTCGGCCACGGGCGGGGGCGGCGGCCCTGCGGCAACGAACTTCTCCCATCGCGTTTCCGCGGCATTGGCCTTGGTTGCGTTCTTGAAGTTCTGCGCGGCACGGGTCTTCATCATCTTCATGTGTTGGAACAGCCGGCGCTCTTCATCGTTCCACCGCTTCAGGTCGTCGCCCATGAGTTCTTGGCGCTTGGCGCGGGCTTCGGGGAAGGTGGTGTACGACCCTCCGTGCACCCAGCAGCCCGAGCCTTCGATGACGACGATTTTCGTGGCGACGCGCTCGAGCAGGGTGCGGTCGTGGCTCACCATCAAGATGGTGGAACGGCTGGCACGGATCTGCTCTTCGAGCCAGTGCCGGGTGGGGATGTCGAGGTAGTTGTCGGGTTCGTCGAGCAGCAGCACATCGGCGCCCGAGGTGAGCAGCAGGTCGAGTACCAGCCGTTTGCGTTCGCCGCCCGACAGTTCGCCCACGCGGCGAGTGCTCATGTCGGCCACGGGCGTCTTCACACTGCGCTGCGCCGCTGCATACCAACTCGCCTCGAGTTCGTAGCCGCCGAGGTCGCCCCAATCGGCCAACGCGTCGGCGTACCCCATACCGTCGTCGGTGCCGTCCACGAGCGCTCGTTCGGCAGCGATGAGCGCGCGCCCAGCGGTGCGTAGTGCGGGGGGTGCCATTTCCACCAACATCTCGCGCAGTGTGTCGTCGGGCCGGGCCATGCCCACGTCTTGGGTCATCTGCAACATGGTGCCGCCGACGGTGAACTCACCATCATCGGCCTCGAGTTGGCCCGAGAGGATGCGCAAGATGGTGCTCTTGCCCACGCCGTTCGCGCCCACCAGGGCGGCATGTTCGCCGGGTGCTACCCCGAAGCCGACATCGAAGAACAGCTGGTCGGCCCCCGGTGGGGCATAGGCCAACTCCGATACCACGATGCTGCTCATAGCAGCGAGTATCGCCGCCCGGCGCGCTGATTACGCGAACGGTTCAGCGGTCTTTGGCGGCGGCGAGCCGAGCGAGCAGGCTGAGGATCTCGCCGTACAGCCAGATCACGCTCACCATCAGGCCCCACGCGGCATACCACTCGAACACCTTGGGCGCCCCCACCTTCTCGGCGGCGAAAATGGCGCTGATGTCGTTGATCACTGCCAACGCGGCCAGTGCCACCAGCAGCACACCGAAGGCGATACCGAGCCCGCTCGAGTCGTAGATGAACGAGAACTTCACGCCGAAGAGGCGGAAGAAGAATGCCACCACGTACAGCAGCATGATGCCGAACAGCGCCACGATGATGATGCCCTGCAGCTTCGCCGAGAACTTCACCAACCCGAAGATGTTGGCAAGAATGGCCCCGCCCACCACCATCACGGTCACCAGCAGGGCTTGGCCCACGATGCCGTTCCAGTAGCCCTCGTAGACATGGGAGATGGCACCCATCACCACGCCCTGGCCGAGCGAATACAACGCGCCGAGCAGTGGCACCTTCGCCGGGTTGGCGATGGCCATCATGCCCAGGAAGAACGTGAGCAGGCTCACCAGCCAGAGCCAGCCCGGTGTGTCGTAGTTGCCAGAGCGGTTCTGGTGAACCTGGCTCCAACCCAATGCACCACCGGCCAGCACGATCACGAGGAATGCGAGCGCCTTCACCAGCGCGCCACGCGCCGTCATGGTTGCGCTGGCCGCGGTGCGACCGACCGGTTTGGTGAACCGGTCGGCCGCGAGTACCGGGTTGGCCATGGTCAGGCTTTGACGTTGTAGACGGTCGACGACCCGGCGCCGGCCAGCAATGCCGAGACGAGAATGCCCAGGGGCAGCGTGCCCCAGTACGACAGGCCGGTGCTGGGCGAAACGTTGCCGATGAACAGCATGAGCATCCATGTGGCCGGGAACGTGGCCATCAACAGAATGAGTGCAATGGAAATGAGTCCGCGAATCATGTCGACCCCCTTGTAGTGAAAATGACAAGTGGAAACTTAGTTCGCGCTCGGTGCGGTTCTACGCATGCTGCGGTACTCGCCTGGCCATGTGGCGCAAGTACGGTTGCGAGCATGACTCCAGCAGACGTGGTGCAGGGCATGATCGCAGCGATCGAGCGGAAAGATCTCGCCGCGGCATGTGCATTCATGGCCGACGATGTGGAATACGACAACGTGCCGATGGCCAAGGTGTTCGGCGTCGAGGCAGTCACCACAACGCTGGCACCGTTCATCGGCGGGTGCACTCGCATCGAATGGGTGGTGAACCATCAGGCGGCGTCGGGCGAGGTGGTCATGAACGAGCGCGTCGACCGGTTCGAGATGGGCGGCCGTTGGGTCGAGTTGGCCGTGGCCGGGTTGTTCATCGTGCGCGACGGCAAGATCGTGCTGTGGCGCGACTACTTCGACCTGGGTGCGTTCCAACGGGCCATGAGCGGTGGCTGACTCATCTCAGCCGAGTTGATCGATGATCCAGCGATCGATCTGCTCTTGTTGCTGTTGGTAGCCCTCGGCCTGGCGCTGCAACAGGAATGCCTCGAACTGTTCGGTCGACAGGGCCGGGGCGTAGAGGTAACCCTGGTGACGCACACAACCGAGCGCGATCAGTACATCGCATTGGGCGCCGGTCTCGATGCCATCGGCGGTCACGTCGAGGCCGAGTTCTTGAACCAGGCCGATCACCGACCGCACGATTGCCCGATCGTGGGGATGAGCCACGATGGTGTCGATCTGGGTGCGGTCGACCCGAACCTCGTCGATGGGCAACTTGCGCAACATCGTCAACGACGACACGCCGCGGGCGAAATCCTCGAGGCACACACGTCCACCACGGGCCCGGAAACTCGCCAGGATGGCGGCTGCTGTGGGCAGATCGTTCAGCAACGCCGCCTCGCGCACATCGACCACGAGCAGCGACGGGTCGATACCGCGGGTGATGTCGTCGAGCCTGCTTTGACGCAGTGACCGTTCGGTGCTGCCCGGGGCGAGGTTGATGCGGAAGCGGAAGCCATCGGGAAGGCCGAGCGACGCGAGCCGCTGGATATCGGGCCGTGCGTACGACAACACCCGTTCGGTGAGTCGTTCCAGCAAGTTGGCACTGCGTGCGATCTCGATGAAATCGGCCGCGTCGACCACGCTGCCGTCAGGTTTCATCCATCGGGCGAGCAGTTCAGCGCCCACGATGCGGCCGGTGGTCGCGTCGATTTCGGGCTGGAAGAACGGCATGATCAGGCCATCGTCGATGGCTCGCCGCAACGCGTGTTCAGCGTCGACCACGAGTTGCCGTTCACGCTGCATATCGCCGGTGAACACTTCCACCCGATTGCGTCCACCGGTCTTCGCCCGGAACAGCGCCGTGTTGGCATTGCGCAACAGATCGCTGCTGGTGGAACCATGTGCGGGTGAACCCGCCACGCCCACACTCACCGACGATGGGATGAGCCGGCCTTCGGCCTGTACGGGTTGGGCGAGTGCCTGCACCAGGCGGGCGGCCACCGCCGTCGCCTGCGCCACATCGTGATCGGGAAGCACCACGACGAACTCGTCGCCACCGATGCGGCCGGCGATGGATGTGGAATCGACACTGCGGCCGATGCGGTCGGCGAGCGCCAGCAGGAATTGGTCGCCGCCGCGGTGGCCGAGCAGTTCGTTCACGGCTTTGAAGCGGTCGAGGTCGCAGAACAGCAGGGCCACGGGGCGTCCATCACTCGCGTTGAGCCGCTGCTCAAGGGCTTCGAGTGTGCCACGACGGTTGTAGAGGCCGGTGAGCGGGTCGTGGAAGGCGAGGTGCTCGAGTTGCTGGTTGATCACCCGCAACTGGTCGTAGGCATCGCTCAGCGCTTCACGATCCTCGGCCAGATCGGCGGCCAGTCGGAGACTGGCCTCATGCACTCGGAAAGCGGCCAGAGTGGAACGCGACACGGCGGCGAACAAGGCAAAGGTGGCGACGGCGTACAAGACCAGCAACAACGCCGTGATCCGGCCATACGTGCCGTCGCCGAACCATTCGCCGGTCGCTCCCACCAGCGCAGTGGGTACGACGTAGCTCAAGTACATGTCCAGTCGGCCAGCCGTGCTGACCGTGCCGACAGTGATGCCGAGCGCAGGAAACATCACCAGCAGCATCGCGATGGAATGGTTCCCCGCCGCGCCCACCCAGGTGGCGAAACCCGTCGCTGCGCCCACCACAGCGAGGGCAAAGCCGAGCGCCACGACCGATGGTTCGAACTCCACCAGGCTGGCCCGCCGCCGAGGGTGGCGCACAGCGAACGCCATCATGGCGGCGGCAATGGCAGCGAGCAGCACCCATGTGGCCGCCAGGCCGTGGTTGACACTGCGGCGAAGGACGATGGCCGAGACCGCCATGGTGGGGAGCAGCACGTACTGCAGCGGCCCGACGTTGGAGGCCACTTTCGCCAAGGCGCTGCGATGCACAGCGGTGGCCGTTATCGGGTCGGCGGAGCCCTTCAGTGCGTGCACGTCGGCCCACGAGATGGTGTGGTGTGTCGAGTCGGTCGAGTTGTCCGTCATCAAACGTGCCACCATTTCCGCGTACTGCACTCGACGCCGAGTTGCACCACGGCGAATCGCTACCGACACACCGGGAGACTCCTGGGACAGTCCCCACCGCGCCCCGTCGGCGCAACGATCCGTACCCTGAACATGGCCGATCTGTTCCATGCCAAGAGTGTCGGCATGCCGTTCGGTAGCCGTGAGGGGCAGACTGTCGCCCATGCGTGGCCGTTTCGCCCCGTCACCAACAGGCGATCTACACCTCGGAAACATCCGAACGGCCACCCTCGCGTGGCTGTCTGCCTGGTCGGGTACCTGGTCGGGTACCGGTGAGGTGATCGTGCGGATGGAAGATCTCGACCCCATCACCTCGAGCCCCGACCATGCCAAGCGGCAACTCGCCGACCTCGCTGCGCTGGGCTTACACCATGCGGGGCCTGTGGTGTTCCAGTCGGAACGCTTCCCGTTGTACCGCGATGCCATCAGCCAACTCCGCCGTCAGGGCTTGGTGTACCCGTGCTACTGCACCCGTCGCGAGATCCGTGAGGCTGCCGCCGCGCCACACAGCGACCAGGCACCCGAGGGCGCCTACCCCGGCACCTGCCGGGAACTGAGTGCCGAACGGCAGGCGGAGTTCGAGCGCGAGGGCAGGCGCAGTGCCCTGCGTCTGCGAACCGAGGGTGAGCGATATGTGGTGCACGACCGCATTGCCGGCACCAGCACAGGAGTGGTCGACGATGTGGTGCTGCAACGCAACGACGGCGTGCCTGCATACAACCTGGCTGTAGTGGTCGACGATCACCTGCAGGACGTCACCGAGGTGGTGCGTGGCGACGATCTGCTCAGCTCGACAGCGCGCCAGATGCATCTGCAGCATCTCCTCGGTCTGCGTACCCCCAGCTACGCGCATGTGCCGCTCGTGGTGGGACCCGATGGTGTGCGACTGGCCAAACGGCACGGCGCGGTCACCCTGGCCGACCTACGCCGACAGGGGTGGGAACCTGCTGCGGTGCTGGCACTGGTGGGCGAGAGCCTCGGTGTGTGTCGGCGCGATGAACGGTGCACGGTTGCCGAATTGGCCGAGCGCTTCTCCATCGATCGCGTGCCGCGCACCCCGTGGCACTGGCAGCCGGGCGATGTCTGCCACGATGAACCCGATGACTGAGTTCGACGACCTCCAGCAGATTTTGGGCTATCAGGGTGCCATTCCCGCCGACGACACCGACGATCTGCGCCAGGTGGGCGAAGAGTTGTATGTCGCCTCGTTCTGGACCCCCACGTTCTGCAGCACCGTCATCCGTGCGGCAGAAGCCCTCGGTGCCTTCGAACCGCAACCCGACGACCCCGTACCGGGCCACGAGGTGTCGCTGGCGGCGATCAGTCCGCGGCTGTTCGAGGCGGTACAAGACGACCTCGGCATGCGCATGTGGCCCCGTTTGCGACAGGCGTGGCCATTCATCGACTACTACGGCTTGCGCGATGTGTTCGTCATTCGCTTCGCCCCCGGTGAACAAGAGTCGCTCCGCATTCACCACGACGTGGCGCAGGTGTCGGCTTCGGTGAAACTCAACGACACCTACACCGGATGCGAACTCGAATTCCCTCGGCAGGGGTACACCAACGCCGACCTGCAGGTGGGCGAACTCTTGGCCTGGCCATCGCTGGTCACCCATCCGCACCAGGCCACACAACTCGAAACAGGCATCAAGTATTCACTTACTATTTGGTTCGAGCTGCCGGCCGTGTGACGTTTGCGCCACATCCGTTGCAGTTGCGTTGAGAAATCACAGAACCGCTGCGATCGCCCACATCCGCGTCACGGTCGACAGTAATGTTCGCCCTACCGGGCGCATCGCGCGCTCACCCCTTCGAGTTGCTCCCCACATGCTCAACCACCCCGCTCCCAACTCTTGTTTCGTGCGCTCACACCGGCGCGCTGCTGTGTTGGCGCTCGGCGTGTTGATGGCGGGCATCGCTGCGTCGGGTTGTTCGGTCAACGCCAGCGCCGAGAACACCACCGCGAGTGCCACTACCGGCACCGTTGCCGTCTCACCGCTCCCGCCGAGTTCGCCCTCGCCCACCACCGCAGCACCGAGCACTGAAGCGTCCACCACCGAGCTGACCACCACACTGCCGCCCACCACCACGGTGCCGGTGAACATCGAAGCGGTGCCGCCGGCACCGGTACCCCTGGCCGCTGTCGACGCAGCCAACGGGCCCGCAACAAACGATGTTCAGCAGCGGTTGTTGCAACTCGGTTTCTGGCTGGGCGACAAACCGGGGAGTTACGGTCTCACCACCCGTCAGGCCGTCATGGCGTTCCAGAAGTACCTCACCCTTCCGGCCACCGGCAAGGTCGATGAGGCCACGGCCGCGTTCCTCACCAACCTCACCGAGCGTCCGCACGGGCAAGCCGATACGGGCGATCTGGTGGAGGTCGACAAGACCAAGCAGTTGTTGTTCATCATCCGCGAAGGCAAGACCCTGTGGACCTTCAACACGTCCACCGGAAGCGGCCTGCCCTACGAGGAAGACAACAAGACCACGCCTGGCGAGAAGGTCACCGGCGTGGCCATCACCCCTGACGGGTTGTTCAAGGTGAACCGCGAGCACGCCGAGGGCTGGTGGGAAGGTGACCTGGGGAAGATCTATCGCCCCAAGTATTTCAACGGTGGTATCGCCGTGCACGGTTCGGGCAGTGTGCCCAACCATCCGGCCTCACATGGTTGTGTGCGGTTGTCGCTGCCGGCCATGGACTTCATCTGGGACCAGAACCTCATCCCCCAGCGCACCATCGTGTGGGTGCATTCCGTCGAGATGGAAGCCGCCGTAGCGGCAGCAACCGCCTGACATCGCGGCCGGGGCCGCGACCGGGGCAGTGGTTCAGTCGGTGGGTTCGGCGCGGCGAATGCGCAGTCGCCGGTCGCTCGCGGTGAGGCATTCACCGGTTTCCACATCGAAACGCCACCCGTGCAGGGTGCACACCAAGTGGTCGCCGTCGAGTTCACCGAACACACTGAGGTCGGCCTGGCGGTGTGGGCAGGTGCGTTCGCAGATGTAGTCGCCGATGCGGAACACTTCGTCGGCGATACCGCCACGCTCGGGGTTGAGCTTGCGCAATGCCTCGGCTTCAGCCCGGCGCATCCGCTCGACCGACAGCGACTTGAAGAAGTTGTACACGTACTCGTTGAACGGGCCGGCCCGCCAGGCGCGGAAGCGGCACGAGAGGAACAACGAGTTGCTCCAGTCGACCGCTCGCTCGGCGGCCACGGTTTCCACCAGCGCACGAGGGAGGTCGAACCGGAACGCGTACGGCTCGTCGTGGTGGGCGCGCACCTGGCCGGCAGGGAAATCGATGACGATGTGCAGGTCGTCGATGCGCACCAGGCAGTTGGCACCGACGGCATGACGCAGCGTGGGAGCCATGGCGAGCAGTGGTTCCCACCATGCCTGCAGTGTGGCCAGCAGGTTCGGTGTTGGGGCGGCCCAACTGGCGCGCTCGGCGTCGAGCCACTCGGCCCAGTCGGCCTGGTAGTGCTGCAGATAGTTGGCCTTGTCGGTGAAGATGGCATCGACCTCGGCCGCAGGCAGCGGATGGGTAACCTCGATGGCCTCGGGCGAGACATCGATGGTGGTCCCGGGAATGACCAACACACCGCTGCGGCCAGCATCGGCAAGTGTGCGGAGGAAGACTCGCTGGTCGGGGAAGATGCTCAGTTCCTCACCGGTGATCATGTTCAGGCCGAACAGGTCGGGGTCGAGAAATGCGGGCGGCCCGGCACTGGGTACTACCGCGCGTGCGTCGATGGCCTCTACGTAGCGCAGCGCGCGGGTGAGTTGGCTGTCGACCTTGGCATCAACCAGCACGCGCATCTGCTCGGGGGTTTCCTCGTACACCATGGGGTACCAGATGGCCCCGCTGTACTGCAGCCAGTGCAGGTCGACCGGGCCGTGCGCACGGAGAGCCGAGAGGTCGTTGGTGCGGCAGTCGTTCTGGTTCACAACCCGGCTCACGCCATCGCTGACCACGAGGGCCGAGTCGCCACCGGGCCCATCGGTGATGCTCGTTTCCACATGGATGGCCACGGTGAGGTTGCCGCGCAGGGTGATCTCTTCACGATCGACCGTGCGGATGATGTTCTTGAAGCCGAGGCCGCGCACGATGCGTTCGAGCTCACGAGTGGGGAACCCGGGAATGAGCACCGTCGTGTCTCGACTGATGTGCTGGGCGAGCCAGGGCTCGTCGAGGTGGTCGGCGTGGATGTGCGAGATGTACAGGTAGTCGGGATGCTCGATCTTCGCCATCAACTCAGGTGCGAGCTGATCGTTGCGGGGGAACACGAACCAAGCCCCGCGGAAAGCAGGCAGAAACCACGGATCGCACAGCACCGACCCGAAGTCGGTTTCGATGAGCAGGCCGGCGTGGCCGATGGACGTGACCCGCAAGGGATCAGGCCACGGGCGGGTCGGTGTACTGCTGGCCGGCACGCGACACGTGCTCGGTCCAGGTGCCGCCGTCCCAGTAGCGCAGCTCGTAGCGACCCGAGGGGTCGGCGTACCAGCCCGACGGCACCGCAGGGGTGGCGGCTGCCGCTGTGGCGGCGGGAGCAGCCGACACCCCTGCGGTGCCGTCGGGCTGGTA
>JBAXQV010000119.1:0-9600 GCA_037131575.1 Actinomycetota bacterium
CGACCCTTGCGCGCAAGGGTGCTCTTCAGAGCCATGCGGAACATGGCTCAGTCTCCGAAATGCTTCATGCGGTCGAGGACGCGTTCCGATGTGGGTTCGAGCATTTCGTCGACCACCTTGCCGTCGGCCAGGAAGATGACGCGATCGGCATAGCTGGCGGCAACGGGGTCGTGGGTGACCATCACGATGGTCTGGCCCAGTTCGCGTACGGCCACCTGCATGAACGACAAGATCTCGGCGCCGGTGCGGCTGTCGAGGTTACCGGTGGGTTCGTCGGCGAAGATGATGGTGGGCTGGCTGGCCAGCGCGCGGGCCACGGCCACACGCTGCTGCTGGCCACCCGAGAGTTCGCTCGGTCGGTGCTTCAACCGGTCGCGTAGGCCCACGGTGTCGATGACCCGGTCGATCCATTGCTGGTCGCCCTTGGTGCCGCCCAGCAGCAGCGGCAGGGTGATGTTCTCGAGCGCAGTGAGCGTGGGCACGAGGTTGTACGCCTGGAAGATGAAGCCCACCTGAGTGCGGCGCAGTTCGGTGAGCTGCTTGTCGTTCAGCGTGGCCAACGTGGTGTCGCCGATGTACACCTCACCGCCCGTGAGCGAATCGAGCCCGGCGAGGCAGTGCATGAGGGTGCTCTTACCCGAACCCGACGGGCCCATGATGGCGGTGAACTTGCCGCGGTCGAACGACACGGTAACGCCATCGAGGGCGCGCACTTCGCTGTCGTCCTTTCCGTACACCTTCATGGCATCGACGGAACCTGCAGCAGCGGTGCCCGTGGGCGGGCGCTGGGACGTTGGGAACGAGGGCGAGGGGGGCATCGCAGCGGTCATAGACCCACCTTTGTATCTGAATTGTGTCTCTTTGGGGCCGCAACCACTGCAAACCCCTGCAGAAGTAACGCAATTCTCACGTACGCTCTTGCGGTGATGCAGTGTCCGTCGTGTGCTGCCCCTCTGACCGAGGGTTCTCGCTTCTGCTCGTCGTGTGGTTCGGCCGTAGCAGCGCCGGCGGCCGAGGAACGGCGCATCGTCACCGTGATGTTCGGTGACATCGTGGGCTACACCACACTTGCCGAGCACCGAGATCCTGAAACCGTGAAGCGGCTCATCGACGGCGCGTTCGCCCTCCTCGTCGACGACATCACCAGCTTCGGTGGCCGCGTCGACAAGGTGCTCGGCGACGGCATCCTGGCGCTGTTCGGTGCGCCGGTGGCGCATGAAGACGACGCCGAACGCGCCGTGCGGGCCGCGTTGCGAATGCAACAGACGTTGGCGCACTACGTGGCCGATGCGGCTGCCGACGTGCCGTTACGGATGCGCATCGGTATCAACACCGGTGAGGTGTTGGTGGGTACGCGCGCCGGCAGCGACTACACCGCAATGGGCGATGTGGTGAACACCGCGTCGCGGCTTCAGGCCCAAGCACCACCCGGCGGGGTGTTGGTGGGCGAGGCCACCTACGCGCTCACCTCGGCTGCCATCGAGTACAGCGAGCCCGCCACGTTGCAACCTCGCGGGCGCGAACAATCGGTCACCACGTGGGTGGCGCTCGACACCATCACCGCACCGGGCGAGCGTGCCCGGCGCACCGACCTCGCCATGGTTGGCCGCGAAGCCGAGATGACCTTGGGCCTGGCGGCGCTCTCGTTGGCCGTGCGGCAGCGGCGCAGCCTGCTCATGAACATCGTGGGCGACAGCGGGGTGGGCAAGAGCCGGTTGGTCGACGAACTGCTGGCATCGCTCGACGATGTGGGCGCCACCGATGCGCTCGTGCTATCGGGGGTGTGTGCGCCCTACGGCGCAACGAATGTGTGGGCTCCCATCGCCGGTGCGCTCACCGATTACCTCGGTATCGACACATCGCTACCCATCGCCGACGTTCGCGCCCAGGTGGTGCATCGTGCTGAAGCGTTTGTGCGCAAAGCCGACAATGCTCCCGACCCCGAGCGGGTCGCCGATGTGCTGATGCACCTCGTGGGCCTGGATTCGCCGCTCGACGCGCTCGAGCCGTCGGCGCAACGGGCCACGGTGCAACGCCTGCTCACTCGCGTCATCGAGTTGCGGGCGGCAACGGCCCCATTGGTGCTGTGGGTCGACGACCTGCACTGGGCCGACCAGACGATGCTCGATCTGCTCGAGCACTTGGTGGTGTCGGCCAACCGGCTGCCGTTCATCCTCATCACCACCATGCGCCCTGGTACCGACCTGCACTGGCCGCCGGCCAATGAGCGCACCACCGAAGTGATCATTCCCATCGAACCGCTGAACCAGGCCGAGAGCGAGCAACTCGCCATGCAGTTGCTCGACGAACAGTTCGACCAACGGGATGTGGAACGACCCATTGCCGATCAACGCCTCATCGGTGCGCTCTATCAGCGCAGTGGCGGGAACCCGCTGTTCTTGCAGGAACTTGCCGCCGTGGTGGCTGAAGAAGGCCCGGCCAGTGAGCTGCCCGATTCGTTGCGGGCCGTCATCGCGGCCAGGCTCGACCAACTCTCGGTGCCCGAACGGCAGGTACTCGACAATGCGGCGGTGCTGGGGCTGAGCGGCAGTGTGGTGGGCCTCGAGCGGTTTGCCACGGCGATGAACCAGAACTTCGCGCGGTCCACATTGCATGAACTCGACCTCAAGGGTCTGTTGCAGATGGAATCGGCGCATTGGCGTTTCCGGAGCGACTCGGTGCGTGAAGCGGTGTATCAGACGCTCACCAAAGCGGCTCGCGCGCAACGCCATGCCGGGGTCGCCGCGTCGTTCCGGGTGACGGCGCATGGCACCCCCGACGATCTGGCCCATCACACAGCCACCGCCGCCGAACTGGTGGCCGAAGTCGGCGCGGCCCCCGGTGTGCCCACCGACATCCGCCACCAGGCGCTCGAGGCACTCAGCGTTGCTGCCGCGCGTGCCACCGAAACCGGTAACCATCGCCAGGTCATCCGCCACGCCTCGCGAGCGTTGGCACTGCTCGATCTTGGCGAGTACCAAGCCGACTCGGACGATACGGCACTGCGGTTGCTGCGGTGCGCCGCCATGATCGAGTTGCGCGACTATGTACACGCCCGTACCGATGTTGATGTGCTGTTGGCCCACGCTGCTGCAGCACACGATGTGGCGGTGGAGGGCGAGGCCCGGCGCCTCCTCGGCACCATCCATCACCTCACTGGGCACCAGGCCGAAGCTCGCGACGAGTTGGGGCGCAGCGTCGATCTGTTGCGCGGCACCGAGCATCACTCGCTGCTGGCGGCGGCGTTACGTCAGCGCGGGTTCATCGAATTGTTCGGCGGTTCTGCACAAGATGCCGAGTGGTTCTTCGGGGAAGCCGAATCGTCCTACCGCACACTCGGCGACGAACGTGGCCTGGCGTACATCGAGCAGTACCGAGCATGGCTGAGTTTTCTCTCGGGCGACTTGGCCTTGGCCGACGAGCGCCTGCACCGTGCGGCCGAGGCACTCGAACGGCTCGGCGACCGCAATGGTGTGGGCTGGGCCTTCGGTCTGCTCGCCTTCGTACGGTTCTACCAGGGTCGTTTCGGTGAGGCCGAAGACCTGGCCGTGGTGGTGCGCGGTGAGGCGCTCGAACGCGGTGATGAATGGGCGGCCGCCATGATGCAGACGTTGATGGCCGACCTCCGGCTGTGGCAGGGGCACCTCGACGAAGCACTCCACAACGCCGAACACGCGCGCAATCGTTTCCGTCGCGTGGGCGACAAGTTCGGTATCGCTCAGTCGGTGTCAGCCTTGGTGCGAGCCCAGGTGGCGCTGGGGCGCACGGTCGCCGCGCAGCGAAGTATGGAGGAGTTGGCGTCGCTGGCCGACAACTCGCCCGCCGGCCCCGTGCCGCAACTCGCCATCGCCGGCGCGGCCATGCACCGCGGCGATGGTGCGATTGCACGCGATGCAGCGCTGGCGCTCACTGGCGAGCGCACCACCAACCCTGTCGCTGTCGGCGAGGCGAATCTGGTGCTTGCGGTGGCCGAATTGCAGTGCGGTTCGCTCGATGCCGCGGTGGCCGCGCTCGAGTCGGTTGGTGGACAGTTGCGCCAGCATCCATTTGCCCATGCCGTGGCCGCGCTGGTGCGCGCTGCGGCGGGCGACAGTGCCATTGCGCTCGCCGAAGTTGCGGCGGTGCCCAACTCGTCGGGTGCCACCTATCTCGACCGAGCGTTCAGTGCTGTGGCCGCAGCGGCGGCCCATCGGGCCACCGACGACCGCGCGGCCGCCGAAGCCGCGATCGGCGAGGCGCTGGTCGAGTGTCTCGAGGTGGGCGATGTGGTGGCAATCGCGCTGCTACAAATTGCCGCCACGGAGATCGTGGGAGTTCCGCATGGCTCGGGTGCACCCACCACGGGTACTCTCGGTGAGGGATGGACACGACTGATAGCGCTGCTCGCCGCAACCCCAACAGCTCGGTGGTTCTGGCTCACTCGATTCGTTCGCGCCGCTCGCCGCCGCCGAACAGGCAGTGGTGGCAGTGGTGGAACAGTTCGTGCTCGATGCCCATGGTATCGACGATGCCATGATGGCCGAACTGGGCAGGCATTACACCGCCCCCGAGCAGGTGTCGATGTTGTTCCACCTCGCCATGGCCGATGGCTTCGGGAAGTTCACCCGCACCTTTGGTGTCGAGAGCGCAGCCGGCCCCAACGCAGCCAGCGGTCGGGCCTGATGGCCACCACCCCGCGCCTGCCGAGTGCGGTAGAGGGAAAGCCGGCCGCGTTTGGCACCATCCTCGCCCACGCGCCTGCAGTGGCGCAGGGGTTTGGCGATCTCTATGCACAGTTCTGGTCGCATGGTGTGCTCGATCACGTCACCAAGGAAACAGTTCGCCTGCGCAACGCCCGCATCACCGACTGCGGGTATTGACGCAATGTGCGCTTCGCGGTCGCGAAGCAGCAGGGCCTCGACGAGCAACAGGTGGAGCAGATCAGCGATGGTCACGGCGAGTCGTCGTTGCCCGAACGATCGAAGCTCGCACTGGCCTTCGCCGATGCATTCCTCGCTGGGCGAGAGCCGGAACTGTCGGTGGAGATGGCACTGCGTGAAGAGTTCAGTGACGCCGAACTGGTGGAGATGGGCATCGGGCTGGCGCTGTTCCACGGGTTGTCGAAGCTGCTCATCGGGCTTGGTTGTGAACCCGACCAGATGGACACCACCGAAGTGCGTACGCCCGGTAGCTGACCCGGCAACGAATGCAGATCAGTCGACAATGGTGAGGCGCACGGGCGGGCGCTCGGGTGCCTCGGGTACGGCGGTGGCCCAGCCGAGGTAGATGATGGCGCTCACGTGCGTCTCGGCCGGAAAGCCGCACAGCGCGCCAACGGCGTCGTTGGCGCCCTTGGGGCACGAACCCCAGTAGGTGGCCAGGCCCAACGCTGTGCCCGCCAGCAGCAGGTTCTGCACCCCTGCGGCAACGGCGTCGCGGTTCTCGGCGGTGCGATCGGGTGAATCACCCACCAGTGAGCCCACCGCCAGTGAGGCGGGGGTGCGCAGGTACTTGCCCCGCGCCTTGGCCACCTTCTCGGGCGGGTCGCCGTGCACCTCCATGGCCTCGGCGATGGTGTAGCCCAATCGGGCACGGCCTTCGCCCTCGAACAACGCGAAGGCCCACGGCCAGGTGCGCTTGTGGTTGGGTGCCCACTGCGCCAGCGCGCACAATTGTTCGACCACCTCGTGCGGTACGGGGCGGCCGGCATCTACCAGCATGCTGGTGCGTCGGCTGCGCATCAGCGCCGCCAGTTGTTCGAACTCCTCGGTGCTCATGACTGGGCAGGTACCGATTCGATGAACCCCACCACTTCGTCGAGCCAGCGGGTCCACAGCTGCGGCGGGTAGTCGTGCCCCATGCCCTCGATGAGCACGAAGCGTGCACCGGGGATGAGTTCGGCAGTGCGTTCGCCCCCGCTGGGGGTGATGAGCGTGTCGGCGCTGCCGTGCATCACGAGGAAGGGCACGCGCACTGAGCGCAGGGCTTCACCGCGCGAACCGGAAGCCCCCACCGCCATGAACTGCCTTCTCGTGCCGTCGGGCCGGAAGGCTCGGTCGAAGGCCCGTTCGGCATCGGCCCGCCAGCGAGCCTCGTCGGCGAATTCGGGGCTGCCCCAACACCGCAACCCTGCGATGGCGTTGCGTACGTACTCTTCCCGATCGGTGGCGGGCGGCGCGGTGAGCAATGCGAACGCCTCCGGGGTGCTGTCGCCGTAACCGGGTTCGCCCGTGCGCGACATCACCGATGTTGCCGACAGCAGCCGGTCGGCGTGCTCGATGGCCATGGTCTGCACGATCATGCCACCCATCGACAGCCCCATCACATGAGCCTTGGCGATACCCAGCGTGTCGAGCACGGCCATACCATCGGCGGCCATGTCGCTGAGTACATAGGCATTCCCCTGAGGCCCCTTCGGGGCATCGGCGAACGAACTCGACAAGCCCACATCGCGGTTGTCGAAGCGAATCACGTACAGCCCTCGCGCGGCGTACATGGCACACCACTCGTCGGCGTAGTTGATGCTCTGACTACCGAGCCCGTTCACCAGCAGCAGTGCTGGGTGGGCGCGGTCGCCGAAGGTTTCGTAGTAGAGCTCGCAGGCACCGTTGCGTGCGATGGCCACGACTATTCGCCGATGAGTTGCTTGCGCAGCTCACGCTTCACGAACTTGCCGTTCGCGTTGCGCGGCAGCTGCTCGGTGAGGAACCACACCTTCGCCGGAATCTTGTGCTTGGCGATGCGCTCGGCGAGGAAGGCGCGCAGTTCGGCTTCGGTGAGCGAGGCACCCGGGTGCAGCACCACGGCGGCCGCCACTTCTTCGCCCAGGCGCTCGTCGGGGATACCGAACACGGCGGCCTCGGCGATGGCGTCGTTCTGGTAGATGACGGTTTCCACCTCGCTGCAGTACACGTTCTCGCCGCCGCGCAACACCATGTCCTTGGCGCGGTCGACGATGTACACGAACCCGTCTTCGTCGATGCGCGCGATATCGCCGGTGTTGAACCAGCCGTTGCGAATGGAGTCGGCGGTGGCCTCGGCTCGGTTGAGATAGCCCTTGATGACCACGGCACCGCGCACGCACAGTTGGCCGACGGTGTTGGGTGAAGCGGGCAGGTCGTTGCCTTCGTCGTCGACGAGCTTGAAGTCGAGCGTGGGCACCACGGGGCCGCACGACTCGGGCTTGGCGATGAAGAACCGCGACGAGTTGGCGGTGACGATGCCGTGCGTTTCGGTGAGGCCGTAGCCCGTGGACGGGGCGCCGTGCTTCAACGCGCCGGCGATCTTGCCTACGAGGTCGGGCTGCAGCGCGGCACCGCCGCCGCCCATGCCCTGCAGGGAGGAGGTGTCGCGCGTGGCCCAATCGGGATGCGCCAACAGTTCGCGGCTCATGGTGGGAACACCGGAGAAGTTGGTGACCCCTTCGCGCTCGATCAGTTCGAGGGCTCGGCCCGGGTCCCACTTGTAGGTGAGCACGATGCGGCCACCCACCAGGGTGGCGGGGTGGAGCAAGCAGTTGCAGGCGGTGACGTGGAAGAGCGGTGTGGGCGCCATGTACACGGCCTGCGCGGGTGCGGGTGCCGGCGCGCTCGGCTCGACTTCACCGGCCGCCACGGCCTTTGCCTCGGCGGCGTTCACGGCACCGGCCATGAATGCGAGGTTCATGATGTTGTGCACCGAGCCGCGGTGGGTGAGTTGCGCGCCCTTGGGGAACCCGGTGGTGCCCGAGGTGTAGAAGATCGTGGCGTCGTCGTCGGGGTCGATCTCTGCATCGGGCAACGAGGCAGGTGCGTCGGGACCACTCGCCAAGGCAGTGACCGCATCGGCCCAACGCGACGCATCGGCGGGAAGCGCACGATTGCTACGGACGGTGATGACATGCATGGCGCCACCAGAGCGCACGTTGTCGAGAACTTGCAACACCCGCTCGAGACGCTCGTCGTCGGCGATGAGCACCTTCGGGCGCGAGTCGGTGAGGCCGTACTCCATTTCGGTGGGGGTCCACCAGGCGTTCATGCCCACCACGGCGGCGCCGAGCGACACCGTGGCCCAGTAACCCACCACCCATTCCGGGTAGTTGCGGGCAGCGATGGCCACTCGATCGCCGCGGCCCACACCGTGCGTGTGGTGCAGCACATGCGCCAGGGCGTTCACTTGAGCGCCGATTTCGGCATACGTGTACCGCTCGTCCTCGTACACGATGTACATCTTGTCGGCGTGCGCAGCCGTCATTTGCCAGAGGGCACGCATGTTCGGCGGTGCCGACGCGAAGACCTTGATGGGCACGTCGCGAACAACGATTTCAGACAGGGCAAACGGGGCACCCGGAGCGGTCATCTCCTGGCGGGCGGCGTGGTAATGGTTGAGCACCTCACCATGATGGTCGGTGCGATGTGTCGTTCGCCACACGGACCCCCGTGACTGGGTGCCGGCTCAGCCATGATGGTGCCGCTATGGAGTCGACAACGCGCCATCCCACGGGGCTCATCATCGGCCGGTTCAACCCACCGCACCTCGGCCATAGCTACATGATCGAGTGGTCGTGCGATCATTGCGAACAGCTGGTGGTGTTCGTGAACACCCGCGAGGGCGAGTTGGTGCCGGGTGCATTACGGGCTGGCTGGCTTGCCGAGATGCATCCTCGGGCACGTGTGGTGCATGTGGCCCACGACCTGCCCACCGACATGAGTGATCCCGACCTGTGGAACCGGTGGATGACTCTGCTGTGGGCGCATTGGCCGCTCGCCGAGGGCCCGCACGCGGTGTTCTCGAGCGACCCGTACGTGGGCGAACTCGCCAGCCGGTTTGGGGCCGCGGCCGTCATCGTCGACCCTGAGCGTGCCACGGTGCCCATCAGTGCCACCCAAATACGAGAGGCGCCTGCCGATCATCTCGATCGACTGGCGCCTCCAGTACGGGCATGGGTGGAGGCGAACCTCCTCGGTTGAACGGCTTGGTGCCGTCAGGTCACTTGTTGGGTTGCGGCAGCACGCGCAGGTAGGGCTTCACGGTGTTCCAGCCCTGCGGGAACAACTGCTTGGCTTCGTCGTCGCTCACGGCGGCACCGATGATCACATCGCCACCGTCGGTCCAGTTGGCGGGGGTGGCCACCTTGTACTGGGCGGTGAGCTGCAGGCTGTCGATGACGCGCAAGATCTCGTCGAAGTTACGCCCGGTGGAGGCCGGGTAGGTGATGGTGAGCTTCACCTTCTTGTCGGGCCCGATCACGAACACCGAACGCACGGTCATCGTGTCGCTGGCATTGGGATGGATCATGTCGTACAGGTCGGCCACCGTGCGGTCGGGGTCGCCGATCATGGGGAAGTTCACCGGGGTGCCCTGGGTTTCGGCGATGTCGCCTTCCCACTTGATGTGGCTGTCGACCGGGTCGACCGACAGGCCGATCACCTTCACGTTGCGCTTGTCGAACTCGGGCTTGATCTTCGCGACGTAGCCGAGTTCGGTTGTGCACACCGGGGTGAAGTCTTTGGGGTGGCTGAACAGCACGCCCCACGAATCGCCGAGCCATTCGTGGAAGTGGATCTCGCCCTGCGTGGTGGGGGCGGTGAAATCGGGGGCGATATCGCCGAGGCGGACGGTCATGGGGTCTCCTTCAGAGTG
>JBAXQV010000120.1:0-9450 GCA_037131575.1 Actinomycetota bacterium
GTCGGCAGGGGCGTCGGGGTCGGCGACTCGGGTCATAGCCATTGAGTCTCGCAGATCCTCGGGCAGGGCGGTGCGGCGGCCGTCGCTAGGATGCTCACGACGCAGCGCTGGCGCAGCTGCCGAACCATCAGGAGAACGCCCCGATGACCCCGCACACTCCCCTGCTCATCACCGGCGGCACCTTGATCGACGGCACGGGCACAGCCCCCGTTCCCGATGTCGATGTGCTCATCGATGGCGACCTCATCGTCGCAGTGGGATCCACTGGCACCCTGGCCTCTTCGGCCCCGGCCGGCACCACGGTGATCGATGCCAGCGGTTGCACTGTGATGCCCGGTCTCATCGACGCGCACTGTCACATCACCTTCGACGATGTGCAGTCGAACGACGAGTTGTTCTTCCACCGGCCTGCGGTCACCGCCGCACTCGCCACGGCATTCAACTTGCCCAAATTGCTGCGCGCCGGTGTCACGTCGTTCTTCGACCCCGACACCGTGCACGGCATCGGGCCGCAGGTGCGCGACGCCTTGAACGCCAGCATGTTCAGCGGTCCGCGTATGGCCACAGGTGTGCAGGCGTTGCTCACCTCGGTGGGCGGCACCGCCGGTCGACTCATCCCCGACGAAGGTGCTGTGGGTTATGCCGCCATCGTGAACACGATCGACGAAATGGTCACCACCACACGCCGCCAGATCAAGTACGGCGCCGACTGGATCAAGATCCACGCCACCGGATCGATCCCTACCCATCAAGGTGAACTGCAGGTGTGGACACTCGACGAGATGAAGGCAGTCTGCGACACTGCGCATGCCCTCGGTGTGCCGGTCACGGCACATTGCCGCAGTGCATCGAGCACGCGCGACGCCGCACTCGCAGGCGTCGACCTCATCCTCCACGCATCGTTCCTCGATGACGCGGCGCTCGCCGCCGTGGTTGCCTCGGGCGCCGCGGTGTGCCCCACGTTCACCTTTCTGGCCAACCTCGCCGACTACGGCGAGGTGGTGGGCGCCAGCAACGGTATGACCGACATCTTCCGCGGTGAGATCAAGGCCACTGCCGACATGTTGCGCACGGCCTACGACGAAGGTGTGCGGTTGCTGTGCGGTTCCGAGAGCGGCTTCGCCCTCACCCCGTACGGCCACTGGCACGCGCGCGAGTTGGAGGTGTTCGTCACCGCGCTCGGCCTCAGCCCGGTGCAGGCCATCCAGTGCGCCACCCAGAACAATGCGTTCGCGATGAAGATGGACGGAGAGCTCGGTGTGGTGGCAGCGGGCTACCGCGCCGATGTGCTGGTGGTCGACGGCGACCCCAGCACCGACGTGCGCGTCCTGCAGAACAAACAACTGCTCCGCGAGGTCATCAGTCGTGGCACACGGGTCGACCTGCACCAACCCTGGCCGCAGCGTGGGCGTGTCCCCGGCGAGAAGGTGGGCAACTGGGCTGCCGAGACCCTCACGTACGACCGAGCTGTGGGCCAGCGACGCCCGGGGGCCGAGGCAACAGCGTCATCAACGCCTGGCTGAGCCCGCCGTCCACATACAGCACCTGGCCGTTCACGTACGCAGCGTCGGGCGATACGAGGAAGGCCACCACGCCGGCTATGTCGGCATCGGTGCCCAAGCGACGCAGCGGCACCGCGCCGGCGCGAACCTCACGCACTGCAGGGTCGTCGTACACCGCACCGGTGCCGGCGGTGGGCACCAAACCCGGCCCCACCGCATTGGCGCGCACGCCGCGCGGACCCCACTCCAAAGCCGTCTGCCGGGTGAGCGCGAGCACACCACTCTTCGAGGCCGAATATGCGCCCACACTGGGGTTGGCTGCAGCAGCCGCGATCGACACCATGTTGACGATGGCACCACGGCCAGCAGCCAGCATCGACCTGCCGAACACCTGAGTGCAGTGGAAGGTGCCACCGAGATTCACTGCCATCACGCGATCGAAGTCGGCCGGGTCGACATCTTCGAGGGCGCTGAAGCGCCAGATGCCTGCATTGTTCACCAACACGTCCACCGGGCCGAGCCCCGCGGCCGCCTCTTCCACGGCGGCACGGTCGGCCACATCGCACGCAATGACATCGGGCCCTGGCAGTACGTCGAGCCGCGCCACGTCGTACCCCTGCTGTGCCAGCCGATCGGCGATGGCGGCACCCAGCCCACGCGCCGCGCCAGTGACCACCGCCAGTGTCATACCGCTACCCTGCTTTCCATGAGCACTGCATCGGGCCTCGAGATCTGGGTCGACCAATCCGAATGTGTGAGCGCTGGTCGCTGCATCGCTGCGTTGCCCACGGTGTTCGCGTTCGACGACGATGAACTGGCCACGGTGCTGCCGCAGGCAGAACGCCCCGACGACGACACGCTCGTGCGTGTGGCACGGGCCTGCCCCAACGGTGCCATCCACATCGCCCGCGAGGGTGTGGAGATCGAACTCTGACGCTCGGGCATCGCCGGTGCCTCAGAGCCGCAGCAAACGACGCGCGTTGTCGTCGTAGCTGGTGAGATACGGGATCTGCTCGCGTTCGATGGGCGCGTCCCATCCGGCGAGGTTGGTGCCCACCACCAGGCGATCACTGCCCACCTGTGCGGTGAGCAATGCCAGGGCGCCGTCGTCGTGCACGTGTTGGTCGAACCACATCCGGCGCAGCCCGGCGGTGAAGTCGACCGGGTCCGCTTTGGCCCAGGGGCGGCTGTGGCCCTGATGCTCGAGCCGACCGCGCATGAATGCCGCCGCACCACCACCGTGCGACAAGCAGAGATCGAGCTGGGGATGCCGTTCGAGCACCCGGCCATAGATGAGGTGGGCCACGGCCAAGGTTTCTTCGTAGAGGAACCCGAGCGACAAGTCGAGATCGAAGTTGCGGATGCGCGGGTCGCGCAACGGTCCATCGATGCCTGCCGGAGCCGGGTGGATGAAGATCGGCACATCGATCTCAACCGCCGTCTCCCACAGCGGGTCGAGCAGTGGCGAGTCGAAGGTGATGCCGAAGTCGGTGCCGATGTACGCGCCCACCAGCCCCAAGTCGTTCACTGCCCGCCGGAACTCCACCACGGCCGCACCGATGTCTTGCATCGGGAGTTGCGCGAACCCGCGGAACCGATCGGGGTGCGCAGCCACGATCGCCGCCATCTCATCGTTGTGCCAGCGGCAGAACCCCGACGCGATGTCGGCTTCGATGTGATGGAAGTAGGTGATCGGGTTGGGAGAAAGCACCTGCATGTCGATACCGAGGTGATCGTTGAGGGCGAGGCGCAGACCCACATCCATGAAGGGGCTGTTGCGATAGTTCACGCCGTCGAGCACATAATCGCCCACCCGGAAACGCGGTCGACCTTCAGGCCCCACGCCGAGTTCGGGGCCGTAATGGCCGGCGCAGCCGAGCACCCCTTCGAGCACCACATGCGCATGCACATCGATCATGACTGTTCTTCCCATCTCACGATGACCGACCCTAGGGTGTGGAGGTGTCTGCAGCAGTGCCCCGCTCTCGACATCGCCTGATGTTGGCCGCAGGTTCGCTGCTCGATGCCTCGCCGCAGGCGTTGCTCGAGGCAGCGGCTGCCGCTGGGTTCGAGGGCATCGGCCTGCGCCTGTCGCACGACCACGCGCTCGACACCGCATCGGCCGCGCAACTGGCGCGGCAGGCAACCGACCTGGGTGTGGTGGTGCACGATGTGGAGGTGCACCGCATCGGCACTACATCGCCCGATGAGGCGACCATGCTGGCTCACACTGCTGCCGTGCTGGGCGCTGCGCACCTGCTGGTGGTGAGCGACCTCGACATCGCCGTGTACGGGCTTGCCGCCACCGAAGACGCCCTCGGCGATGTGGCCCGACGCTGCCGCGCCGAAGGGGTGACCGCCGCGCTCGAATACATGGCCTTCACCACACCGCGGTCGTCGGCCGATGCGGTGGCGTTGGCCCGTGCCACCGATTCGGTGGTGGTGGTCGACGTCTTGCATCACCAGCGCCTGGGCGAGGGCACCACCGAACTCGGCAACGTGGTGCGTTCGGGCACCCTCGGGTGGGTGCAGATCTGCGATGCGCCAGCTGCAACACCCACCGATCTCATCGATGAGGCGCGGCATCATCGGCTGCCACCCGGCCAGGGTGAACTGCCCCTCGATGCACTGCTGGCCGTAGTGCCCACGCACATACCGCTGAGCGTGGAGGTGCAGAGCGACCATCTCGCTGCCCGCTTCGAACCGGCGGCGAGGGCGGCTCTGCTGCACCGTGCCTGCCTGGCTGCTGGTCACTGACCGAGCAGTACCGGGTACCGACCGAAATAGGGACGCGTCGTCGACTCGTCCATTTCAGGTGCGTGGTCGGGGTCGGGGCGGGCCCCATGGTCGAACAGCACCTGCACCGCCTGAGGCACGAGGCCGAACAGATGACCTGCTTCAGCATCGTCGGGGTTGAACACCAACCCGGCAGCGAGGTCTTGACCGATGCAGGCGTGCATGCCCGAACCGAACGACAACCCGTACGGCGGAACGCCGTCGGGGGTCTCGCGGCGCGGGTTGAACGCATCGGCATCGGCGCCGAACACCGACGGATCACGGTTCACCGACAGCAGATCGATGACCACCTTGCTGCCCTGCGGAATCGAACGCCCGCTCTTCAACTCGATATCGGCGAGCGCCCAGCGCATCGCCACCGGACTCGATGGTTGCAACCGGATGGTCTCGTGGGTGCAACGCTGCACGAACAACCGGTCGGTGCGTACGGTGGCCTCATCGTGCGGGTTTGCTTCGAGCCAACGCAGAATGTGATGACTCACCCGGGTGAAGGCCGTGGCCGAGGTGTGTGCACCGGCCAGGAGGTAGAACCCCACCTCGCGCAGAATCACCTCGTGCGGCAGGTCGAGTTGGTCTTGGTTGTCGATCAAGATCGACAACACGTCGCGCGGCAATGCACCGCCTGCAGCGCGCAGTGCCTGGCGCCGTTCGATCGACGGGGTGAGGAACTCGGCGTCGAAGTCGGCCAGCTTGGCCGCCACTTCGGCACGCTTGACGTCTTTGTCGCCGGTGTAGTGCGCCAATGTGGCACCTTCGATGAACACCTTCAGGTAGTCGTACAGCCGGAACGTCTCCTCCGGCGTACCGAGCGGGCGGTCGACGCCGGCGGTGAACGCGGCCAGGTTCATCATCAACTGGTGGCCGAGGTCGACCAATTCGGCCCGACCCGAAGTGGCGTACGGAGCGAAGGTTTCGGCGATGAGCGGCGGGAACAACTCGCGCTCGTAGAGGTCGAAGGTGTCGCGGCGGAACAGTCGGTTCTCGAGCCGTCGCCGGTCGCGGTGCTGGGTGCCGTGCAGGTTCACCAACACATCACCCATGATCACTTCACCAGCGTCGTACAGCGCCTGGCGTAGGTCTTTCTGGCGGTACACCTCTTTGGCTTCTTCGTAGGTGGTGATGGTCACCACGTTCGGTTCGGTGCTCATCGCTTCCCCCCAAGGTGCGTCGCGAACGACAGACGGACAGTGCTCATGCGTTGGTGACCCCGAGGCCGAGCCCGCCGTCGACGGTGAGCACATTGCCCGTCACCCATTCGGCCCGAGCGAGATACTCCACCGCTTCAGCAACTTCGGTGACAGTACCAAGACGCCCCAGCGCGTGAGCAGGAGCCAAACCGTCGAGACGTGCCCGCGCCGATGCCTCGTCGAGGAAGCCCGCGCGTTGGTTGATCTCGGTGAACACTCCCCCGGGTCGCACGCACGACACGCGCACCTGCTGCGGGCCGAGTTCGGCGGCGAGTACTCCGGTGAGGGTCTCCACTGCACCTTTCGTGGCGGCGTAGGGCGATGCGCCCGGGAAGGCGCGTTGCGAGTGCACCGAACCGATGAAGATGACAGCACCGTGGGCAGCGGTGAGGGCCGTGAGGCAGGTCTGGGTGAGCATCATGCCAGCCACCACATTCGAGTGGAACACGTCGAGCAACTGCGCCTCGTCGAGTTCGGCGAGTGGGCCGCGGTACATGTTGCCGGCGTTGTTCACCAGCACATCGATGCCACCACCATGCTCCGACGCCGCATCGGCCATGGCTTGGCGATCGGCCGCAACGGTCACATCACCCACCACTGCCCGACAGGCATGCCCGATGGATGCGGCCACGGCCTGCACCTTGTCGGCCCGCCGGCCCGAGATGGTGACCAACGCGCCAAGCGAACAGAAGTGTCGGGCAATTCCTTCACCGATACCTGAACCACCACCGGTGACCAACACCGACATTCCCTCGACCGGTCTCATCGGGCCCCCTCACTGTTCGGCTCACCGCACACCCAACGCACCGCTTGCCTGATGAGTGCAGCGTGCTGCGGTTCGTTGATCGACGTGGCATCGTGGCCGAAGCCGTCGTACACCACACGCCCGGCGCCGAACTGGTGCGCCCACAGCACCGGTTGGTCGGCATCGTCGGGCGTGCGCCGGGCCACCATGAGCACCTCGCAGCCGTCGGCCAGGTCGACCTCTCCATACACTTCGTCGACCAGTTCGAGCGTGGGCGGCAAACCAGCGAGCACGGCATGTTGAGCAGCACGCGCGGAGACCACCCGAGCAGCGACCGGCGCCACGGGTGGGTGCGATGATCGCTCCCAGTTCCACGCGCCGCCGAGCACCTCGCGCCATTCGGGCCAATCGTCGAAACAGATCGACGCCGTATGGCTGCCCATCAGGCCACCGCCGGCAGCGACGAACTCGGTGAAGGCAGCACGCGTACTGGCGGGCGTGTGATACCCCCACTGGGCACGCCACTGGTCGTAGCGCTCGTGCAACATCCGCCACCGCAGAGCATTCACCACCACCGCATCGAACCCACCGGGCAACAATTCGGCGGCACGGTCGGGGTGGTCGACCACCTTGACATCGGCACCAGTGGCGCCGATCACTGCGGCCAACGCGGCTGCTGATGCACCGAAGTCGTGGGCATAGTCGGGCCCACCGGTGACCAGCAGCACTGAAGTCATGGTTTGTGGCCCACCGAATCGACCGAGGCCGGACGAGGGAGGTGAGCGATGAGCGAACCGGTGACCCCGCCGTCGACCACGATGTTCTGGCCGGTCACGTAGGCCGCGGCGTCGGAGGCGAGGAACAGCACCACGTCGGCGATGTCGCTCGGATGGCCCAGGCGACCAAGGGGCACCTTCGATTCGCGCGCTGCTCTGGTGGCGGCATCGGCGTAGATGGGGGCCGACATGCCGCCGTCGATGAGGCCGGGCGCCACAGCATTCACACGGATACCGTGCCCGCCCCATTCGATGGCCATCTGCGAGGTGAGCAGGGCGATGCCCGCCTTCGACGCACCGTAGGCACCGGCATTGGGGCCGGCCGCCACACCGTTCATCGAGGTGATGTTCACCACGGCACCCGGCCGACCCTCGGCGATGAGCCGACGAGCCACCGCGCGGGCCACAACGAAGGCGCCCAACAGGTTCACCTCGAGTACTGCACGCATGTCGTCGAGGCGTTGATCGACCAAGGGCCCGAAGCGCACGATGCCGGCGTTGTTCACCACCACGTCGGGGGCGCCAAATGCGTCGAGCACCGCCTCCACCGCCGCTTCATCGGCCACCGACCCGCTGAACCGCTCGACGAACGGGCCGTCGCCCACGTGCGCCACATCGGCCACCGCCACGTCGAGGGTGGCCACCCGGTACCCGGCGGCGAGCGCGGCGTCGGCAATGGCCGCGCCGATGCCCTGCGCACCTCCGGTGACCAGCATCGATCGACCCGTTTGGGCAGCGGTCATCGAGCACCTCGGCGCGAGCATGGCGGGGTTGTGGCTCGGGTGACCATCATCGACATAAGGTACTCCCTCGGGAGGTAGTTGTGATACTTCTAACGACGCATGCCGATGCGCGTGATGCGTTCCGGCAGCGCGATCTTCGCCAGGCCCTCTACGACGAGGGCGGACGGCTCATGGACGGGGTCATCGTGAACCTCCACGGCACCGCCCACCTCGACCGTCGACGCCTCGAGAACCGCCTGTTCCGGCGCGATACCTTCGCGTTCTACGAGGGCGACGTGATACCCCGCATCATCGCCGGTGCGCTGGCCCCCGCCATCGCAGCCGGGCACGGCGACCTGCTCACGCTGGCGCGACGCACGATGATGACCCTGTCGCTCGATGTGGCCGGTATCGACCGGACGCACCGCACCAGCCCGGCAGGCGACGCCGAGATCGACCGGCTGTACACCCTGATGGACCGCCTGGCCCGGGCCTCCACGGTGGGCCATTCGCTGGGCGACAAAGCAGCCATCATCGCCGAGGGCGACGTTGCCCTGGCCGAGTTCGAGCACGAGTTCTACGCCGCTTCGCTAGCTCGTCGACGCGCCCTCGTGGCCCGGTTCGAGCGCGGCGAGATCGACGAGAGCGAACTACCGCGCGATGTGCTCACCACCTTGCTGCGCAACCAGGACCGCCTCGAACTGCCGGCACCCACGGTGCTGCGCGAAGTGGCGTACTTCCCGTGGGTGGGCTCGCACTCGACGTCGAATCAGTTCGTGCACGCCATGCATCACCTCTTCACCTGGCTCACCGAACAGGGCAACCATCCGCAGGCCACCCGCGCCCAGCTCATCGCCGACCCGGCACTGTTGCAGCGCTTCGTGCACGAGTCGCTGCGCCTACACCCCGCCAGCCCGGTGGCGTTGCGACATGCCGACGCCGACATCGAGTTGCGATCGGGTGTCGCCATCACCTCAGGGGCCATGGTGAGCATCGACCTCGTGGCCGCGAACCGCGATCCTGCGGTGTTCGGCCCCGATGCCGCGACCTTCAACCCGTTGCGCAACCTCGCCGACGGTGTGGCCCCGTGGGGGCTCACCTTCGGGCACGGGCTGCACGCGTGCCTTGGGCAGGAACTCGCCGGCGGCACCCAGCCCGGCGAGGGCGCGCTCGACCAGCACCTGCTCGGTACCATCGCCGTGATGGCAGGCATCGCACTCCACCACGGGGCCACCCCCGACCCGCTGCATCCACCCACGCGCGACAGCGCCACCACCCGCGATGTGTTCTCGAGCTACCCCGTGACGTTCGGCTGAATCGACCTCGATGTCGTTCGGCCACTTCATCGCCATCTTCCTCGCAGGCACTGCGGCCGGCACCATCAACACCGTCGTCGGGTCGGGCTCGCTCATCACCTTCCCCACACTCGTGGCGCTCGGCTACCCGCCGCTGGTGGCCAATGTGTCGAACAACATCGGCCTCGTGCCCGGCTCGCTCTCTGGCGTGTACGGCTATCGACGCGAGTTGCGCGGCCAGACCCAACGCCTGCGCCGCCTCGTGCCGGCCTCGTTCCTCGGTGGACTCATCGGTTCGACACTGCTGTTGGTGCTGCCCAGCACCGTGTTCCGCAAAGTGGTGGTGGTGCTCATCGCCATCGCCCTGGTGCTGGTGATCGGCCTGCTGGTCGATGAGCTCGTAGACGAACGGGTACGGGTCCTCGCC
>JBAXQV010000121.1:0-9431 GCA_037131575.1 Actinomycetota bacterium
CCCCAGAAGGTCGACCTGGCTGCCATCACGGTGCCCGCCAAGCCGGCGTGATGCACGCGTTGCCGCGGTGTCGGCGGCTGTTGGCCGTTGGCGCCGTCGTGGTGCTCGGGGCGTGTGGGGCGAGCGGCCCGATGGCCGCGAGCAGCCAACCCGACCACGCCATCGCCGGGCCGCAGGGAGGCAAGGGACAGTTCGTGGTGGCGTGTGCGTACAGCCATGCCAGCCTCGACGACCCCATCGTGTTCCCGGGCCAACCGGGGGCGAGCCATCGTCACGTGTTCTTCGGCAATGTCACCACCGATGCGGCCAGCACCATCGCCAGCCTCGACAGCGGCGGCACCTCGTGCGAACAGCAACTCGATCGCGCCGCGTACTGGGCCCCGGCGCTCATGAACAACGGTACGCCCATCGAGCCGGTGAAGAGCGTGGCCTACTACCGCGCGGGTATCGGCGTCGACCCCACCACGGTGGTGCCCTACCCGCATGGCCTGATGATGGTGGCCGGCAACCCGATGGCCACCAGCGCCCAACCGACGTCGGTGGTGGCGTGGACCTGCGGTGCCGGCATCGTGCGCGATGCGACACCGCCCGCGTGCCCCGAGGGCCGCGGGCTGCGCATGGTGGTCACGTTCCCCGACTGTTGGGACGGTGTGCACGTCGATGCTGCCGACCATCGCGCGCACATGGCCTACAGCAGCCGGGGGCGCTGCCCGCACGGGCACCCGGTGCCGGTACCCCAACTGCAGTTCAGTGTCGAATACTCGTTCACCGGTTCGCCCGCCGGCCTCGAACTCGCATCGGGTGGGTTGCTGAGCAGCCACGCCGACTTCATGAATGCGTGGGACACGGCCAAACTCAGCACCGAGGTTGCCCTGTGCCTGCACCGCAACGTGGTGTGCGGTGTGAACAGCGGCAAGATCTCGGGCTAGAGCCGCCCGCTGGCGATGACCCGGGCGAGGAAGTCGCGGGTGGCCTGCTGCTGGGGTGCGGTGAACATCAGCGCCGGTGGGCCTTGCTCGACGATGCGGCCGCCGTCGAGGAAGCACACGGTGTCGGCGATTTCGCGGGCGAAGCCCATTTCGTGGGTGGCGAGCACCATGGTCATACCGCCGGCACGTACCTCGCGGATCACGTCGAGCACCTCACCCACCAGCACCGGGTCGAGTGCGGCCGTGACCTCGTCGAGCAGAAGCACTTCGGGTTGCATCGCCAGGGCCCGCACGATGGCCACTCGCTGTTGCTGGCCACCCGACAGTCGGTCGGGGAATGCGTCGGCCTTGTCGGCGAGGCCGAACCGCTCGAGCAACTCGAGCGCAGCGGCCCGCGCACTCGAGGTCGACCGGCCCAGCACCTTCACCGGGGCGAGCGTGATGTTGCGCAACACGCTCATGTGCGGGAACAGGTTGTAGCTCTGGAACACCATGCCGATACGGCGGCGCACGGGGTCGGGGGGAAGCCCCGGCTCGGCGATGTCGACTCCGTCGAGGAAGATCTGCCCATCGTCGACCGGTTCGAGCAAGTTGAGACAACGCAACAGCGTGCTCTTCCCCGAACCCGACGCACCGATGAGGCACACCACCTGGTGCGCGCCCACCTCGAGTGAGATGTCGTCGAGCACCACCTTGTCGCCAAAGGCTTTGGTGACACCACGGAGTTCGAGCTTGGGGGCGGGGGTGGTGCTCATGTCACCGCCGTGCCCGATCGCCGCCGCCGTTCGCGGGCGAGGAGGTGGTCGGTGAGACGCGTGAGCGGAATCGACACGCACAGGAACAGCACGGCCGCTGCCACCAGTGGGGTGAAGTTGAACGTCTTTTGCACGAGGATGTTGGCGCGACGGAGTGCTTCCACGGCACCGACGATGCTGAGCAGTGCCACGTCCTTCTGCAGGCTCACCAAGTCGTTCATGAGCGGTGGCACCACCCTGCGCACGGCCTGGGGCAGCACCACCGACCGCATCGTCTGGCTATTCGACAGGCCGAGCGAGCGGGCCGCGGCGCGTTGGCTCTCGTGCACGCTCTCGATACCGGCACGGAACACCTCGGCCACGTACGCCGAGTAGCACATCACCAGCGCAACCGTGCCCCATACCACCAACTGCGTGTACCAGGCGCGGTGTTGGAACAGCCCCGACACCCCGAAGCCGATGAGCGTGACCCACAAGATGACGGGAACACCGCGCACCACGTCGGTGTAGATGGTGGCGAACAGGCGCAGCGGGTACAGCGCTGGGCTGCGCACGTTGCGGGCGAGTGCCACCAGCATGCCGAGCACGAGGATGCACGGTGTGGCGATGACGAATACGCGGATGTTGAGCCAGAACGGCTCGATGAGTTTCGGCAGCGAGGTGCGGAAGGTGGATGCGTCGAAGAACGACGCCTGAACTCGCGGCCAGCCAGGCATGAGCGGCACGAGCACGACGATGACCGATACGACCAACACGGTGCTCACCGACGCGACCAACGTGGAACGCCGTCGCTGACGCCGTTCGAACTCGGCCCGCCGCCCCGTGGTGCTCATCTCACGACGCTGCGATGACGGGTGCCTTGGTGTAGTCGGCCATCCACTGCGTGGTGATCTTGTCGAGGTCGCCGCTCTTCTTCAATGCGGCGATGGCGAGGTTCACGCAGTCGGTGAGCTTGCTGTCTTTGCCAAGCACCAGGCCGAACTGGTCGGTACCGCTGCCGGCGATCTGGCCGTACACGCTTGTGCCTTCGATTTCGACGCCGGTGATGTACAGCGCCGTGGGCAGGTCGCTCACCATGGCGTCGATCTGCTTCGACTGCAGTGCGAGTTTGGTGGCGGCATTGTCGTCGAACACCTGCACCTTGGCCGAGGGCTTGATGACATCTTCCACGAAGGTGAGGCTGGTGGTGGCGCCAGCCACGCCGATCTTCAATCCCTTCAAGTCGGCGATGGTCTTGGCCGAAGCGGCGGGTGAATCGCTGAGCCCGAACACAGCCTGCGGGGCCGTGTAGTAACCCTCACTCATGTCGACGCCCTTCTTGCGGTCGTCGGTGATGGTGAACTGCTGGATGTTGAAGTCGAAATCCTTCGGGCCAGGGGCGATGGCGGGGTCGAATGCGGTGCGCACCCACTTGGTGGTGGCGGTGTCGAACCCGAGTTGCTTGGCGACGGCCTGTCCCACAGCGGCCTCGAAGCCCTGGCCGGCCTCGGGCTTGTCGTCGATGACGTACGGCGGGTAGGCGGGGTCGCCGGTGGCGATGGTGAGCGTGCCGGCCGTGATGGTGGCGCCCTTGGCGCATGCCGCCGGGTCTTGGCTCGCAGCGGCAGCAGTGGTGGCAGCAGCAGCGGTGGTGGTGGCGGCCTGCTTGGTGTCGGACCCGCAGGCAGACAGCAGCAGAACTCCGGCAAGGCTGACAAGGGCAACGCGCTTCATGGCTCTCCTTCGGAAGGCAACACTGATCGCCCGAGTGTAGCCGCATTGACGGAATGGAAAGACGACGTATTTGGTCAACTTTCAACGTTTGGCCCTTGACCGTGAGATGGTTTTCGTCTTAGTGTCTCAATGATGTCTCCGGTCGAACGTCGAATCCTCGATGCCACCAAGCGCTGTTGCGAGCGCTGGGGCGTTGCCAAGGTCACCATCGACGACGTGGCGGCTGAGGCGGGCGTGTCTCGCGCCACTCTGTATCGCATGTTCCCCGGCGGGAAAGATGTGTTGTTCGAAGCCATGCGGGTGACCGAACTCGAAGACTTCTTCACCGACCTCAATGAAGAACTTCACGGCGTTGTCGACCTGGAAGAGATGCTCGTGCGAGTGGTGGTGCACGCCACTCAATCACTGCGCCACGACCGTCACCTCGCGCTCATGCTCGCCGCCGAACCGGGCGAGACGTTGAGCAACCTCACCGTGGAAGGCCTGCCGCGCATCATCCGCATGGCCAGCCTGTTCCTCGCCCCGAAGGCCGAACCCTTTGTCGATCGAGCCACTGCCGCGCAACTCGTCGAATTGTTGGCCCGTCTCGTCATCTCGTACTTCCTCGCCCCGTCGGCGCATGTCGACCTCGGCGATGCCGAGTCAGCTCGCCGTTTCATCCGTATCCACATCCTCCCGACGTTTGCGAATGCGTCGGCCACATCAGGAGCCACCTCATGACTGTCACTCACAACGACAACCACACCATCATCGGGCGCGACCAGATCAACGACGTCGAGGCCATCCTCGCCATCCCCACGGTCGACCCCAACGAGATCGAGCACATCGTCAAGAACAATGCCGACTCGATCTTCACGTGGGACTACTCGCTGAGCCGCCCTGCGCTGCGCAAGTTGTACGAGAAGGCCAAGACCGGCCAGTGGAACGGCACCACCGACCTGCCCTGGACCACCGACGTCGACTTCGAGTCGGTCATCGCTGCCGACCAGGCGGTGCTCGGCAACGGCTTCAATTCCGATGCCTTCGCCGGTACGAAGGTGGAGAAGTGGGGCCCGAAGGAATGGCTCGAGTTCGGTATGGAAGATCGCCGATGGAGCCTCAGCCAGTTCCTCCACGGCGAGCAGGGTGCGCTCATCTGCACCGCCAAGATCGTCGAAACCGTGCCGTGGTACGACGCCAAGCTGTACGCCAGCACCCAGGTGGTCGACGAAGCCCGCCACGTGGAAGTGTTCGCCCGCTACCTCGAAGAGAAGCTCGGCGGCGGTTTCCAGGTGAACAGCCACCTGCGCATGCTGCTCGACGACATCATCAACGACAGCCGGTGGGACATGACCTACCTCGGTATGCAGGTGATGGTCGAGGGCCTGGCCCTCGCCGCCTTCGGCTTCATGCACCAGCTCACCGGCGAGCCCCTACTGAAGCAGCTGCTCCGCTACGTGATGAGCGACGAGGCCCGTCACGTCGCCTTCGGCGTGCTCAGCTTGAAAGAGGTGTACGACGGCATGAGCGACGCCGAGATGAAGGATCGTCAGGAGTTCGCGTTCGAGGCCGCCGTGCGCATGCGCGACCGGTTCATGAGCCAGGAAGTGTGGGAGCGCATGGGCGTGAACATGCGCGACATCGTGCCGGTGGTGCTGGCCGACCCCACCCGCGCCGTGTTCCAGTCGATGCTGTTCTCGAAGATCGTGCCGAACTGCAAGAAGCTCGGCCTGCTCGACCGCAACGACAAGTGGCTGCGTCACCGCTTCGAGGAGATGAACGTCATCCAGTTCGAAGACTGGGCCGACACCGGCGAGGAATACTCCTCGTTCGGGCTCGAGAACGAAGCGATGCCCGCCCCGATCTGATCAGGCGCGATACAGCCTCGGCCAGAGAGGCTGCGATGTTCTACGATCTTCCCTCTATGGCACATCAGTCAGATCCGTTCTTCCGCGCGTTCCATGCGCTGCGCATCAAAGGTTTCGCGAAGGCCGAGGTGGTGGCCGAGGTGGCCGACCTGCCTCCGTCGCTCGTCGAACAGCACCTGGCCGACCTTCAGGGTCGCGAATGGGCGATGTTCCGCGAGGCTCGCCAACTGTGGCAGCTCACCCCGGTGGGCCGTGAAGAGCACAAGATCGCCCTGGCCGAAGATGTCGGTCACCTCAACATCGCCGACGAACTGCGCGCCGACTATCAGGCGTTCATCACCATCAATGAAGAGTTCAAGGCGCTGTGCGGCGATTGGCAACTCCGCGATGGCGCGCCCAACGATCACTCCGACGCGGCCTACGACAAGGATGTGGTCGGCCGACTCGTCGCCCTCGACATCGCTGCTCGCCCCGTGGTGAACAAGATGGGTGTGGTGCTGGCCCGCCTGGCCCCCTACGAGGGCCGGCTCGAGAGCACCTGCAAGCGAGTCGTGGCCGGTGAAACGAACATGTTCACCGGGGTGATGTGCGGCAGCTACCACGATGTGTGGATGGAACTGCACGAAGACCTCATCCTCACCCAAGGCATCGACCGCTCGGCCGAAGGGTCGTTCTGATGCCGCGCTTCGGCCGTGTGCTCACGGCGATGGTCACCCCGTTCGATGCGAACGGAGCCCTCGACCTCGACGTGGCCAGGCAACTGGCCCGCTATCTCCAAGACCACGGCAACGATGGGCTCGTTCTCGCTGGCACCACGGGCGAAGCGCCGGTGCTCACCGACGACGAGCGACTGTCGCTGTTCGCCGCTGTCATCGAAGCAGTCACCATCCCGGTGGTGGCCGGCACGGGTACCAACGACACCGCGCATTCGGTGCATCTCACCAAGGAAGCCGAGAAGCTCGGTGCCGCCGGTGTGCTGGCGGTGTGCCCCTATTACAACCGGCCCTCACAGGCGGGTATCGAAGCCCACATCAGGGCCATGGCAGCCGCATCGGCACTGCCCGTCATGGTGTACGACATCCCCGTGCGCACCGGGCGCAAGATCAACACGCCCACCTTGTTGCGTATGTTCCGCGAGGTGTCGAACATCGTGGCGCTCAAAGATGCCGCCGGAAACCCTGGTGAAACCGCATCGGTCATCGCCAACGCGCCCGCGGAGCTCGAGGTGTACAGCGGCGACGACGGCCTCACCCTGCCGTTACTGGCCGCCGGCGCCGTGGGCACTGTGGGTGTGGCAACGCACTGGACCGGCCCCGACCACCAGCAGATGTTCGATCTGTGGGCTGCGGGCGACACCGTGGGTGCCCGCCTGGTGAACACCCGCATGTTGCCGAGCTTTGCGTTCGAAACCGGCGACGACGCCCCCAACCCCCTTCCTGCGAAGGCGATGATGCGTCACCTGGGCATTCCGGTGGGTCAAGCACGCCTGCCCATGGGTGACGCACCAGCATTTGTCGAAGAGCGAGCACCACAAGTGTGGGCCGATCTGCAACGCTGGCGCGATGCCTACCCCCAACGCCCCGATCGCTGACCTGTGAGTTCGAACGTACGCGTCTCCTTCCTCGGTGGTCTCGGTGAGATCGGCCGCAACTGCATGGCCATCGAACACGACGATCGCATCTTGCTCATCGACTGCGGTCTCATGTTCCCCGATGCCGATATGCACGGCATCGACCTCGTGCTGCCCGACTTCACCTACCTGCGCGCGAACGCCGATCGCATCGAGGGCTGCGTAGTCACCCACGGCCACGAAGACCATGTGGGTGCGCTGCAGTACCTGCTTCGTGAACTGAGCTTCCCTATCTTCGGTTCGGCCGTTGCGCTGGGCCTGGCACGCAACCGCATCGAAGAGGCTGGCCTGCTCGGCCGTACCGAACTCGTGGCAGTGGTCGATGGCGAGCGGCGCCGTATCGGGCCGTTCGACGTGGAGTTCATTCCGGTCACCCACTCGGTGCCCCACGCCCACGCCATTGCGCTGCACACCCCACAGGGCGTCGTCTTGCACACGGGTGACTTCAAGCTCGACCTCACCCCGGTCGATGGCCGCCGCACTGCGCTCAGCCGCATCGGCAGCCTGGCGGCCAACGAGGGCATCCGCTTACTGATGGCCGACTCCACCAACGCTGAAGAGCATGGCTGTGCACCCAGCGAAACCAGTGTGGGCGCCGTGCTGCGGCAGTTGTTCGTCGAGAACGCCGACCGGCGCATCATCACCGCCAGCTTCGCCAGCCACCTGCACCGCATCCAGCAGATCGCCGATGCTGCTGTGGCCACCGGCCGCGTGGTTGCCACGCTCGGGTTGAGCATGAAGAAGAACGTGCGCATGGGTCGCGACCTGGGCATCTTGAAGATCCCTGACGCAGCGCTCATCGACATCGAAGATGTCGACAAGTACCCGCCCGGCAAGGTGTGCATCGTGTCGACCGGTTCGCAGGGTGAGCCGATGTCGGCACTCAGCCTGCTCGCTCGTGGCGACAGCAAGTTCGTGAAGATCGGCGAGCACGACACGGTGATCCTGTCGAGCCATGCCATTCCCGGTAACGAGAGCAATGTGAATCGGGTCATCGAGGGCCTCATGCGCGCTGGCTGCGCTGTGGTGCACAGCGGTATTGCCGATGTGCACGCCACCGGCCACGCACAGGCCGACGAACTGAAGATGTACCTGTCGATCACCGAACCCGAGTGGTATGTGCCCATTCACGGCGAGTACCGACACCTCGCTGCCAACGCCCGGCTCGGGCACCTCATGGGCGTGGCGCACGACCACGTGCTGATGTGCGAAGACGGTGACGTGCTCGAACTCTCCGACGACGGCCTCGCCATGGTGGGTCGCATCCCGGCCGGATACCTCTATGTCGATGGCATCGTGGGTGATGTGGGCCAAGGCGTGCTGCGCGACCGCAAGGTACTGGCCGAAGAGGGTGTGGTCGTGGTGGTGGTCACCGTCGACATCACCAGCGGCAAGGTGCTCACCGGCCCCGAGATCATCACCCGTGGCTGGGTGTACGCACCCGAAGCCGACGATCTCATCGACGAGGCATGCGACCGTATCGCCGATGCGGTGGAGGCATCGTTGAACAACGGGATGCGCGATGTGGAAGCACTCGAGCGCGAAGTGCGGCGAGTGGCCGGCAAGTTCGTGAACGAGCGCACCAAGCGTCGGCCGATGATCGTTCCCGTAGTGATGGAGACCTGACCCCGGTGCGACGCGTCGGCATCGTGCTGGCCCTGGTGGGGCTCATCGCCGGTTCGGCGGGTTGCTCCAGCGATGCGCCCGCGTCGGTGGCGCCCACCGGGCCGTCCACCAGTGTCATACCCACGCATCTCAGCGAGTGCCCCGAGAACCCCACGCCACCGCTGATGGTCGACCAGATCGCCCCCGCCATTGCCGCGGTCGAGGCCAAGCTCGGCGGCCCCCAGCAGTATTTCGAGATCAACGCTGCCGATGTGGTGGTGAATCTGTTCGTGGTGTCGAATGGTGAAGGCACTGCGCCGTCGAACGTCACCCCGTACGCGTTCGCCAAAGGCCAGCTCACCGCGGGTGGTGTGCTGCAGGGCAATGGCGTGTCGTTCACCGCCGACAAGGTGGTGTTCGAGCCGAAACGGGTGCTCAGTTGTGTCGCTGCCGAACTCCCCGCATCGAAGCCCGAGGTGTTCTCCGTGGTGGCCGATGAGGCCGGAGCCACCCATCTCTCGGTCACGGTGGTGTCGCCGCAGGGTGGGCGCCTGGCCATCGACGTCGACGGCAAGGGCCGCGTCCTCAGCGTCGACCCTCAGTGATGCCTCTGCCGCACAATGCGGCATTGGTAGCGTGAGATAACCATGGCCACGTCGAAGTCAGGTTCCCGCCCGCCCGCCAAGGGTGCTGCGTCGCGCTCGAAGGTCACCCCGGCCACCAAAGCTGCGCCAGCCCCCAGCGGCCATCAGCACGAGATGGTGGGCATCGGCCTCATCGTGATCGGCGTGCTGCTCATTCTGGGCATCTGGTTCCATGTGGCCGGCCCGGCGGGGCGGGGTGTCGAAACCGCCGTGGGCTGGTTCACCGGGCTCGGCAGGTTCCTCGTTCCGGTGGCGCTCGTGGCCATCGGCATCATCGTGCTGCGCCGTGCACACAGCGAACACCCCGG
>JBAXQV010000122.1:0-9417 GCA_037131575.1 Actinomycetota bacterium
CGGCCATGTCGGCGGCCGGCAACCTCGACCGCGCCCGTGTGTTGGTGAGCGATCCCGGCCTGGCCCGCCGCCGCGATGCCTTCGCTGCCATCCCGCGCCGCATCGACGGCACCGGTGCTGCCGCTGTTGCCGCCGCCGACGACATGAGTCGGCTCGCCGACGAAGCTGCCGCCGTGCTCACCCCCATTCATGCCAAGGAACTGGCCGACCTCGAAGCCCGTGTTGCCGCCATGGGCGAACGGGGAAGCGGCCGCAAGACGCTGGAAGAGCGCCATAAGCGAGAGGTGCGCCGCTACCGCACCGACGAACTGCGCAGCGGCCTCGGTGTCATCGCCGGCGAGTACCGCACCGCCGCCGTGGCCGGTGTGGGCATCCACCCCGAGGTGTACGTACACGCGGTGGCACGGGTGCACGTGTCGCTCGAGGCGCTCGAGCGCAACCCCAACGAGGCACTGCTGCTGCAGCACCTCCTGCTCGATCTTCCGTCGATCTAGCAGCCGCAACCCACCAACCGGCACCCCAGACACCGGGTGTTAGCGTCGCGGTATGCCCAAGCTCACCGATGCCGACCTCGCTGCCTTCCTCGACGAGCCCGGCCATCTGGCACGCATCGGCACCACCGATGCCGACGGCATGCCCCGGGTGCTGCCGCTGTGGTTCATCGTCCACGATGGTGCCATTTGCTTCACGCCCCGCCAGCCCGCCGTCATCTGGCACAACATCGTCCGCGATCCGCGAGCCAGCATCAGCATCGACGAGGAGGCCGGCCCGTACCGCAAAGTGTTCGTGCAAGGGCAGGTGGAAGTGCTGCACCAACCGGGCGACGACCTGGCCTGGCAGCCGCTCTACCGTCGCATCGCGAAGCGCTACATACCCGCCGACTTCGCCGATGGCTACGTCGACACCACCAGCAACCAGCCCCGCGCGTTGTGCGCCATCCGCCTCGATGCCCCCACCACACGTATCCAGACCTGGCGGATGCCGGTGGCAGGTGAAGACCCCACTGGTATCTGGCACCAGCGCTACTACGTGTAGTCGCGACCGCCGAGTCGATAGGCTTTCCGCTCGCCGCCCAGATAGCTCAGTCGGCAGAGCATTTCACTCGTAATGAAAAGGTCGAGGGTTCGATTCCCTCTCTGGGCTCTATTGAAAGCACCCGGGTCGACAAGTGGTTGTGGGCGGTGCGCGCTTACCCCACTCGCACTGCTGCCACCGACGGATGCAACGGTGGCCACGTGCGCGTCAACGGAACCGCGGCCAAGCCCGCTGCACCCGTGAAGGTGGGCGACCGGGTGGTGGTGAAGGGCCATGGCACGGAACGCACGCTCGAAGTGGTGCGACTCATCGACAAGCGAGTCGGTGCTCAGGTGGCCGTCGAGTGCTTCATCGACCACACGCCGCCCGCACCACCGCCCGAGTTCTCGATGCCGTTACTCACACGCCACCGGGCCACGGGCAGACCCACCAAGAAAGACCGCCGGCAGATCGACAAGTTCCGCCGCAACTGAGCCCGCAGCAGCAGCCAACCCCTCAGCCCCGGCCGAACCGTTAGCCCCAACCGACCCCTCAGCCCCAACCGAACCGTTAGCCGAGGAGTTCGCTCACGGTGACGGGGCGCAGGTTGTTGGTGCGCAGGTAGTCGAGAATGGTGGGCAGCGCGTCGATGGTGTCCTGGTGCCCGAAGTGCATGCTCACGATCGAGCCCGGGCCCACACCACGTTTCACGGTGTCGATCACCTTCTTGGCCCCCACCTCTTTGTAGTCGAGCGAGTTCACGTCGTACCCCACCGACACCGGGTACCCGGCTTTGCCGGCCTCATCGAGGATGATCTGGTTCGGCACATCGGTGCCCGACGGCCGGAACCACTTGCCGATGGAACCGATGTAGGGCGTGAGCGCCTTGCCGCCGTCGACGATTTCGGCACGCACCTGCTTGCGGCCGAGCGTGAGCATCGACAGGTGATGCTCGGTGTGGTTGCCCAACTCGTGGCCGTCGGTGATGGCGCGGTGGGTGAGCTTCGGGTTGGCCGTGATCCACTTACCGATGGCGAAGAACGTGGCGTGCAACTGCTCATCCTTCATCACGTCGAGCAGGTGCTTCACCAACGCCGATTGGCCGTCGAAGTGGAAGGTCACCGCCACGGCATCGCCGTTGGTGGGGCCCTTCGACACGTACCGGGCTGCGGAGCCCGCTGCGGCCACAGCCGTGGTGGAGACAACCTCACCCCCCGAGGTGCCGGGTGCGGTGCCGGGTGCGGCGCTGGTGGTGGCGCTGGCCGCAGTGGATGCTGCGGTGCCGCCAGTGGTGGTTGACGCGCTCGCACCCTTGGCCGACGAGGAACATGCGTCGAGAAGCGCAGCGCCGGCCAGGGCACCGGCGCCGAAAAACAGATCGCGCCGCGAGATGCCTTCCCGACCCGTCACCGGTAGACGCCCGTGTGGCCCAGTGAATATCGGCCAGGCTGAGGAAACACGGCCAAACCATGCGGCCCCGGACCCACCTTGATCTGCGCCTTCACGGCGCCGGTTGTGGTGTCGAACACGTATACCTCCGCGTCGTAGCGGCCCGAGATCCACAGTTCGGTGCCATCGGCCGACACACCGCCCATGTCGGGCGACCCGCCACCGGGAATCGGCCAGGTGCCCACCACCTTGTCGGTGGTGGGGTCGACCACGCTGATCGACCCCTCACCCTTTCGCGACTTGCGATGCGTATCGTTCATCAGCCGGCCGCGGTTGGTGACGTAGATGAGTTTGGCATCGCGACTGGGGTAGATGCCGTGCGTGCCCGTGCCGGTGTCGATCTTGCCGATCACCTTGGTGCCGGTGGCATCCACGATCCACACACAGGCGTGTTGCATATCGGCCACGTAGAACTTCGAACCATCGGGCACGATGCGGATGTCTTGTGGCATCGCACCCTTCGGAAGCGCCAGGCTGTTGATGATGGTGCCGTTGCGCCAGTCGACCTTCAAGATGTCGCCCGAGAACTCGCACGTGACGAGGAACCACGTTTCATCGACCGAATAGTCGGCATGGTTCACACCGTCGCAAGCACCTACCTTGATACTGCGCACCCGCTTCCACGTGGAGGTGTCGTAGAAGTCGATGCGGTGGCGACGTTCGGCCATGACGATGGCCATGGAACCGTCGGGCGAGAAGTACAGGTTGTAGGGGGCATCGACGGGTATCGACTTGCCGCGCTTGCCGGTGGTGGGGTCGATGGGCACCAGCACATTCGAGCCACTCGCCGTGGCATAGAGGGTCTTCAAATCCCAACCCGGCACCACATGCTGGAGCAGCGCGCCCGCCTGGAACTTGTCGACGATGGTCTTCGTCTCTTGGTCGATCACCGTGACCGAACCGTCATCGTTGCTGGGTACGTACACGTACTTCTTGGCGCCCGCCACGGCCGGACTCATCTGCCCCGCACCGGCGTGGTCGTACACGTTGATCGGCTGGCCGTCGGCAATGGTGCCCGGGACGGTCGTGGTGCTTGAACCTGTGGCAGGGCCCGAACTCGAGACGGCGGCGCTCGAATTCGGCGCCGCCGCGGTGGCGGGAGCGCCGCTGTCACCGGAGCCGCATGCAACCACCGACAGTGCGAACGCGGCGAACGAGGCACCGAACACAACGCGGCGAGCGCGGCGAGAAAGGGTGGAGCCGTGCTCGTACCGAAGATTCATCAGGGCGCAGAGTAGTCGTCGCCGGCAGGCAACAGCACCGCAGGGAGCCATGTCTCGAGCCGCTCCCACATCACCTCGCCGCTCTTGGCCAGCAGGTGGCCGTCGCCCGGAAGGCGCACCAGTTCGCCCGACCCGGCGATCATCTGCACCATCTCGCTGGTGTCGATGGGCAAGATCTCGTCGCGGTCGCCGTGGAACATCAGCAACGGCGTGCCGCGCAGCCCCGCAGCCACCTCACAACCGGCCGACTGGGTGGCAAAGGTGACCACACCGCTCACCATGGGATGAAAGCCCACACCCACGCGCACGGCCACCGCGCCACCGAAACTGTGGCCCATCACCGCCACTCGCTCGGCGCCACCCGCGCCCACTGCCAGTTGCACACATGCCGCAACGTCGACGCAGCAGGCGTCGAGATCGTTCGGCCGCCGATAGCTCACCCGCAACACCGGCACCCCGCGTGCGGCCCACGCATCGCCCAGCCGCTGATAGAACCCATCGGCCGGCCCGAGCAAGCCGCCCATCGCTCCGCCGCACAACACCAGTGCCGCAGGGAGTGCCGCCATGGTTTCGGGAGGCTCATGCCACAGCACCGTCATCAGCCCGCTGCGCGTGTACATCTCCACATGCCGCAAGGTGGGGGTGATCATCACATCGGTGCTGGCCATCACGCCCAGGGCATCGAGTGGCGTCATCGCTGCGCCAGGGTCGGCCGGGCCGGTGGGCGCGTCGGTCATCGCGTTAGCGTAGTCGGCGCATGACACCCGCTCATCAGGTGAACCTCGCCGACCCGTCGCAACGCGAACTAGCAACACGCATCGCGCTGTCATGGAGAGAGATCCGTCGAGGTGCCTCGATGGCGGCGTTGCGCGACAGCCTGTTCGGCACCGGTGCCGACGCCCTCGAACAGGGGCAGATGGACACCCTCGACCTGCTCGCCCAGCAACCCTCGTGGCGCATGAGCGAACTTGCCGAAGCATTGCGGGTCGACCCCTCCACCGCCACCCGGGCCGTGCAGCGCCTGGTGAATGTGGGCCTCGCCTGCCGTGGTCCGGCCGATGGTGATGGCCGAGTGGTGATGGTCACCATCACCCCAGCCGGCAGCGCACGCCATGCCGAAGTGGCCGAACGGCGGGTTCAGTTGATGACCTGGGTGATGGGTTCGTTCGACCCCACCGAGCGCGCCGCCCTCGCCGACTTGTTGGAACGATTCGTCGGTGCTGTCGACGGCTTCGTGCAGCATCAGCCCGACTGAGCACCACTAGGGTCGACACCATGGCCGATCAGCAGGCGTTCGCCGCCGAAGCGATGCAGTACGCGCCGCAGCTCTACAGCGCTGCACTGCGCATGACGCGCAACAAGGCCGATGCCGAAGACCTCGTCCAAGAGACCTACCTGCGCGGGTTCCGCAGCTTCGCCACATTCGAAGAGGGCACCAACCTGCGTGCCTGGCTGTTCCGCATCCTCACCAACACCTACATCAACTCGTACCGTGCCAAACAACGCCGCCCCATCGAGAGCGACCTCGCCGATGTGGAAGACCTGTACATCTACCGGCGAGTGGGGTTGTTCGACCAGAACGCCATGAGCGCGGAAGACCAGGTGTTCGACCTCTTCACCGACGACGAGGTGAAAGCGGCACTCGAGGAGTTGCCCGAGGCGTTCCGGATGCCGGTGCTGCTGGCCGATGTGGAGGGGTTCGCCTACAAGGAGATCGCCGAGATGCTCGACGTTCCCATCGGCACGGTGATGTCGCGGCTGCATCGGGGAAGAAAAGCGATGCACAAGCGGTTGTACGAATTCGCCCAGGCTCGTGGCTTGGTGCAACCTCTGCCCGAACCCGCCCCCGAGAACCCGGAATCACCTGCGCATGGCCGATTGTGAAGCAACGCTCCGTGAACTGTTCGTCTTCCTCGATGGCGAGCTCACTGCCGAGGAACAAGACGACATCGTCGCCCACCTCAACACCTGCACCGACTGCCAAGGTGCCTTCGAGTTCCATCTCGAGTTGAAGACAGCCGTGGCCGAGAAGTGCCGCAACGACGACATGCCACCCAGCCTCATGGCCAAGATCGAGAACTGTTTCGGCGACGCGTTCGGTAGCCCCTTCCAGAACCCCTAGGGCATCGCGAATTCACCACACGGGCGCTCGGGTCGCTACGCTGGGGGCATGCTCGCTGCACAAATCTGGCACTACTGGATCGGCTTGATCCTCTTCCTCGTCAGCGTTGTCGGGGTCGTTGCCGTGATCGGCGGATATCTCGCCTCGGTTACTTCGAAGCGCTACCCCAACAAGCGCCAATCCGCCGACGAGTGAGCCGATGACGGCTGGGGCGCTCGGCTGGTCGGGCCCCGCTGCCCACACCATCGCCGAACTCCTCGGGCGTTGCACCTTTCCAGTGGTCGGCACCCCGGTCACCTGTGCCGTATCGGGTGGAGCCGACTCGACTGCACTCGCCGTACTTGCGGTTGCATCTGGCTGTGCTGTCACCATCGCCCATGTCGATCATGGGTTGCGGCCCACATCGGCCGCCGATGCCGCTGCAGTGGCCCAACTCGCCGCCCAACTCGGCGTGCCCTACACACTGCACACCGTGCACGTGGGTGCCGGCCCCAACCTCGAGGCCCGGGCCCGCGCCGCCCGGTACGGCGCGCTGCCCGCCGATGTGCTCACCGGCCACACAGCCGACGACCAGGCAGAAACCATGCTCATCAACCTGCTCCGCGGTGCCGCCACCTCCGGGCTGGCCGCCATGCGACCAGGCCCACAACGCCCGTTGCTGAATCTGCGCCGCGCCGACACCGAGGCACTGTGCGCGCTGGCGGGGCTGGCCGTGGTGCACGACGAAACCAACGCCGACAGCCGTTTCGTGCGCAATCGGGTACGGCACGAAGTGCTGCCTTTGTTGATCGATGTGGCCCAGCGCGACCTTGCGCCGGTGTTGGCCCGGCAAGCAGCACACCTGCGCGCCGACGACGACCTGCTGCAACAGCTCGCCGCCACCATCGACGTCACCGATGCCCCAGCCCTGGCCGCGGCCCCGCTACCACTGGCCCGCCGTGCCGTGCGGGCCTGGCTGGCCGCCCACGAACCCGAAGCGCATCCACCCGATTCGGCGGCCGTCGACCGTGTGCTCGATGTGGCTGCGGGCCGGTCGCTGGCGTGCGAGGTGGCAGGTATCGGCCGGGTGGAACGACATCGGCAACAGCTCTCGATCTCATCATTTCCCGATGCGTTCGCCTGAAGGCGTACGGCCTTCGTTCATATAGCCTTAGAAGGCCATGCTCGTTCGAAACCTCACACGCTGATGCCTCCTCGCCTACGCGGGAAGTGGGCCCTCGGCATCACGCCCCGCAACTTCACCTGGATCATGAAAGACAAGCTCGCCGTGTGCGAGCGCCCTGGCGGCTACGGCGACAACCACCGTCGTGTGCGTCGGCAGGAAGAGATCATCTGGCTGAAGGAGAACGGTTTCGGGTGCCTCATCAGCATCATCCCGGCACCGCACAACCTGCACAACTACGACGAGCTCTCGATGCCCTACCGCCATCGCCCCTTCACAGGCGTCGACGATCTGGGCGTGTGGCTGAAGACCTTCTACACCGAACTGGAAGACCTGCTCAGCTCAGGGATGAAAGTGGTGGTGCACAACGAGAACGTCGACGACCGCATCGTGGGCATCATGGGCGGCTACATCCGCTGGAGCGGTCTGGTTGAAGACCCATCGCAGGCGATCACCGTGATCGAGCGCATCTCGGGGCGGCAACTCGACCCCTTCGGCCGCGAGATCATGCTCATGGCTCACACCTTGCGCTGACAGCCCACGTCAGGCGCCACGCGCGGGCGATACAGGTCAGCCGATACCGACCAGATCGATGATCACATCGGCTGGCTGAATCGACGCCACGCACACTCCGCCGGCGCCTACTGCAACTGGCACCACCGCCGTGGTGACCCGATAGGGCGACTGCGCCGACACCGTGCCGACACTCTGCGGCTGCCCACAGGGGTACACGAACACACTGGTTGCCTGGGCCCCGCTCAAGGTGGTCACTGCCACCATCACCGTGGTTGCACCACTGGCCACGCCGCCCACTGGCACGGCCACGCCGGCAGCCGTCACCTTCGCACCGGTGCTGCGTGAATCGAACAGACGGGTCGGGGCCATACCCGTGATGGCTGCGGCACCGCTGTCGCTCGACCACACCCCGTTGACGTCGACGATCACGTCGACGTCGACCGAACTCGTGATGCACCAGCCGGCCGTCGAGGCACGCATGGTCATCGTGAACGATGAAATCGGGTCGCCGCTGAACGGCACCTGCCAGCCACCCTGGCCACAGAAGCCGAGTGACAGCAGCCCATTGGCCCGCGGGTTCACCAGCGTGATCGTTGCGGTGAGCGCCTGGGTGCTCGAACTGACTCCCAATGCATCGGCGCCGAGGGTGAGCGTGGCGCCCGCTGCGAGGCGACCGGTATTGCGGGTGTCGGCCACACGACGAGTGTTCACCGGCACCACACCCACGCCCGTAGCGGTCTTGGAAGCCAACACCTCCACCTTTACGAAGGCAGGCGTGCTCAACCAGACGCAGATGCTGCCGCCGACCACACTCACCACCGAACTCCCTGCCGACGTTCCTGCGGCATCGAAGCTCAGGGTGGTGGCCACTGGTACAGGCGAACCGCATGGGTAGGCCACGAGGTAGCCGGGCATGCCCGCACTGCGGGCCACGAGGCGCACCATCACCGACGAGGTACCCACCGGCACACCGGCGAGTTGGTCGACGCGAATCTTCTGTGCGGTTGCCGACGCAAGTGGGGCGGTGCCCCAGGCCGAGTCGTACGCAGTCTTCGGCGCCATGAAGGTCCACGACTGGCCGGGCTTACTCGCTAGTACAGCCCCGGCGCCACCGGTCGACGATGACGGGACGGGCGTCGTAGTAGCCGGTGCTGTGGCAGCCGGTGCCGTAGCGCCGGGAACCGTGGTGGTCGGTGAGCCGGCAGCGGGCTGCGTGGGGAACACGCCGTCGGGCTGCGGCAGCGGCTTGGTGGTACGGCAGGCGTCGACCGCTTTCGCCGTGGGATAAGGATTGATGGCTGGCCCACCGTTGGGGTGTACTTCGAAGTGCAGGTGCGGGCCCGATGCATCGCCGGTGCTGCCCACCCATCCGAGAATCTGGCCGGCCACCACGTGCGACCCCACCTGCAGCCCGGGCGCGAATGCCGAGAGGTGGGCGTAGAAGAAGTAGTCGCCGTTGGCAGCCGTGAGCCACCAACCGTTGCCCGACAGCGAACCCGGGTGTTCGAATGCCTGGCGGGTGAGCGTGCCGTCGACCACTGCATACAGGTAGCGACCGGCCGAGGCGATGATGTCGACACCTTGGTGCTTGCGCCCGCCGCCGCGAGGAGCGCCCCACGAATCGACGAATCCACACGGACCCTGCACAGGGAACACCGACATGGGCACCACGTTGGGGGCAACGATGGTGGTGGGCGCAGGCACGGTGGTGGCAGGCACGGTGGTGGCAGGCACGGTGGTGACAGGTGCCGTGGTGGGAGGCACGGTGGTGACAGGTGCCGTGGTGGGAGCAGCCGACGTGGTGGGCGTTGCGCCTGCGGGAAGGCAGACGGTGGTGCCCACATAGATGGGCGTCTGCACGGTGGCCGAGTTGATGGCCAGCAATGCCGCCACGGTCACCTGCGACTTCCGCGCGATCGAGTACCAGCCGT
>JBAXQV010000123.1:0-9355 GCA_037131575.1 Actinomycetota bacterium
GCGTACGCAACCGGTGTGGGATGACTTCGTGGTGCATCTCGCCGACGCGCTGCACGCGCAGGGCAAGTTGCTCTCCGTCACCGTGCCGGTGGGCGTGGCCGTGGCGACGGCCTACTCGGTGTACGACTGGCGCGGCATCATCCCCAGCATCGATCGTCTTCGGTTGATGACCTACGACTACAGCTACAGCGTGCCGGGGCCGGTGTCGCCGGCGAGTTGGGTGCAGGCGGCAATCTCCTTCACCAAGGCGCTGGTGCAGGTACTCGGTCGCGACCCGAAGATGGTGCAGATCGGCGTGCCCACCTACGGGCGCAACTGGGCGGCGGTGCTGTCGGGCACGTGCGCCAACAGTGTGGTGGGCAAGAGCGACCCCACCATGAAAGCGGCGAAGGCATTGGCTGCTGCCAATGGCGCCACGCCCACGCGGCATGCATCGGGCGAGATGACGTTCACCTACGACGAGTTGTACACCTCGGGCGGGGTGCGGCTCGGCCCGGCTGGGCAATCGGCCACCGTGTTCGAGGTAGCACGTCACCAAGACGGTGCACCGCCAAGCGCGCCGCTGGCGCCGCCGATGCTGCCGTTGGCGACTCCTCGCCTGTCGGCCGCAGCGCTGGTCGACGTGCGTGGGCCTGCCGATGGCGGGGCGATGGCGCGGGCGCAGCGTCTGGGCGTGTGCAAGGTGCGCCACACGGTGTTCTACCCCGACGAGGTCACGGTGTTGCAGCGGGCGCAGATGGTGTTCGACGCAGGACTTGGTGGCATCGCCATCTGGGCGCAGGGCTACGAGTCGCCCGAACTGTGGCCGCTGCTGCGCGACTTCGGCGATCAGCACGCTGCCTGATTGCCACCCAATCGGTACGCTGCGGGCAACGCACATCGAGGAGGACATCGCAATGGCTGGTTCGTACATCGTCGCAGGGGCTCGCACACCCATCGGCAAGATGAGTGGTGCACTGGCTGCCTTCAGCGCAGCCGATCTGGGTGGTTTCGCCATCAAGGCAGCGCTCGAGCGTGCGGGCGTATCGCCCGAAGAAGTCGAGCACGTCATCATGGGCCAGGTACTCATGGCCGGTCAGGGCCAGGTGCCCGCACGTCAGGCTGCGGTGAAGGCCGGCATCCCCATGAGCACTCCGAGCGTGAACATCAACAAGGTGTGCCTCTCGGGCCTCAACTCCATCTACCTCGCGAACCAGATGATCGCCGCCGGTGAGGCCGACATCGTGGTGGCCGGTGGCATGGAGAGCATGACCAACGCCCCGTACCTCGCCCCGGGCGCACGTGGCGGGTTCCGCTACGGCAACACCGAACTCGCCGACGCCATCATCAAAGACGGTCTGTGGTGTGCGTTCGATGCCTGCCTCATGGGCCTCGGCACCGAGCGCTACTCGGCGGGCAGCATCACTCGCGAGCAGCAAGACGACCTGGCCATGAAGAGCAACGAGCGCGCTGCCAATGCCATCAAGGAAGGCCGCCTCGCCGACGAGATCATCCCCGTCAGCATCCCGCAGCGCAAGGGTGAGCCGATTCTGGTGGAGACCGACGAGGGCGTGCGCCCCGGCACCACCATGGAGTCGCTCGGTGGGCTGAAGCCAGCCTTCGACAAGGAGGGCACCATCACGGCTGCCAACGCGTCGCAGATCAGCGATGGCGGTTCGGCTGTGGTGATGATGAGCGAGCGTGCACTCAACGCTCGTGGCATCACGCCGCTCGGCCAAGTGGTGAGCTATGGCATGGTGGCCGGCCCCGACAGCGCCTCACTGCTGCAGCAGCCCAGCCGGGCCATCATGCAGGCCTTGACCCGCGCCGGGAAGTCGGTGGCCGACGTCGACCTGTTCGAGATCAACGAAGCCTTCGCCGCCGTGGGTGTGGCCTCGATGGCCGACCTCGGTATCAGCGACGAGATCGTGAATGTGAACGGTGGCGCCATCGCCCTCGGCCACCCCATCGGCATGAGCGGCAACCGTCTTGCACTCACACTGCTCCACGAACTGCGCCGCCGCGGTGGTGGCATGGGCGCTGCGGCACTGTGCGGTGGTGGCGGCCAGGGCGATGCCCTGATCGTGCGCACCGTCTGACCGACGCCTGCATCCGGGCCATCAGGCCCAAGGGTGCTTGACATCGTTTCGTAATATTTGTAATGTAACTGTCATGTCGTGAGCGCCGTCCAGGAACGGCGTTCACGACGAGATCGGGGCATCGCCCCTCGAGTTGGTTCTGCCGCCCGCGCCAACCCGAGGTGAGATGCCCCGATCGCCGTTTTCGCGCCGTGAGGAGATCGGGCGGTCAGGCCGACAGGTCGCGGCGGCCTTCGAGTGCCCGGCCGAGGGTGAGCTCGTCGGCATACTCGAGGTCGCCGCCCACGGGCAGGCCACTGGCGATACGCGTCACCTTCACACCGAACGGCTTCAACATGCGCGCCAGGTACATGGCGGTGACCTCACCCTCGGTATTGGGGTTGGTGCACAAGATCACTTCGCTGATGCCTTCGGGTTCGAGCCGGGCGAACAGTTCCTTCATCTTCAACTGTTCGGGCCCGATGCCCTCGAGCGGGTTCATGGCGCCGAGCAGTACGTGATAGCGACCGCGGAATTCGCCAGTGCGCTCGATGGCCACGATGTCGCGGGCTTCCTCCACCACGCACACCATGCTCGAATCGCGGCGCTCATCGGCGCAGATGGGGCACAGTTCGTCGTCGGCCACATTCCAGCAGCGCGAGCAGAAGCGCACCTTCGCCTTGGCCTCGGTGAGTGCCCGGGCGAGGCGGTGCACATCGTCGGTGGAGGTCTTCAGCAAGTGGAACGCGATGCGCTGCGCCGACTTGGGGCCGATACCCGGCAAGCGGCCGAGTTCGTCGATGAGCACCTGCACCGGGGTGGTGTAATTGCTCGCCATCAGCGTCGCTCGTCGAGCAGTTCGGAGCCGGGGAAGGCCTGGGCGAGCCGGTCGATGGGAGTGATGGCCGCTTCGGGCGGTGCGTCGACCAAGTCGGTGAGATCGATCTCTTCATCGGGCGTGGGCGTGGCTGGCGCCGGCTTGGGTGAGGTGCTGCTGGCGGCGGGCGCAGATGCGGTAGGCGGGTCGTCGTCGCGGTCGGCGGCCGAGTCGACCACGAAGGTGAGCGGTACGGCGGCGCCGAGCGCTTTCACCATGGCCTTGTCGACATCGCCGCGGTACTGCTCGCACTTCGAGCGCTGCGCCGCATTCGACACGGCCAGGGCAAAGCTGCCGTCGCGCATACCGAGGGGTTTCGTGGCGGCGTAGATGGCACGGGCCAACCCACCCAGGGCAGGCAATACATCGCTCGCCCAACGCGCCGCGATGTCGCCAGTGGGTGCCGGCGCTGCGACAGCGGGTGCTGGTGCCGACGGCGCGGGTGCTGATGCCGACGGTGCAGCGGGTTCGGCTGCTGGCGCGGGCGCTGGTGCCGCTGGAGCGGGTGCCGGGGCGACGGCGGGTAGTGCTGCGGGCGCTGCGGGTGCGGGTGAGGTTGCAGTTGCCGTTGCGGGTGTGGCTGCGGGTGCGGCACGGCGGGCGTTGCCGCCGAGTTGTACCCGGCCGGTGGCGGGGTCGATGGGCGCTGCCGGCGCCGGGGTGCCACCGCCCACGTTGCCCGTAGCGACGGCCTTCTCGAGGCGGTCGAGGCGGTCGAGCACCGTGCCCATGTCGTTGGCCGAGGCCTCGTGGGTGAGCTGCACGAGCGCCACTTCGAGCAACAACCGCGCGTCGGGTGCATGGCGCATGTCGACGAGGATCTGCCCCAGCCGTTCCATCGACCGCACCACTTTGCCGGCACCGAGACGCACGGCCTGCTCGGCTACTTCCTTCGCCTTCGTATCGGGCAGGGCCACCAATTCGGGTGCCATGAGCGACAAGAAGCAATCGCGCAAGTGGCGAACGATGTCTTCGGTGAGCGTGCGCGGATCGCGACCCTGGTTCATGGCGAAGGCCACCGCCGTGAGGGCCCGGCCGGGGTCGAGGTCGATGAGCGATTCGACGAACTCGCCGAAGTCGACCACATCGAGCGAATCACCACCGGTCGACGCGATGAGTTCGAGTGCGCTCAGCGTGTCGCGGGCCGAACCGGCACCTTGTTCGAGCGCAGCCTGAATGGCGGCTTCGCTCACATTCAGGCCAGCGTCTTCGGAGACCCAGCGCACATGCTGCTCGAGTTCGTCCATGGGCAGCAGGTGGAAACGCAGGTGCTGGGTGCGACTGCGAATGGTGTCGCTCACCTTCTGCGGGTCGGTGGTGGCCAGCACGAACACCACGTGAGCCGGAGGTTCTTCGAGGGTCTTCAGCAGCGCCGCCTCGGCACCCTTGGTGAGCATGTGCACTTCGTCGAGGATGTATACCTTGTGCCGGCCGGGTGTGCCGAGCGATGACTTCTCGATGAGATCGCGCATGGCATCGACACCGTTGTTGCTGGCGGCGTCGAGTTCGTGCACGTCGAAGCTGGTTCCACGCTCTACCGCAAGGCACGAATCGCAGGCGCAGCAGGGTTCGCCGTCGATGGGCGCCTCGCAGTTGAGCACCTTGGCCAGGATGCGCGCAGAGGTGGTCTTGCCCGTGCCGCGGGGACCTGAGAACAGGTATGCCTGGCCCTCGCGGTGGTTGATGACGGCATTGCGCAGCGCCCGCACCACATGCTCTTGCCCGCGCATTTCACTGAAGCGACGAGGCCGATAGCGGCGATACAGAGCTTGTGTGGCCATTGCTGTGGAGCCTACCCAACCGGTGCCGAGCAAGCGTTGTGTCTCTACGTCAGCGACTACCGTGCTGGTCAGGAGAAGGGCTGATCAGGCGAAGGGAGCTGCGATGCGAATTCGAACGATGGCACTGGTCGGGGCATGCGCCGTGTCGGCCCTTCTAGTCACGGCATGTGGTGGTGACAGCCCGAAGCGGCTCACTGCCAGCGCCTTCTCCAACGCGTTGGGCGATGCCTGCGCCAACGTGAGCGATGAGCTCGACAAGCTCACGAAACCTACCGACGCCGCATCCTCGGTCACCTTCGCGCGTGCGGCCATCAAGTCGCTCACAGCCGGCATGGCACAGTTCGCCACCCTGGTGCCGCCAGCTGACCTGGCGGCCCCGTACAAGAATTTCCAGTTGCTCATCAACGATGAGATCACAGCGCTCGATGCCATCAAGGCGGCCGGCCGCAACAACGACGAGGCCGGTGTGTCAGCCGGTATCGACAAGTTGGCCAAGCTGTCGAACGAGCAGAATGGGCTGGCCACCGATCTCGGTGTTCCCGAATGCGGCGATCAAGCGAGCACCACCACGGAGCCGGCATCGACCGAAGCACCCTCTACCGCTCCGGCGCTCACGCTTCCGGTCACTCTGGTTCCGGTCACGGAAGGCCCCACCGATTCGGCAGCTCCCGGTACGTACCCGTTCGAAGTGATCGATCTCGGTGCGACGACCAAGGCACCACCGGGCTTCACGCTCGAGTCCACCACCCCCGACGATTCCACCTTGCAGACCATCGCTGATGATCCCGGCCTCGGTACCGACCTGCGCTCGATCGGCGCCGCCGATCTCATCGATACCGCGACGGGCCTGCGTGTCGCCACCATCTGGTTCGGGGTCGCCGACGAGCAGGTTGGTGCCATGCCAGCTTCGTGGAAAGACCTCGATTGCGGGAGCGAGGGCACGTTGCTCACTTCGGCAACGGGTGTTGTGGGCCTGGTCTGCAGTGCCCCCAGCGGCACCGAGAACGACAAGGTGTTCACTGCCACAGATGGCATTTTCGGTATTTCGGTGTACTCGGTGGCGGGGGTGAACCCGGCCGACGTTGCCGACGCATTCCTGAGCGCAAACGCCTGACCCGCGTCGGTTGGGTAGCGTTGCACCACCATGACGGGCCGATCGCCACTTTTCCAGTTCCGGCGCTTGTCGTTCTGGCGCGCCGTCACCCTCGTCGTTGCCGCCGTGGTAGGCATCGGGTTGTTCGGCGTCGGCGCCGCGCACGCCCAGAACGCGCTGGTCAGTTCGAACCCGGCCGATAACGCCAGCCTGCCCTCGTCGCCCACCTCGATGAGCTTTGTGCTGCTCGACCCGGTGGGGCCCACCAACACCGCCGCTGCTACGTGCGGCGGCAATCCGTTCAGTGTCGGCAAACCCAATGTGGGCTCCGACGGGCGCACCGTGAACGTGTCGGTGCCCAACCCCATGCCCAAGGGCACCTGCAAGGTGGTGCTGTTCGTGAGCGCCCCCGATGGTTCGCCCAACGGCCAGGTGTCGATCAGTTTCACCATCACCGCGGCTACTGCAGCCACCACCATTCCCGACACCACCGTGGCCGGCGGAGAGACCGGCGGTGGCACGCCCACCACGGTGGCCGGTGATGGCACCACCGACTCGGGTGCCTCTTCCTCGTCGTCCGATCGGCTCGGCGGCGTATTGGGCCTGGCCCGATTGATCACCACCCTCGGGCTCTCGGTCCTGTTGGGTTCCATCGTGCTCATCGTGGTGGCCTGGCCCGATGGGCTCGACTATGTGCTCACCGCCCGGTTCCTGCGTTCGGCGTGGTGGGTGTCGCTTGCCGGGTCGGTGCTCATGGCGGGCACCCTCACGGCGCAGATCAGTGGGAAGTCGCTCGGTTCGGCGATGGTGCCACTGTCGTGGACACATCTCACCGACACGACGCCGGGTATTGCTGCACTGTTGCGTGTCGTGCTGGTGATCGGCTGTGGCTGGGTGGTGCTGCAACCCGACCGCATCATCGACTCGGCCACGCAACTGCCCGCCGTGGCCCTGCCCGCGCTGGCCATGGTCACCTTTGCGTTCACCCGTACCGGTGGCGACCTGGCGGCCATCGGCACACTCATGAGCATCGGCCATGTTCTGGCCATCTCGGTCTGGTTCGGCGGGTTGGTGCTGCTCGCCCGGGTGGTGCTCGCTTCGCACGGCGAGGCCGATCTCGTGCATGCGGTGCGCGGTTTCGGCCGAATCGCCACCCCCGCCATGCTCGTCACCGTCGTCACCGGTGCGGTGCAGACCTTCCGCCTCGACAGTGGCTCGCTGTTCAGCAGCGGTCATGGCCGGGTGCTGCTGCTGAAGGCAGTGGTGGTGGGCGCCATGGTGTTCGTGGGTTTCGCCACGCGTCAGTTCGTGAACAGCCAACTCAGCCGTGCCGATGTACTGAGCGCGGGCATGGCCCAACGCCTGCGCCGAGCCACCGGCATGGAAGCGCTGGCCGGTGTGCTGGTGCTGGTGCTGACGTCGTGGCTGGTGTCGTTCACGCCGCCGAATCTCATGCCCAAGGTCGACACCGCGAAGTACGGCTACACCAACGGGCATTTCATCTCGGGCGACCTCGATGTGAAGGTGTTGCTCACCGGCAAGGTGGGGCCCAACGGTGTGCGAGTGGAAGTGGCGAAGCCGTCAAGTGGGTTGAAGAACTTCGTCATCACCTTCATTCCGCCCGTGGGCACATCGGCCCCCACGGTGGTGCTCACGGTGCCGGCGAAGATGACGGGTGCAGGTGTGGCCGTGCTCGACGAGGTCGACGGTGTGCCGCTCACCGCGCCGGGTGTGTGGACGCTGGCTGTCTCGGCCGTTACGCCCACCGGTACTCAAACTGCGCAGAAGTCGTTCACCCTCGTCGGGCAATGAGGCTTTCGAACGTCACTGCGGTGGCCGCGTCGAGTTGGTCGTAGCGGCAGCTTGCCGGCTCGCGGTCGGGGCGCCAGCGCAGGAATTGCACGCCGTGCCGGAAGCGGCCGTTCTGCAATTGCCCGAACGTCACCTCGGCCACACGTTCCACCCGTAGCGGCACCCACGACAGGTCTTTCCCGGCGCTCCACCGACTCTGCGCACCCGGTAGCCGTGCCGATTCGTGCGCCTCGGCTTCCGCCCACGCCCGCCATGGATGATCGGCCAATGCGTGCTCGGTGAGCGGGGCCAGTTCGGCCAGTAGTTCGGCGCGCCGCTTCACCGTGAAACTGGCCGCCACGCCCACATGGTGCAGGGTGCCCCCGGCGTCGTGCAGGCCCAACAGCAGCGAGCCCACTCCATTGCCGTCTTTGTGCAGCCGGTAGCCGGCCACCGCACAGTCGGCCGTGCGCGAATGCTTCACCTTCACGAGGGTCCGCTTGTCGGGTGTGTAGGGGTCGGTGAGGCGTTTGGCCACCACACCATCGAGGCCGGCTCCCTCGAACTCCACGAACCACTGGGCTGCAATCGTGGCGTCGGTGGTGCAGGGACAGCAATACACCGGGCCGGTGGCCGTGGCCAGCATTTCATCGAGCGCGGCGCGCCGTTCGGTGAGCGGCTGGTGCATCAGTACCTCGTCGCCCAGGGCCAGCAGGTCGAATGCCACGAACGAGGCGGGGGTCTCCGTCGACAGGCGTTGCACTCGCGACGCGGCGGGGTGGATGCGTTGCAGCAGCGCATCGAAGTCGAGCCCGCGGCCTTCCCGGTGGGGGATGACGATTTCGCCGTCGACCACGCACCGCTCGGGAAGCGAACGCCGCATCGGTTCGATCAGTTCAGGGAAATAGCGGGTGAACGGGCGCTCGTTGCGGCTGGTGAGCTCGATGTCGTCACCGTCTTTGAACACGATGCACCGGAAGCCGTCCCACTTCGGTTCGTACAGCCAACTGTTTCGGTCGGGGCCGTCATCCGTCGGGATGGTGTCGGCCGCCTTGGCCAGCATCGGGGCGAGCGGTGGTTGCAGGGGCAGCGTCACCCGTACAGCTTGCCAGCCTGCGCGGCGGATAGGCACTGGCCACTGGTCGGGCACTAGCGTGGCACCCCGTGAGTGATGCGACTACCTCGAACGGCATGGCCGACAAGCTCGACGATCTGCGCCAGCGGAGAGACCAGGCCATTCATGCCGGGTCGCCGCGGTCGGTCGAGCGTCAGCACGAGAAGGGCAAGATGCTCGCCCGCGAGCGCATCGAGTACTTCCTCGACCCGGGCAGCTTCCACGAACTCGACATGCTCGCTCGCCACCGTGCGCATGCTGCCGGCCTCGAAGAGCGGCCCTACACCGACGGTGTCATCACCGGTTGGGGCACGGTCGACGGTCGCAAGGTATTCGTGTTCAGCCAAGACTTCACCGTGTTCGGTGGCGCACTGGGCGAGGTGTTCGCCGAGAAGATCCACAAGCTCATGGACCTGGCGTTGAAGGTGGGTGCCCCGGTGGTGGGCCTCAACGACGGCGCCGGCGCGCGCATTCAAGAGGGCGTGGTCAGCCTCGCCAGCTATGGCGGCATCTTCCACCGCAATGTGCAGGCGAGTGGTGTGATTCCGCAGATCAGTGTCATCCTCGGGCCCTGCGCCGGCGGTGCGGTGTACAGCCCGGCCATGACCGACTTCATCTTCATGGTGCGCGAAACCAGCCACA
>JBAXQV010000124.1:0-9327 GCA_037131575.1 Actinomycetota bacterium
GCATGAGACGGCACACCACCACGGCGCGTTGATCGGACTTCAACCGGGCGAGTGCCTGGTCGATAGCAGGGTCGGGGCTGTCGGCCCAGGGCAACCCCTGGGGGTCGGTCAACCAGCGTGGCGCCGGCCGGCGTACGCGCCGCAATACCGAGGTGCCCCAGTTGAACCCCACTCGGTACACCCAGCCCGCAGGGTTGTCGAGGGTAGCCACGGTGGCCCACCGCTCGCACGCCCTGGCGAGCCCTTCATCAGCAGCATCGGTACCGAGATCCACACTGTGCAGCGTGAGCGCCAGGGCGCGAACGATGCCTGCGCGGTGCTTCCGGTAGAACTCGTCGAACGAGGTTCCGTCGTCGAGAGGAATCTCAGTGGCCATCGTCGTGCCGTGGCGGTGTCGCGGGCCGTTCGATGGGATCACACCTCATACACGCCGTGGCCGCCGAATCGGTTCCGTGTTTTTCTGAAGTGGCTCAGGCGATGACGCCGGCGGCGCGCAGTGCCGCGGCGTCGAGGCCGAGTTCGCTCACGATGGCATCGCTGTGTTCGCCGTATCGGGGGGCGTGGCCCGACACTTCGGCCGGTGTGGCCGAGAAGCGAGGAGCCGGCCGCGGTTCGCGTAGGCGCCCGGCCGCTGGGTGCTCGCGCTCGACGAAGATGGCGTTGTGCTGCACCTGCGGGTCGTGCGGCAGCTCGTGGATGTGGTTGATCTTCGAGGCCGGCACATCGTGGGTTTCGGCACCGGTGAGGAACTGTTCCAACGTCGATGCCCCTGCAGCGCCGCGCATCGCTGCCACCAATTCCACGGTGTGTTGACTCCGGGCGAGCGCGTTCGAGAAGCGCGGGTCGTCGCCCATTTCGGGCATGCCGAGCGCGGCGAACAGGCCACGGAACTCAGCATCGGTGACGGCGCTCGCCGCGGCGTAGCCATCGGTGAGGGTGGTGACTGCGTAGTTGGCGCCGATGGTGGGTGTGCGCGTGGCATCGTCGTCGAGCAGTACGGCATCCATGGCCGAATCGGGCCACATGAACGCAATGGCGGCGTCGAGCATCGACATCACGATGTGCTGCCCGCGGGCCTTCCCCGTAGCCCGTGCATACAGTGCAGCGGTGATGGCCTGCGCCGTGGTGTACGACGTGACCTTGTCGCACAACAGGGTGCGGAACAGTGACGGCGTGCCCGTGGCCGGATCGGTTTGCACCGAGGCGAGGCCCGATGCCGCCTGAATGACATTGTCGTACACGCGGCGGTGGCTGTAGGGGCCGTCGGGGCCGTAACCCGAGATGCTCACGTAGATGAGGTCGGGGTTGATGGCGGCCAGGTCGTCGTAGCCGATGCCGAGTCGCTCCATGGCGCCGGGTCGGAAGTTCTGGATGAACACATCGGCGTCGGCAACGAGGCGCTTCACCACGTCGAGGCCTTCCGGCTTCTTCAGGTCGACCACGAGGCTGCGTTTGCCGCGGTTGTTGTTGGCGAAGATGCCAGTGACCCCGCCCTTGCTGCTGCCGAGGAAGCGCATGATGTCGCCCAACCCCGGCGATTCCACCTTCACCACATCGGCACCCTGGTCGGCCAGCATCATCGCGGCCAGCGGCCCCGAAATCATCACCGACAGGTCAACGATCTTCACTCCATCCAATGGCCCCATGCGTGCATCGTGGCAGATCAGGAGGCGGTGCGGATACCCCTGCTCGCGACGATGCCCGCGATGGCGCACGCCGCGGCGAGCCCGAAGTTGATGGCCAAGGCTGCAGTGAGGGTGAGCGCGGTGCGGTCGGCAACAGCAACCATCGCCCCGCCCACCCCGTACATGAGCGAGAAGCCGAGTGATTCGCTGAGCCGAACCTGGCTCGACACCAGGCCTTCGCGTCCATCGGTGGCGTAACTCATGGTCGCCACCGTCGACGGGTTGTACAAGATGCCCATACCGAGGCCACCCACTGCCCACGAGAAGAACGTCACCCACAGCGGCCACCCGGCCCACAGCACGGGAGTCACCAGTACCGCAGCGGTGCCGAGCAAAGCGAAGCCGGCCGTGACGGCGTGCTCGGGGCGCACATTCGGCAGGCGCGAGATGAGCACTTGCCCGATGGTCCACGAGATGGCGGCACCGACGATGACGAAGCCCTGCACGAACGGTTTCGCGCCATGGATGCGGGCAGCGGCGAGCGGCACGAATGAGTCGACCAAGATGAACGTGGCCGCAGCGAGAAAGCGGCACATCAGCAGCGCTGGGTAGCCCATTCGGGCGGTGAAGAAGCCGTGGGGGAGGAGCCGTCGCAACGCGGGCAGGGTGAGGGCGATGCCGGCCACCGAACCGAGCACGATGACGAACGGGTTTGCGGCCGCCAGCGACATCAGCAACACGCCCACGCCCACGGCCACCGCGAATGCCAGCGATACCCGCATCTCGCCCTCGCCGTGTGTCGCCTCGGCTTGATCGACCGGGCCGAACTGGCGCATGGGGACGGTGGCCACCAACCCCACGAAGGTGGCCAAGGGAATGATGCTGAAGAACACCCATCGCCACCCGAAGGTGTCGGTGACGTACCCGCTGAACAATGGGGCGAGCAGGCTGGGCAACACCCAACCGGCCGAGATGTACACGTACATCATCGGCTGGCGATCGTCGGGAAAACCTCGCTTCACGAGGAGGTAGGCAATGGGCGACAGACCACCCGAACCGGCACCCTGCAACAGGCGGCCGATGCCCACCACCGCCATCGACGTGGCCACACCAGCCACCACCAGGCCCACGATGAACACGATGATCGAGACGGCGAACACGGGCGCCGGGCCGCGGCGGTCGGCGGCGCGGCCAGCGGCCACGAGTGCCACGAGATTCGCCAAGGTGTACACAGCGAGGGTGATGCCGTAATAGGAATCGCCGTTCAGGGCCTTCGTGATCGTGGGCAGCGCGGTGATGAGCGCGGTCGACTCGAATGCCACGAGGGTGACGCTGAGCACGAGCCCGATCGCCAACAGGCGGTGGCTGGCATCGAGCGGGGTCTTGGTGGCGGTGGTGCTCTGGGTCAACGCGGCGCACCGGGCGCGACGAGCGGCCAGGGACGGCTGCGCTCCATGGCCAAGCCGAGATCGAGCAAGAGCGGTTCGGTGAAGTGCCGCGACACCACCTGCAAGCCCACCGGCAGCCCGTCGACGGTGCCGGCCGGGATGGAGATGGCCGGGTTGCCGTGCAGGTTGGCTGGGAAGGTGAGCTTGCCGTTGTTGCCGGCGCCCGCCTGGATGCCGCCGAACTCACCGGGCAGTGGGCCGTCGGCGGCGAAAGCCACATCGGGGTTGGCGGCGGTGAGGATGAAATCGACACCGGTTGCGGGGTCGAACACCTCGGCCATCCGCTCGTTCAACTCCATACGCCGCCGCTCGATCTTGGCTCGGGCGTCGACGCCGTAACGCTGCGGCGCATGTTCGAGGCCCATGCGCATTTCAGGGGTGAGGATGTCGGCGCAGTCGGGCCATGCGTCGCCCAGACCGCTGGCGATGGAGATCATGCCGCTGATGCTCCACGCCGCGCCCATCGATGGCAGCGCCGTGTCGACGCCGTCTACTCGCTGCAGCCCGGTGAGGCCGATGAGATGTTCGGCAGCCTCGGCCAGTACCGCCCACATCGCGGGCGACACCACGGCGCCACCCCAGTCGGGTGCGAGCGCCACCCGGCGGCCGCGCAGGGCCTCGGCGAAGGTGCCCAGCCCGGCTTCCCAGCCCTCCACTCGGGGCAGGCTGAACGGGTCGCGCGGGTCGTGGCCGTTGCACACGTCGAACCAGCGTGCGGTATCGCGCACACTGCGCGCCATGCAGCCCACCGTCACGGTGTAGTTGCCGATCTCGCTTCGGGGGGCCAGGGGAATGCGCCCGAACGTGGCCTTGAGGCCCAGCAGGCCGGTGAAACCTGCAGGGATGCGAATCGACCCACCGCCATCACCGCCGGTGGCGATGCTCACCAACCCGCCGGCCACCGCTGCGGCACTGCCACCCGACGACCCACCGGGGGTGCGGTCCCACTGCCACGGGTTGTGGGTGGTGCCGTGCAGCACCGTTCGGGTGACATTCACCCCGCCGAATTCGCTGGCGGTGGTCTGGCCCGCCAGCACGGCACCGCCCTCGTTGCTGATACGGCGCGCCATGACCGAGGTGTGCGTGGCCACACGGTCGGCGAACACGGCGCACGCCTCGGTATCGGGCCAGCCGAGCACCTGGTCGAGTTCCTTCACACCGATGGGCACACCACCGAACGGCTTCGACACATCGGCGGCGCGGGCGGAGGCTTCGGCTGCCTCACGGGGCAGGTAACAGAACGCGTTCAGGTCGCTCGCGTCGATGGCGGCGTACGTTGCCTGCAGTTCTTCGAGGGGTGAGCGGCCACCCGAGCGGAACTCATCAACCAGCGAACAAGCATCTCCCTGCCAGGGTGTGTCGACCATGACTGCACGCTACCCCCTGGGGTTGGAGGTGGCAGCGGCTCTAGAGTCGATCGGGTCATGGACAGTCGCACCTTCCTCGGGCTCACTCAGAGCCACAATCCCTACCGTTGGTCGCTCGAGGTGACCACCGGGCTGAGCACGATGGGTGGCTTCCTGTTCGGAGGTTGCGGGCTTGCCGCCGCCATTTCGGCAATGGAAGGCACGAGCGAACGCGAGTGTGTGTGGGCAACGGCGCAGTACCTCTCGTATGCCAAGCCCGGTGAGGTGATGGACATCGACGTCACCCTGGCCGTGGTGGGGCACCAGATGACCCAGGCTCGCGCCGTGTGCCATGTGGGCAACCGCGAAATCCTCACCGTGAACGCTGCGTTGGGCAACCGCCCCATCGAGGTGGCCGGTCAGTTCGAAACCATGCCCGAGGTACCCACACCGGCCGAGTGCGAGGCCCGCACCCACCGCCTGCCGGTGGAGGGAACCATCAACGATCGGCTCGATCAGCGCCTTGCCAAGGGTCGTGCCTTCGAGGAGCTCGACGGCACCCAGGGCGATGGCCAGACCCTCATGTGGGTGCGTATCCCCGATGTGATCGAAGGGGTCGACGCTACGGCGTTGGCCATTCTCGGCGACTTCGTGCCGATGGGTGTGGGGCAGGCACTCGGTGTGCGCGGTGGAGGCAACAGCCTCGACAACACGTTGCGCGTGGTGCACCTGGTACCCACCGAGTGGGTGCTGCTCGACATCCGCGTCCACGCCGTAGAACGTGGTTTCGGCCACGGCCTGGTGCACATGTTCGCTGAAGACGGCACCCTGCTCGCCACCGCCAGCCAGAGCTGCATCGTGCGCTTCTGGAAAGATATGCCCACCAACGACCAGGGGAATCGATGACCATGGCACTGCCCATCAGGCCCGGTATGACCGTGCCGCTGCCCGGCCACCTGCATACGCACCGCGACAAGCTCGCCGAATTGGCCGACCTCGGCTACACCGACATCTGGTCGGCCGAATCAGACGGTGCCGACGGCTTCACCCCGTTGGCGCTGGCCGCAGCGTGGGAGCCGCGTCTGCGCCTCGGCACCGCCATCATCCCGGCCTACACCCGTTCGCCAGCCTGCTTCGCGCAGAGCGTGGCCTCACTGGCCGACGCGGCACCGGGCCGTTTCGCCATCGGCATCGGTTCGAGCAGCAATGTCATCGTCGAACGGTGGAACGGCGTGCCCTTCGTGGAGCCATACAAGAAGGTGCGCGATGTGGTGCGGTTCCTGCGCGACGCGTTGAGCGGCGAAAAGATTGCCAAGCAGTACGACACGTTCGAAGTGCAGGGGTTCCGCCTGGGTGTTCGCCCCGAGCAAGCGCCGCCGATCTTGGTGGCGGCCCTGCGTGAGGGCATGCTGAAGTTGGCTGCACGCGAGGGCGATGGGGCCATCATCAACTGGCTCTCGGCCAGCGATGTGAGCCGTGTCGTCGATGTGGTGAACGCCGCCGCCGGTGGCGTCGAGAAAGAAATCGTGGCGCGTATCTTCTGCTGTCCCAGCGAGAATGCCGAAGCGGTGCGGGCTGCGGGTCGGTTCGCCATCGCGGCCTACTTGAACGTGCCGGTGTACGCCGAGTTCCATCGCTGGCTGGGCCGTAGCGAGCAACTGCAACCGATGTGGGATGCCTGGGCAGCGGGCGACCGCAAAGCAGCTCTGGCAGCGATTCCCGATTCGGTGGTCGACGACCTCATCGTGCACGGCTCACCCGCCGAGTGCCGGGCGAAGATCCAGGCCTATTTCGACCATGGTGTGACGACGAGTTCGATCGCGATCATGCCATTCGACCCGGAGCTGAAGCACTGGGAGGCCGTGCAGGCCTTGGCGCCTACTGCCGGCTGATCTACGCGGCGTGGGTGTTGCCCTCGGTGAGCGCGCGTTGGGCGGCCCGTTCGGCCATTTCGCGGCGGATCTGAGCAATTCGGGCCAGGCCGAGCTCTCGCGTGTGCCGGGGGATGCGGAATTGCAGCGGACGATCCGACGTGGCGAGCTGCAACGAGAGTTGCAGGGGGGCTTCAGGCACGATGACATCGAGCGAGCCGCCGGTGGGGGTGGTGTCGTGGTGAGTGGTCATGATGCCACCATGCCAGAGGGGTGTCATAGGGTTGTTGGGGTGAACCCTGGTGCGCGCCGGAATGTTGTCCGGACAGTGGAAAGGGTAGAAGTGGGAAGGGACGAGCGTGACGAATAGATCAGCAGCAGTGGTGGCCGCTGCGGCCGCAGCGGTGAGCATCGGCTGCCTCGTAACGCTCGCTTTCGTGGGCGGCCTGCCCGCCCTGGGTCTGGCAGCGCTGCTCATGTGCGCCACCGTGCTCGGCGTGCGCTGTGCGTGGGGGCTCGGGGTTGGTTCCATCGGTGCTGTACCCACCGCTGCCTCGGTGAATGCGCTGGTCGAGGCCGAGTCCGAGGCCTACGCCGAGCAGCAGAGCGCCGATGAAGCAGCAGAGGTGGTCGAGCAGATGGCCCGCGAGGCCGTGAATGCCGAGCAGGCTGCCCGCGGTTCCGATCTCGCCCTCGCCCTGGCCGAATCAGGCGAACCCGACCAAGACCCGACCACCGGCCTGTGGAGCCGCCGCGCACTCGAGCGCGCCATGGCCGCCGCTGTGGCCGACGACCGCTGGGCGTACCCGGGCCGCGTGGTGATGCTGGTGGTGCTCGACGATTTCAACACCATCGTCGCCGAGCATGGCCGTGAGGTGGGCCGCGATGTGTTCGCCGCTGCCGCCCAACGCCTCACCGCCTGTCTGCGGCCCGGCGACATGGCCGTGCGGCACGGAATCGACGGGTTCGCCGTGCTGCTCGAGTCAAACGCCGTCATGAACACCGCACGCCCCGTGGCCGAGCGCGTGATCATGGCCATGGCCTTCCCGTTCATGGTGGCCGATCAGTTCGTCGCCATGGGCGCCTGCGTGGGCCTCACCGTCAGCAATGGCGACCTCACGCCTGATGGCCTGTTGCTCACCGGTATCGGCGCTGCGTCAATCGCCAAGCGCGCTGGCCGCGGCCACATCATCCAGGTCACCTGAGTCAACGAACGCCCAGCACCCAGCCTTCTTCACCCATCACCACTGCGGTGTCGGCGGGGTTGGTGGCGGGTGAGAACAGTTCAGCGAGATCGCCGCGCCGGTCGAGTGCAGCCAACCATGCTGCTAAGCCGCTCACTTGGGCAGCATCGCGCACATCGTGCGTGGTCAGATCGAGCGGCACCAGGCTCGGCCACACTTCTGCCAGCACCACTGAGTCGGGTGATGCAGCGATCCGGTCGACGGAGAGGCCGGTCTCGAACGGCCACACAATCTGCCGCTCGGCGATGTCTGCCCGGCGGCGCAACCGCGCCAGCATGGCGATACCGGTGAGTGCCTGGCTGCCAACGCACCCGGCCCCTGCCAGTTGCCAACTCGAACTGGGGCGCAGCCCGCTGGCACGAAGCACCTGCTCGACGACCCTGAACTCTTGGAGGGCGGGTCGATCGGGGTGCCTGGTGGCGTGAGGGAAGCCGGGTGCTTTCGTGCGCCGCAGCGTGGGGGAGATGTAGGCGGCAGCCGTGGTGCCCCAGAACGGGCCGGGACCGGTACTGATGGAAGCGTTCAATCGTGAAGCCACGGCGAAGCGGTTGTTGCTGTTGTCGGGTTCGTCGACCAATTCATCGGCGAGGTGTGCCCAGATCGTTGCCCACGGGGCATCGCCGGTGTGGCCGATGGCGCGGGCGAACCCGGCCGGATAACCGAAACTGAAGTCGCAGCCCACCAGCACGCGCGAACCCGCAGCGTCGGCGATGAGATGGGCGAGGTGTTGTTCGGCCGCGGCCCGAGTGGAAGGGTTCACCAGCGAGAACTCGGTGAGATCGTGGGTACCCACGGCGGCGATCCAAATCGAGTCGCGGCCGGTTTTCGAGGTGGAGTTCGCGCTCCAGTCGACCACCACCACCAGGTCGAACAGCGGCGCCCGGGCGGGTTGCACAATCACCCGTTCACCGGGTTCGAGATGCGTGCGCAGTGGGCCGGTATCGGACGATGAAGGGTGTGGAAATCAGTCGGTTGCCAGCGAACATCGGTCGTGTCACGACCGGGCGCCGCGATCTCGGCAACGACACCGATCCCAATGCGGCGGCGCCCGCCGAGGCCCCCGTTGCGCCTGCAGCACCCGCCCGGTTCGACATGCGCGAAAAGGCTGTGACGGCGCCGGCAGAAACCGATAACCGCTCGGTGGTGGTGCCAGCCGGGCTCACCTTCTCGCCACGCGGTCTGTCGAAGCCGATGACGAGTCGGTTCATCGCCGACATCTAGGCGGATTGCTCGATGATGGCGCGCACGTGCGGCCAGGCCGCCGCGAAACCCGGATGCAATGGCCGGCGATCGACCAGGTCGACCGGTACCCATTCCACATCGTCGGTTTCGAAGTTCATCGATTCGCCGAACAATTCGTCGACCTCCACCACCACGGTGGTGTACGACCAGTCGGCAGCGGGCGTGAACACGTACTCGCCCCTCACCCGGTGAGCCGCAGGAACGGTTCCTACTTCCTCTGAGGCTTCGCGCAGCGCCCCTTCGTAGGGCAGTTCGCCTTCGTCGAGCGCCCCGCCGGCACACGACCAGGTACCACCCTCGTGCGCAAATGCCGAACGCATCTGCAACATCACCAGCGGTTCGGCGTCGAGCGCGGCAGGGTCGCGCCACACGAACACCACCCCTGCCGCGCCGAACACACCCCATCGCACGTGGCCGTCGGCGCAGCGCATGAACCCGTCGCCGGTGCGTCGTCGCTGCATACCGGTACCTTTGCCGCTCAGAGGGGTGTTCGGCCAATCCGGCCGGTGGTCACATCAACTGCCTCGGGTCTGCACAATGTCGACATCGCA
>JBAXQV010000125.1:0-9323 GCA_037131575.1 Actinomycetota bacterium
TTCACCGAGGGCGAGGCAAAGAATCTCGCCAACGTGCTGCGCAGCGGTTCGCTGCCGGTGAAGATGGAAACGCAGTCGGTGCAGAATGTGTCGGCCACGCTCGGCAAAGATTCGTTGCACGCGGCGCTCATCGCCGGTCTCATCGGTGTGGGTCTCGTGATGGTGCTGATGGTGGTGTACTACCGTCGCCTCGGCCTCGTAGTGGTGGCTGGCCTGTGCGTCTCGGGTGCACTCATCTACAGCATCGTCGCGTTGCTCTCGAAGACTCAGGGCCTCGCCCTGTCGCTCTCGGGTGTGGCGGGCATCATCGTCTCCGTGGGTGTCACCGTCGACTCGTACGTGGTGTTCTTCGAACGCTTGAAAGACGAAATCCGCAGCGGACGCACGGTGCGCAACAGCGCCCAGCGGGGATTCACCGGTGCCTGGCGAACCATCCTCATCGCCGACACAGTGTCGCTCATCGGTGCGTTCACACTGTGGTATCTCACCGTCGGTGCTGTGCGTAACTTCGCCTTCTTCCTCGGTCTGTCCACCCTCATCGACCTGTTCGTGAGCTACTTCTTCACACGGCCCGCCGTGCTGTTGCTGGCACAGACATCGTTCATGGAGGGTCGCACCGTGATGGGGCTCGAAGTTTCGGCCGCCAAGCCGCTCGCAGGGAGTGCGTCATGACTGATTCCATCGACATCCTCACCGAGGCGGCCGATCACTCGGGCACGGTCGTTCCGGAAGCACCCCATGCGCGTCGGAGCGCGTGGGGGAGGCTGTATCACGGTGAAACGGCCATCGATTTCTACGGTCGCCGCCGCTACGGCTTCATCGTGTCGGGCGTACTCATTCTCATCACGCTGCTGTCGTTGTTCACCCGTGGCTTGAACCTCGGCCTCGACTTCGAGGGGGGTGTGGCCTGGGAAGTGCCGGCCACCAACCTCACCATCGATCAAGCCCGCGCCGTACTCGACGCCAACGGCATCACCGGATCATCGGCGAAGATCCAGGTGCTCAGTTCGCAGAGCGGCGACCGATTGCGCATCCAGGTGGGCGCCCAATCGCAGGAAACCGCCACCAAGGTGCAGCAGGTGCTCGCCGATGCTGCCAAGGTCGACGTGAGCGAAGTGTCGTCCACCTCGGTGAGTTCGTCGTGGGGTAAGAGCATCACCGAAAAGGCCATTCGAGCCTTGGCCATCTTCCTGGTGCTGGTGATGTTGTACATCTCGTGGCGCTTCGAGTGGCGCATGGCGCTCGCGGCCATCATCGCCATGGTGCACGACGTGCTCATCAGCGTGGGTGTGTACTCGCTGTTCGGCTTCGAGGTCACCCCGGCAACCGTGGTGTCGTTCCTCACCATCTTGGGCTTCTCGCTCTACGACACCATCGTGGTGTTCGACAAGATGAACGAGAACACCGAGAAGTACAAGGGCACCCGCCTCGGCTATGCCGACATCATGAACGTGTCGATGAACCAGGTGCTGATGCGCTCGATCAACACCTCGATCGCTGCCATCTTGCCGGTGATGTCGCTGCTGCTCATCGGTTCGGTGGCTCTCGGCGCCGTGGCCCTGCGTGAGTTCGCGTTGGCGTTGCTCATCGGCCTGTTGGTGGGTTCATACTCGTCGATCTACATCGCGGCCCCGTTGTTCACGATGTTCAAGACCTACGAATTGCGCTACCGCAACAGCCACAACGACTACGCCACCGGCCCCGAACTGCAACGGTTGGTGTTGGGCGGTTCGCCCGAAGGGCATCGTCGTGAAATGGCGCGGGCACGTCAACGGGCCGAAGGTGTCGACCTCGGCACGTTGGTGGCGTCGAACACGCCCGAGGCGGTGCTCACCCACCCGCCCCGGCCGCGCAAGAAGAAGCGGCGCTGATCCGCGGCCTTCGGGCCTGGCGGGCGATACCCTGGCACCATGTCGATCGACTCGACCTGGCTCTCATCTTTGGTGCGCGATATCCCCGACTACCCCAACCCGGGCGTGACGTTTCGCGACATCACACCGCTGTTGGGCGACGGTGACGGGTTCGCTCGGGCTATCAGCGAACTTGGTTCCCGTTTCGACGGTCAACCGGTTGATCGAGTGCTCGGCATGGAAGCCCGCGGGTTCATCGTGGCTGCGCCGGTGGCCTATCGAATCGGTGCCGGGTTCGTGCCGGTGCGCAAAGCCGGCAAACTGCCGTGGGCAGTGGTGCGCGAGGAGTATTCGCTCGAGTACGGGGCCGACAAACTCGAAATGCATCGCGACGCCATCCACCCCGGCGAGCGAGTGTTGGTCATCGACGATGTGCTCGCCACTGGTGGCACCGCGGCAGCCACGTGTCGGCTCGTGGAAGAACTCGGCGGTGTGGTCATCGGGTTGGGTTTCCTCCTCGAGATCGACGGTCTCGGCGGTCGTGCCCGGCTCGGGCAGCGCCCGGTCGAGGCACTGGCACTGATGTAGGAACCGCTATGGCCACCGTCGATCGAGTGCTCCCATGGCGACGCCATCAGCACACGACTGCCGAAGAGCTCACACCACTGCTCACCGCGTACCGGCGCCGTCAGCCGAAGGCGCCCATCGGGCTCATCAACCGCGCCTACGAGGTGGCGGTCGAGGCGCACCGCCACCAAACCCGCTCCAGCGGTGAGAGCTACATCAACCACCCACTCGCGGTGGCGCAGATCGTGGCCGATATCGGGCTCGACGACATCTCCTTGGCGGCCGCGTTGTTGCACGACGCGGTCGAAGACACCGAGATCAGCCTCGCCGATGTCGAGCGCGACTTCGGTGCCGAAGTGGCCGCCATCGTCGACGGTGTCACCAAGCTCGAGCGCCTCCAGTTCGACTCGAAAGAGGCCCAGCAGGCCGCCACGATGCGCAAGATGCTCGTGGCCATGGCGCGCGACCTGCGGGTGCTCATCATCAAGCTCGCCGACCGCCTGCACAACATGCGCACCATCGCCGCGATGCCCACCGACAAGCAACGCCGCATCGCCCAGGAGACGCTCGACATCTACGCACCGCTGGCACACCGCTTGGGCATTCAAGAGGTTCGCCAACAACTCGAAGACCTCGCATTCGCCTCGCTCTACCCGAAGCGCTACGCCGAGCTCGACCACCTCGTGGCCACGCGAACCCCTGAGCGCGAGGTGTACCTGGCCAAGGCCATCGCCGACGTACGCGGCCGGCTCAGCACGGTGGGCATCGATGCCGATGTCACCGGCCGTGGCAAACACCTGTGGAGCATCTACGAAAAGATGATGCAGAAGGGCAAGGAGTTCGACGACATCTTCGACCTCATCGCGGTACGCGTGATCGTCGATTCGGTGAAGGACTGCTACGCCGCGCTCGGCTCCATCCACGGGAGTTACCGGCCGGTGGTGGGGCGGTTCAAGGACTACATCGCGATGCCCAAGTTCAACCTCTACCAGAGCTTGCACACCACGGTCATCGGGCCGGGCGGCAAGGTCATCGAAGTCCAGATCCGCACCCGCGAGATGCACCAGCGCGCCGAATGGGGCGTCGCCGCGCACTGGGCCTATAAAGACGATACGGCAGCGCCCGATATCGATTGGCTGAACCGCATCATCGACTGGCAGGCCGACGTCACCGACCCGGCGGCGTTCATGGAGAGCCTGAAGACCGACCTCGAACAAGACGAGGTGTTCGTGTTCACGCCCAAGGGCAAGGTGGTCACCCTGCCGAAGAGTTCCACCCCGGTCGACTTCGCCTACGCAGTGCACACCGAGGTGGGGCACGCGTGTATCGGGGCGAAGGTGAACGGGCGGTTGGTGTCGCTCGATTCGGTGCTCAGCAGCGGCGACACCTGCGAGATCTTCACCTCGAAACTCGAGAGTGCTGCGCCCACCAGAGACTGGTTGCAGTTCGCTGTGTCACCCCGAGCGCGCAACAAGATTCGCCAGTGGTTCTCACGCGAACGCCGAACCGACATGGTCGAAGCAGGCCGCGAGGAACTCACGCGCGAACTGCGCCGCGAAGGGATGCCCCTGCAGCGCGTGTGGAAGAGCGATGCGCTGGTCACCGAGGTGGCTGCTGCGGGCTACACCGACCTCGACGGCTTGCTCGCCGCCATCGGCGAGCATCATGTGTCGCCACAGTCGTTCGCGCAGGAGGTCGTGCGCACCTACCAGAACTCGGGCGACGAGCAGGTGTCGTCGAGCGTGCTCAACCCGTCGCGTCATCGACGGGCGCGGAGCAACCCAGGCGTGGTGGTGGAGGGCCTCGACGACGTACTCATCCGGCTGTCGAAGTGCTGTACGCCGGTGCCTGGCGACGAGATCATCGGTTTCGTCACTCGTGGCCGCGGGGTGTCGGTGCACCGTGCCGACTGCGCCAACGCGGAAAGCCTCATGAGCGAACAGGCAACGCGGCTCATCGAGGTCGAGTGGGATGGCGACCAGACCGGAACGCTGTTCCGGGCCGGGGTGGAAGTGATCGCCTTCGACCGCTCGAGGCTGCTGCGCGATGTGGCCAACTCGCTGTCCGAGCAGCATGTGAACATCGTTGCCTGCTCCACACACACCGGCAGCGACCGGGTGGCGAAGATGCGGTTCGAGTTCGAGATGGCTGATGCCTCGCACCTCGAGTCGGTGCTGCGTACCATCAAGACCATCGACTCGGTGTACGACGCCTACCGCATCGTTCCCGGCCACGGCGACTGACGCTCGCTAGCCTCGGTAGCGACGAAGGGGGAGTGCCGCACATGGCGCAACGGGTCATTATCACGGCTGCTGCTGGTGGTATCGGGCGCAGCATCGCTGCTGCGTTCATCGCCAGTGGGGCACAGGTTCAGGTGTGTGACGTCGACGACGCGTCGCTCGCCGCGTTTCGAGCCGAGTTTCCCGGTGCCGTGGCCCGCAAGGTCGACCTCGCCGATGGCGACTCGCTCGACGCATGGCTCGACACAGCCGTCGTCGAACTCGGTGGTGTCGACGTATTGGTGAACAATGCCGGTACGAAAGGGCCCACCGCGTTCGTGGAAGACATCGACCCAGCCGAGTGGAGCCACTGCCTCACCGTGTCGCTCGATTCACACTTCCGCTGCGCGCGCAAGGTTGCACCGCTCATGAAAGCGCAGGGCAGTGGGTCCATCATCAACCTGTCGTCGACAGCAGGTTTGTTCGGGTTCGGCATGCGTACCCCGTATGCGGCGGCCAAATGGGCGGTCATCGGGCTCACCAAGTCGCTCGCCGTCGAGCTCGGCCCGCACAACGTGCGCTGCAACGCCATTTGCCCGGGTTCGGTGAACGGCGACCGGATGGATCGTGTCATCGCGGCCGAGGCCGAGTTACGCGGTGTCACGCCCGCACAGGTGGCCGACGAGTACGTGGCAGGCCAGTCGATGAAACGGTTCGTAGAGCCCACCGAAATCGCCGACATGTGCCTCTTCCTCGCATCACCGGCGGCTGCGATGGTGTCGGGTCAGGCCATCAGCGTCGACGGTCACACCGAGACCTTCCACCTCTGATACGGCAGGGGCGGCCGCAGTTCGGCCGTATCAGAGTGCCAGGTGGAGTCGTAGCGCCTCGTCGAGCGCGCTCAACAGCGGTGGCGGCACCGTGCCCACGTTCGCCCCGATGCCCTCCACAGCCACCGAGCGGACCTGTTCGGCCTGAGCCTTCGAGTGGAAGCTGAGCCCCGTCGATTCGGCCGGGAGCACTACCTGAAACGGGTAGACCCGCTCGGTGTTCGAGGTGAGGGGCACTACCGTCAGCACGCCACGGCCGAGGCGTTGCGCTGTGCTGTTCGCACCGTCATTGCTCACGATGACCGCTGGGCGGAGTTTGTTGGCTTCGGCGCCACGAACCGGTTCGAGGTCGACCAGGCAGATATCGCCCCGCCGCATCAGGCGAGCCCGTCGCGTGCGGTGACGTCCGACGCGTCATTGCCGCTGTCGGCCGACCAGGTGGCCCAGGCATCTTCATAGGCGGCGCCGAGTTCGCTGGCGCGCAGCAGTCGTACCGCCTTGTGGAGCACGGCCGAACGCGACGAATAGCCCTCGTGCTCGGCATAGGCATCGAGGAATGCAACATCGTCGTCGGGCAGGCTCACACTCACCTTCATACTCTGATACTACCAAAGGTAGCAACCAAGTAGCAGCACGCAGAGTTCGCGGTGTGCGCACGAAATGCCACGGGCCGCGCGCGGCGCTGCCGGTAGGATCAATACTCGTGCCCGAGTTCCAAACCAGCCCAGGGATGCGCGACATCCTGCCCCCTGAATCGGCACGTTGGCGTCGCTTCGTGCAGGTGTTCGCCGAGGTGGCCGAGGGTGCTGGCTACGGCCAGGTCATCTCGCCACTGCTCGAAGACCTCGGCGTGTTCCAGCGCATCGGCGACGCCACCGATGTGGTGTCGAAGGAGATGTACGACTTCGTCGACAAGGGTGGTCGGCATGTGGCGCTGCGGCCCGAACTCACCGCCTCGGTGTGCCGGGCATTCGTGCAGCATCGGCCGGCCACACCCTGGAAGGTCTGGTACACGGGGTCGCAGTTCCGCTACGAGAAGCCACAGCGAGGCCGGTACCGGCAGTTCGACCAGGTGGGCATCGAGGTGCTCGGCGCCGACGACCCGTATCTCGATGTCGAGATCATCGCCATCGGGTGGGAGTTCTTCCAGCGCCTCGGCCTGCGTCGCGTGGCGCTCTTGCTCAACTCGCTCGGCCACCCCGACGACCGTGCTCGTTATGTGGCTGCCTTGAAGGCGCACTTCGAGGCCAACCTCGATGCGCTCAGCGCCGAGAGCCGGGTGACGCTCGAGAAGAACCCGCTGCGCGTGCTCGACTCGAAGCGTCCGCAAGACGCCGAGGTGGTTGCCGCCGCGCCGCGTATCGCCGAGTTCTACAGCGAACACGCGGCAGCGCACTTCGCCAGTGTGCAGGCCGGCCTCACCGCGCTGGGCATTCCTTTCACCATCGAGCCGAAGCTCGTGCGGGGGCTCGATTACTACCGCCACACCACGTTCGAGTTCCAGGGGCTCACCCTCGATTCGGCGCAGAACGCCGTGGGTGGTGGCGGCCGCTACGACGGTCTGGTCGAATCGCTCGGTGGCCCCGCAACGCACGGCATCGGCTTCGCCATCGGCCTCGACCGCACCCTGCTGGCCTGCGACGACGAGGGCGTGTTCGCCCCTCCGCCGACCGCGGTGTCGGTGTTCGTGGTCGACACCACCGGTGGCCTCGAAGCACTGCGCATCACCGGCGAACTGCGCGCCGCTGGCATCACCTGCGACCGGCCGTACGAGAACCGCAGCATGAAGAGCCAGATGAAAGCCGCCGACCGCAGCGGCGCCACCTTCGCCGTCATCGTCGGCACCGACGAACTCGCCGCCGGCACCGTGGTGGTGCGCCCGCTGCGCGCCGAACGCCCCTCCGAAGGCGAAGGTACTGGCCAGTCCAGCATTCCCCGACACGATCTCATCGCCCACCTGCAGAAAGCACTCCCATGAGCAGCACATCACTGCGTAGTCATCTTTGCGGCGCCTTGCGTGCCGAACACATCGGCCAAACCGTCAGCCTGTGCGGCTGGGTTGCCACCCGACGCGAGCACGGCGAGAAGCTCGCCTTCATCGACGTGCGCGACCACTCGGGCGTCAGCCAGGCCGTGGTCGACAACTCAGTCGACGTGCGCGCCGAATACGTGGTGCGCGTCACCGGCACCGTGGCTGCTCGGCCTGCCGAGAACGTGAACACGCGCCTGCCGACAGGCGAGGTCGAGTTGCAGGACTGCGTGGTCGAAATCCTCAACGCTGCCGATGCGCCGCCGTTCCCCATCAACGAACGTGCCGACCAGGTGGCCGAAGGTACCCGCCTCCAGTACCGCTACCTCGACATCCGTCGCGAGCGCATGCAGCGCAACCTGCGCCTGCGTGCCCGAGTGAACTCGGCCATCCGCCGGGCCATGGAAGACCAGGGCTTCATCGAGGTGGAGACCCCGATGCTGGTGCCCAGCACGCCGGAAGGTGCCCGCGAGTTCATCGTGCCCAGCCGCCAGCAGCCCGGTTCGTTCTACGCACTGCCGCAGAGCCCGCAGCTGTTCAAGCAGTTGCTCATGGTGGCCGGCATCGACCGCTACTACCAGGTGGCGCGGTGTTTGCGCGACGAAGACCTGCGCGCCGACCGCCAGTACGAGTTCATGCAACTCGACATCGAAATGAGCTTCGCCGAGCAGAGCGATGTGCACGAAGCCATCGGCGCCGCCGTGCTCGCGGCAGCCAAGGCAGCGGGCCAAGACCCGGGCGAGATCGTCACCCTCACCTGGCACGAGGCGATGAATCGCTTCGGTATCGACAAGCCCGATCTTCGCTTCGGCATGGAACTCGTCGAACTCACCGACGCCTTCGCGTCCACCGGGTTCAAGGCGTTCGCCGGTGCGGCCTCCATCAAGGGCATCAATGCCTCGGGCAAGGCCGAGGAATACGGCCGCAACAAGCTCGACGCCATGACCGACAAGGCCAAGAAAATGGGCGCCAAGGGCCTGGTGTGGATCAAGGTGGGGCCCACCGGTGAGTTCGAGTCGCCCGTGGCCAAGTTCCTCAGCGAAGGCGAGACTGCCGAACTGCGGGCCCGTCTGGCCGCCCAGCCCGGCGACTTGCTGCTCATCGTGGCCGATGCGTGGATGACTGCGTGCGAAGTGCTCGGTTCGCTCCGCAACGACATCGGCCGCCCGCCGGTGCACCAGGGGCCGTACCGCTACCTGTGGGTGGTCGACTTCCCGCTGTTCATCGGTGTCGACGAGGCCACCGGCCGCCCCAAGCCGGGCCACCACCCGTTCACTCAGCCGCACCCCGACGACGTGCATCTCATGGAGACCGACCCGCTCGCCGTGCGCAGCCAGGCATACGACCTGGTGCTCAACGGCTGGGAACTCGGTTCGGGCTCCATCCGTATCCACCAGCCAGAGTTGCAGGCACGCATCTTCGGCCTGCTCGGCATCTCGCCGGAAGAGGCCGATCGTCGATTCGGGTTCTTCCTCAACCCGTTCCGCTATGGCGCACCTCCGCACGGTGGGTTCGCGTTCGGTATCGACCGTCTGGTGGCCATCTTGGCGGGCGAGGAGAACATCCGCGAGGTCATCGCCTTCCCGAAGACCCAGTCGGGCACCGACCCGATGACGAATGCCCCCACCCCCGTCGACCCCAAGCAGCTCGACGACCTCGGCATTCGCACGCTTCCCCCCAAAGCCTGACCCCGGCGCCATCCGCGCCGTCCGCGCAGTTCGAGCCGTCCTCCGCGCCGGCGCCGGCGCCGTCCGCGCCTAGACCGCACTGATCCGTGAGCCAAAGCACCGTATGGGGTGTGCAGCCTCACGGATCGAACTGCTTCGTG
>JBAXQV010000126.1:0-9309 GCA_037131575.1 Actinomycetota bacterium
GCCCCATCCGAGTCACACAGCGCCATCCGAGTCGCAGCGGGGTATTCGAGTACTTCGGCGCACCCAGGGTGCACGAGACGACTCGGATGACGGGTCGATCGGCCGCCGGGTCAGACGGGTTGGTCGGCCACCACTTGGCCGTCGGCCAACTCGATGCGCCGGGTGAGCCGCACCGATTCGAGCAGCGCCCGGTCGTGGGTGACCAACAGCACGGCACCTCGGAACTGTTCGAGCGCCAACTCGAGTTGCTCGATGGCAGGAAGGTCGAGATGGTTGGTGGGTTCGTCGAGCACCAGGCAGTTGGTACCGGTGGCCATCAACAGCGCCAACACCGCCCGAGTGCGCTCGCCGGGCGACAACGAGGCCGCAGGCCGATGCACCTCACTGGCCCCGATACCGAACTTCGCCAGCAGGGTACGCGCCTCGGGGATGGTGAACCCCGTGCTCGCCATGAATGCCTCGAGTACCGAACCCTCGCCGGCGAGTTGGCCACGGCGTTGTTCGAGTTCGCCCACCACCACCCCGGGGCCGAACCACCGCTCACCGGCATCGAGTGGCTGGCGCCCCAGCACCACGTCGAGCAGCGTGCTCTTGCCGCTTCCGTTGTGCCCCACCACGGCCACCCGCTCGCCCGCACCGATCGAGAGCGATATCGGGCCGAGCGTGAACGTGCCTCGACGCACCGTGGCGCCCGTGAGCCGCACCACCTCGCCGCTTCGTGCGGTTTCGCCGAACGTGAGCCGCAACTGCCACGCCTCCCGCGGCTCTTCCACCACGTCGAGCCGTTCGAGCATCCGCTCGGTGCGCGCCGCTTTGGCCGCCAGTTGCTGGCTCTGATCGATCTGGAACCCACGGGCGATCTTGTCGTTGTCGTTTGGCTTCTTCGTGGCCTTGTTCACGCCCCGGGTGGCCCATTCACGCTCGCGCTGGGCGCGGCCCAGCAGGTCCGCGCGCTTGTCGGCATATTCATCGAAGCGTTCCTGTGCGTGTCGAGCGGCCACTTCGCGTTCAGCCAGATAGGCATCCCAACCACCGGCAAACACGGTGATGCGATGCGTGAACTCGTCGAGCTCGGCCACGTGGGTGACGGTGCGACGAAGGAACTCGCGGTCGTGGCTCACCACCACCAGCGGCGTGTTCTGGGCGTTGACCCAGCGTTCGAGTCGGTCGAGGCCATCGAGGTCGAGATCGTTCGTCGGCTCGTCGAGCAGCACCACATCGAATCGTGACAGCAACAGCGCTGCCAGCCCGGCACGCGCCGCTTCACCACCCGAAAGCGACGCCATGGGCTGGTCGCGCAGGCGCTCGGTGAGGCCCAGTTCGGCCCAGACGACGCCGATGCGCGCATCGAGATCGGCACCACCCAGGGCGAGCCACCGGTCGAGTGCGTCGGAATAGCGGTCGTCGCTGCCCGCCTCGCCAGCCGCCAGCGCCTCGGTAGCCGCATCGAGTTCGGCCGACGCAGGCCCCACACCGGTGCGACGCAACAGGAACTCCACCACCGTCTCATCGGCTCTGCGTTCGGGCTCTTGGGTGAGGTAGCCAACGGTGGCATCGGGCGGCATGCAGGTCACCGAACCGCCATCGAGCACCTGCGCGCCAGCCAGAACACGCAACAGCGTCGACTTCCCCACTCCGTTGGGTCCCACCAACCCCATCCGCCAGCCGCTCGGTACCGAGAGTTCAACATCGTCGAGCACCACCGTTTGGCCGAGGGTGAGCGACAGGTTGCGGGCGTGCAGTGAGGCGGCCATGACCCCTCCATCCTGCCGCACCGCCCCGCCCCAACCCTCGGCGTTTGTGCCGAAACCCGCGATACACACGGGTTTGTTCACAAACGCCGTGGCAGTGCGGAGCCGTGGGTGCGGAGGAGAGCGTGCGGTGGTGGGGGTGGTCGGTACCCTGGAACCGGCATGTCACTCGCCGATCTCCCCTCCCTCCTCAGAGCCGAGCCAGGCCTCACGCACGCCTTCGGCGACCCACAGGCCGTGGTTGCGGTATCGGAGGCAGCTCGGCCCATCTCGATCGCTGCGCTCAGCACACTCGGTGGCCGCCGCCCACTGCTGGTCGCGTGCCCCACGGGCAGCGACGCGGGCCAGTTGTACGACGACCTCACCCAGTTCCTGCCGGCCGACGATGTGGTGATGTTCCCAGCTTGGGAAACCCTGCCGTTCGAACGGGTGAGTCCGAGCGTGGAAACGATGGGCCGCCGACTCGAAGTGCTGTGGCGGTTGCGCACCCCCGACCGCATGCCCGCCGTGGTGGTCACCGGCGTACGCGCCCTACTGCAGCGGCTCGGGCCGGGCGCCACCGAGATCGAACCGGTGCGGGTGCGACCGGGCGATGTGCTCGACGCCGATCATCTGCTCACCACGCTCATCGGCTTCGGGTATCGCCGTGAAGAACTCGTGGAGCACCGCGGTGAGGTGGCCCGGCGCGGCGCCATCATCGACATCTTCCCCAGTACCGCCGAGGCACCCATCCGCATCGACCTATGGGGCGATGAAGTCGACCGTCTCACCGAGTTCACAGTGAACGATCAGCGCAGCACCGCCGACCTCACCGAGGTACTCATCTTCCCGGCGCGTGAACTCATCACCAGCGAAGCCACCCGCGCCCGCGCCAACGAACTCATCGCCGCCGAACCGTGGGGCCGTGAACAGTGGGAGCGGTTGGCCGAGGGCACGTTCTTCGACGGTATGGAGAGTTGGATGCCGTGGTTGGTCGATACCGACCTGCTCATCTCGAACGTGCTGCCCGCCGAAGCGAAGGTGGTGCTGGTGGAACCGCGCCGCATGCGCGACCGCGCCGACGACCTGCTCGCCGAAGAGGACGACCTCGCCCGCACCCTGGCCAGCACCTGGGCCCGCGATGCCACCCGCGAATTCCCCCGACTTCACGCCGGCACCGACCGTCTGCTCGGCGCCGGCCAGCAGATGTGGACCATCAGTTCGACGCCTTCGAACCCCGACGCCCCAATGGTGCAGGCCACCGGATGGGGCCCGGTGATGGGCGATGGCGAAGGCCTCACCCAACGCATCACGGCCCTGCTGGCCGACAAGTACCGCGTGGTGGTGGCAGCCGATACCGCAGGCTCGGCCCAGCGCCTGGCCCAACTGCTGCGCGACCGTGGCCTCGAGTTCGCCGTGGCCGGCCCCACCACCGACCTCACCCGGCCCGGTGGCTACGTAGCGGTGGCCGCGCTCCACCGCGGCTTCTCGCTGCCCGGGGCGCATTTGGCCATCGTGGCCGAAGGCGACCTCACCGGCCGCCGCCGTACACACCGCCAGGCTCGCCCGCGCAAACGGCAGAGTGCCGGCTTCTTCGAAGACCTCAAGCCCGGCAACTACGTGGTGCACTACCAGCACGGCGTGGGCCAGTACGAGGGCATGGTGAAGCGCACCATCGGCGGCGTCGAGCGCGACTACCTGCTGCTCGCCTACAAGGGTGGCGACAAGCTCTACGTGCCCAGCGACCAGATCGACGCCTTGCGCCAGTACGTGGGTGGTGAAGCGCCTGCGCTGCACCGACTCGGTGGCGCCGATTTTGCGAAGGCGAAGTCGAAGGTGCGCAGTGCCGTGCGCGAGATCGCACAGGAACTCGTGGTGCTCTATCAGCGTCGCGTCAACGCCGCCGGCCACCAGTTCCCGCAAGACACGCCGTGGCAAGCTGAGATGGAGGAAGCCTTCCCCTACTCGGAAACACCCGATCAACAAACGGCCATCGACGACATCAAGCGCGATATGGAACGCCCCTTCCCGATGGACCGCCTCGTGTGCGGCGATGTGGGTTTCGGCAAAACCGAAGTAGCCATCAGAGCTGCGTTCAAGGCCATCCAAGATGGCAAGCAGGTGGCCGTGCTCGCCCCCACCACTCTGCTCGCATCGCAGCACGGCACCACCTTCGCCGACCGCTTCTCGGGCTTCCCCATCAGGGTGGAAGTGCTCAGCCGCTTCCAAACGGCGAAGGAATCGAAGGGCATTCTGGAAGGGCTCGCCAATGGTGAGGTCGACTGCGTCATCGGCACCCATCGCCTGTTGCAGGAGGGCGTGAACTTCAAAGACCTCGGCCTACTCATCGTCGACGAAGAACAGCGCTTCGGTGTGCAGGCCAAGGAGACGATGAAGAAGCTGAAGGTGAATGTCGATGTGCTCACGCTGTCGGCCACACCCATTCCGCGCACACTCGAGATGAGCCTGGTGGGCATCCGCGACCTGTCGCTGCTGCAAACGCCACCGGCCGATCGCCAGCCCATCCTCACGTTCGTGGGTGAATACGACGAGCGCGTCGCCGTGGAAGCCATTCGCCGTGAACTGCTGCGCGAGGGTCAGGTGTTCTGGGTGCACAACCGGGTGGGCAGCATCAGCGAATGCGCCGCCCGCCTGAGCGAACTCGTACCCGAAGCACGCATCGCCGTGGCCCACGGGCAGATGGATGAAGGCACGCTCGAACAGGTGGTGGTCGACTTCTGGGAAGGCCGCTTCGACGTGCTGGTGTGCACCACCATCATCGAGAGCGGTATCGACATGCCCACGGTGAACACGCTGGTGGTGGAACGCGCCGACCTGCTGGGCCTGGGCCAGATGCACCAACTGCGCGGCCGCGTGGGCCGCAGCGGTTCGCGTGCCTACGCCTATCTGTTCCATCCGCGCGATGCACGCCTCACCGAAGAGGCCTACGAACGCCTGCGCACCATCGGCGAGGCCACCGACCTTGGCAGCGGGTTCAAGATCGCCATGCGCGACCTCGAGATCCGCGGCGCCGGCAACCTGCTCGGCGAGTCGCAGAGCGGCCACATCGCCGCAGTGGGCTACGACCTCTACTGCCAGATGGTCACCGAAGCAGTGGGCGACATGAAGGGCGAGGCACCACCCAAGGCCCCGGCCGAGGTGAAGCTCGACGTGCCCACCGACGCGTACCTGCCAGTCGATTACGTGGGCAAGGAGGAACTGCGGCTCGAGGCCTACCGTCGCCTCGCCGCCGTCACCACCCAGGCCGAGGTTGCCGACATCCGCACCGAATGGGAAGACCGGTACGGCCCGGTGCCCGCCCCCGCCGAAGAACTGCTGTGGGTGGCCGCGTTGCGCGCCGAATGTCATCGCCTCAGCTTGCGCGATGTGTCGATCACCTCGGGCGCGGCCCGCCTCGCGCCGCTCGAACTGAAGGTCAGTGAATCGGTGCGCTTGAAGCGGCTCAGTCGCACGGCGCTCTACAAGGAGGACTCGGGCCAGGTGGTGGTGCCCATTCCGCGTGGCAACGAACCCGCCCGTTTCCTGGTCGACTTCCTGCGCGAACTCATTCCGGTGAGTTGACCAGGTGCGTGCACTCTGCAGTGAAGTGCGTGCACTCTGCAGTGGGGGCGGTCGACGGCTAACGTCGATCCCGTGATCCGTCGAATGTTTCTCGCCGCAGCAGCCCTGGTGGGTGCTGCCTCGCTCAGCTCGTGCGCCACGTTCTCGAACCATGGTGTCGCTGCCAAGGTGGACAACACCACGCTGTCGCAGCACGACCTCGAAGTGTTGACCACGACATACCTCGCCAACGAGATCGCTGGTGCCACCTCGAGTAGCCCGCTTCCGACAGCCCAACTGCAGCGCAATTTGCTCACCATCTGGGTGCTCACCACGGGTCTTTCAACGGCCGGCGCGGTCTCTCAGGCTGAGATCGATGCAGCAATGAGCAGCGGCCCTGCCACGCACAAGAACTCGTGGGTGAGCGCTCCACCGGAAGTTCAGAAGATGGTTGCGATCTGGGATGCCATTCAAGGCGCCCAACTGTCCATCACCGACGGAACTGCTGCCATGTCGAAGTTCAAGGTGAGTGTCGACTCCCGGAACGGCTGGTGGGACTCGGCCAACCTGAAGGTCACGGCTTTTGGCTGACCTGCCCACTGTCGTGGTGGTGGGCCTCGGCCCGGGCGACCATCGCTACGTCACTGCCCACACCCTGGCCACCATCGACGCGACGCCCAAGCGTTACCTGCGCACGGCTCGACACCCCAGTGCGCACCTCGTGCCCGGTGCCGAGAGCTTCGACCACGTGTACGACCAGGCCGACACGTTCGCCGATGTGTACGCAACCATCGCCGAGCAGTTGGTTGCCGCCGCCGATGAGCACGGTGAGGTGCTGTACGCCGTACCGGGTTCGCCGCTGGTGCTCGAACGCACGGTGCGCCTGCTGCGCGCCGACCGGCGTATCGAGTGTCGGGTGTTGCCTGCCATGAGCTTCCTCGACCTCGCCTACGCACGCTTGGGTATCGACCCCGTGGAAGCCGGTGTACGCCTGGTCGACGGCCACGAATTCGCCACCGCGGCAGCGGGCTACGGCGGGCCGATGCTGGTGGCCCACACCCACGCCAACTGGGTGCTCAGCGAGATCAAGCTGGCGGTCGATGCCGAAGGCGATGAGCCGGTGGTCATCGTGCAGCGGCTCGGCACCGATGACGAGGCCGTGGTGCACACCACCTGGGCCGAACTCGACCGCACCGTCGAGGCCGACCACCTCACCAGTATCTACATCCCCTCACTCGGCACACCGGTAGGCGCCGAATTGGCGCGCTTCCACGAACTCACGCGGGTGCTGCGCGAGCGGTGCCCATGGGATGCCGAGCAGACGCATCAGAGCCTGGTGAAGTACCTGCTCGAAGAAACCTACGAAGTGGTTGACGCCATCCACGGTTTACGCGCCGACGACCCTGCTACCGACGATGCGTTGGTTGAGGAACTGGGCGACCTGCTGTACCAGATCGAGTTCCATTCGATGATCGCTGAGCAACAGGGTCGCTTCACCATCGCCGATGTGGCGCGTGGGGTGCACGACAAATTGGTGCGCCGCCATCCGCATGTGTTCGGTGATGTGGAGGTGGCCGACGCCGACGAGGTGGTGGCCAACTGGGACGCCATCAAACAGGTCGAAAAGCAGCGCACCAGTGTGTTCGAGGGGGTTGCCACCAGCCAGCCATCGCTCAGCTACGCGTACGCCGTGCAGCGCAAGGCGGCCAAGGTGGGCTTCGACTGGCCCGATGTTCATGGCGCGGTGCCGAAGATCGCCGAGGAGACCGCCGAGGTGTTGGATGCCGCTGCTTCGGGAGATGAAGCGGCCCAGTTCGAAGAGATCGGCGACTTGTTGTTCGCCACGGTGAACGTGGCCCGCCACCTGGGCGTGGAACCCGAAGCGGCCTTGCGTGCTGCGGTGGCGAAGTTCCGGCGCCGGTTCGAGCAGGTCGAACAGTTCGCCATGCAAGAGGGCATCGACCTGCGCGCCAGCGACCTGGCCACCCTCGATGCCCTGTGGGACCGCGCCAAGCTCACCGAATAGCCCGCAGAGACCCCGCATAGCCCGCACGCGAGTGACCCTGGCTCACTAACCTTCCGGCCATGAGTGAGATCATCAGCGTCGTCGGCAGGGAAATCCTCGACTCGCGGGGGAACCCCACGGTAGAGGTGGAAGTGGAACTCCTCAGTGGGGCTCGCGGCCGGGCTGCTGTGCCGTCGGGGGCCAGCACCGGTGAACACGAAGCGGTGGAACTGCGCGACGGTGGTGCCCGGTACTCGGGCAAGGGTGTGCTCACGGCGGTGGGGTTCGTGAACACCGAGATCGCCTCGGCGCTCGATGGGCTCGATGCGCTCGACCAGCGCACCATCGACGGGTTGCTCATCCAACTCGACGGCACGCCCAACAAGGCTCGTTTCGGCGCCAATGCCATCCTCGGTACCAGCCTGGCCGTGGCGAAGGCAGCCGCCGACGAACTCGACCTTCCGCTCTACCGCTACCTCGGTGGCCCCAACGCGCATGTGCTGCCGGTGCCGATGATGAACGTGTTGAACGGCGGCGTGCACGCCGACAACTCGGTCGACATGCAGGAGTTCATGGTGATGCCCGTTGGCGCGCCGAGTTTCCGTGAGGCGCTGCGCTGGGGCACCGAGACGTATCACACGCTGAAGAAGGTGCTGCACGACCGTGGCCTCGCCACCGCCGTGGGCGACGAGGGTGGGTTCGCCCCCAACCTGGCCAGCAACGAAGACGCCATCAAGGTGCTGATGGAGGCCATCGAGCGGGCCGGGTTCACGCCGGGCACCGACATCGCCATCGCGCTCGACCCGGCGATGAGCGAACTGTTCCGCGATGGTCGCTACCACCTCGCCGGCGAGGGCAAGGTGCTCACGCCCGACGAGATGACCGCCTACTGGGTGCGCCTGGTCGACACCTATCCCATCGTCAGCATCGAAGACGGGATGGCCGAAGACGACTGGGATGGCTGGGCTGCGTTATCGGCCGCGCTGCGTACTCGGGTGCAGTTGGTGGGCGACGACCTGTTCGTCACGAATGTCGACCGGTTGCGCATGGGCATCGATCGCTCGGTGGCGAACAGTGTGTTGGTGAAGGTGAACCAGATCGGCAGCCTCACCGAAACCCTGGCCACGGTGGAATTGGCCACCATGAACAGCTACACCAGCGTCATGAGCCATCGCAGTGGTGAAACCGAAGATGCCACCATCGCCGACCTGGCAGTGGCCACCAACTGCGGCCAGATCAAGACCGGTGCCCCGGCCCGCAGCGACCGTGTGGCCAAGTACAACCAGTTGCTGCGTATCGAGGAACAACTCGGTGAGGCCGCTGAGTTCCGTGGGCGCCGGGCGCTCGCGCCGCGCTGAGTGACGCCATTCGCGCGCTGCGGCGTGAGAAACTGACCCCATGAGCAGTGGCCCGAAGACGAGCAGTATTCCGCGCCCTGAGCGCGGTGCCCGTTCGACGACCGTCGGCTCGAAGATGCACACCCGCGTACGGCGTGGTGAGGGCGGCGACGACACTGCCCTCAACGATCTCACGCGACCCATCGCTGCCGATCGTCAACTGGTCACCAGTCGCCCCAAGCGTTGGTTGCTCACCATGGCCGCGCTCGGGGTGGTGGCGGCACTGTTGCTGGCGCTGTTCATGTTGCCGGTGAAGACGTGGTTTCGCCAACAGAGCGCCATTGCCGAGAAGAAGCGGCAACTCGAGGTGTTGAGCGCCGCCAACGAGCAACTCACCCGCGATGTGGCTCGACTCGAGACCCCGGCCGGCGCACAGGAAGCCGCCCGCTCGCACCTCGGCTTGGTGGCTGCTGGTGAACAGCGCATCAGCGTGCTGCCCGATACGGGTGCGCCGTTGCCGCTGCCTGCCGGTTGGCCATACGACGCCGTGACGCAGATCATTTCGGTGCGCACCACTGCCGCGCCTGCTGTGCCTGCTGTGCCGACCGCCCCGGGCGTTACGACACCAGCAACAACCGCGCCTACCGCCGCCGCGCCCACCGCCGCCGCGCCTACC
>JBAXQV010000127.1:0-9185 GCA_037131575.1 Actinomycetota bacterium
AACCAACAGATCAACGCATGAGTGTCGAGGGCTGGGCCTGTAGGCCTGGCCCTCGTCGCGTACCGGGTCAGTACACCAACTCGTGGCGAAGACCGCGTGCATCCCATTCGGGGTCGATGGGAAGCCGGGTGATGGCCCGGCCGAGTGCCCGGCGCGCTGTCCACAGCAGCCCTGCCACCTGCACGACGTGTTCGCGGGCAGCACCCTCGGGCGGTGGGGCACTGATCACCTGCTCGACACCTGGCATGGTGCGGGCGATGAGCGCGAAGCGTTCCTCGATCCCTTCGGGCAGATAGGGGCTCGAGGTGAGCGCCACATCGCCGTTCATCACGCGGTAGCTGAGATCGTGATGGGCCGAGTACCAGCGTCGCTGGTGATAGGGCTCGAACGTGTCGGCGGCCTCACGCAGCGCGGGGAATCGGCGGAGATCGCCAGTGGTCAACCACGGTTCGAGGGCGCGGGCCTGCTCGAGCGTGGGTGCGGCCAACGCTTCCCGTGAGGGTGTGGCGGGCAGTGCTGCGCCGCGTGGCCAACCGAGCAGTTCCTTGGCCTCGAGATCGCAGCGAGCGAATGTGCCGGGTTCATCGGGAAAGCCGATGGGCACTTGAATTGCCGCGGCGACGAACTGTGGCTTGAAGTCGAGCACCTCGATGAGGGTGGCCACCACCACCGGCTCATCGGCCAGCAGGGTATTGCCACCCAATCGGGCCGGCAGGATGAGCCAGCCGCCGGGGCAGGGCATTGCCGCACCGAGATGTTGGACGGGTGGTTGAGCCATAGCGGTGTATGTGTAGGTGAGCCCGCAGGCTCATGTACCCACGGGGCGACCGTGGCCGGCGGTGGCGGTTTGGCCAGCGGCCACAGTGGCCTGGGCGCTTTGCAGTGAGCGATTGGTGGCCACGAGTTTCAACACTTCGCGCGGGTAGGCGCTTGCAGCCTCGGCGTGCTCAGTGGCGACCAGACCACTGGCCACCAATCGAGCCAGGTCCATCTCGAGCGTCTGCATGCCGTCGTTCTGGCCGCCGATCATCACGTTGCGCAACTGGTGGGTCTTCCCCTCGCGCACCAGGCTGCGCACCGCGTCGGTGCCGAGGAGCACCTCGAATGCGGCCACACGGCCGCCACCTGTGGCGGGCAGCAGTCGCTGGCTCACCACACCTTGCAGCACGGCCGACAACTGCACCTGCACCTGATGGCGCCGGTTCGCCGGGAACACGTCGACGATGCGGTCGAGCGACTGCGCGGCATCGTTGGTGTGCAACGTGGCGAATACCAGGTGCCCGGTCTCGGCCATGGTGAGCGCGTGCGACACGCTCTCCACATCGCGCATCTCCCCGAGCAGAATCACATCGGGGTCCTCGCGCAATGCGCTGCGCAGCCCCTCTTCGAACGTGCGCACATCGGAGCCCACTTCGCGCTGGTTCACGATGGCGCGGTTGTGGCTGTGCAAGAACTCGATGGGGTCTTCGAGGGTGAGGATGTGGCATGCCCGTGTGCGGTTGATGTGGTCGATCATCGCCGCCAAGGTGGTGCTCTTGCCCGAACCCGTAGGGCCCACCACCAGCACCAACCCGAAGGGGCGATTCATGAGCCCGTGGGAGGCGTCTGGGCAGCCCAGTTCGGCCAGTGAGCGGATGCGTGCCGGTACGAGGCGCATCGCCAACGCGCATGAACCGCGCTGCTGAAAGGCGTTCACTCGGAAGCGACCCACGTCGGGAAGGCCGAACGAGAAGTCCACGTGGTGTTCGGCGTCGAACTTGGCGCGATGGACGGGGCCGAGCAGCGACGCGACGAAGCGCTCGGTGTCAGTAGGGGTGAGCACATTGACACCCTCGAACGACACCAGTTGGCCGTCGCGTCGGGCTGTGGGGACGCGACCGGCGGTGAGGTGCAGGTCGCTGGCGCCGGCATCGGCGGTGGCCTTCAACAAGGCGCGCAGCATCGGGTCGATCTCGATGTCGTCGTGGTGCGGGCCGTCGGTGGTGACGTGGGTGTTCGACATGCTGGCTAACCTCGCCGACAGAATGCTCGAGCCAGCCGGGACGGCTCGAGCGATGGAGATGGTGAAACGGGCGTGAGCATCGAATGACCACGGTGGCGGTGTGCGGTGCAGGGGTGCTCGGCCTGTTGATCGGTTCGTTCCTCACCGTGGTGGTCGATCGCGTGCCGCGCGGTGCATCGATCGTTGCGCCGCGGTCGGCGTGCGGCACCTGCGGTACAACGCTCGGGGCACCCGACCTCGTGCCCGTGCTGAGCTGGGTGGTACTGCGCGGCCGATGTCGTCATTGTGGCGCGCGCATCGGTGTGGAACCGGTGGTGGTGGAACTCGCCACCGCAGCGTTGTTCGCCGCCATGGCCGCACGCTTCGGCTTCACTTGGCAGACCCTTGCGTTCTGCGTGTTGTGTGCCGGCTTGTTGGCTCTGAGCATCATCGACCTGCGCACCATGCGGCTGCCCCGCGAAATCACCTACGTCACGGCACTCATCGGCGTACCGCTGTTGGTGGTGGCTGCCCTGGTGGCGCACCAACCGCACCGCATCGCAACCATGTGCATCGGTGCTGCCATTGCCGGCGTGTTCATGTGGCTGGTGTACGTGCTGAGCCGCGGCGGGTTGGGTGATGGCGATGTGCGCCTGGCCCCGCTGCTCGGTGGGTACCTCGGCTGGTTGGGCCTCGGCTATGTGCCGATCGGGTTGTTCTGCGGGTTCCTGCTGGGCTCGATCGTCGGTGTTGCTGCGATGGTGGTAGGTCGTGCTGGTCGCCGCAGCGCGTTGCCGTTCGGCCCGTTCCTCGCGGCTGGCACGGTGCTGGCCGTGTTCGTGGGCGCGCCACTGATCGACCTGCTCTGGTCGACCTGACCATCGTTCTGATCGGCGACCCGACCAGCGGCGGCGCAGCTCCGACATGAACTAGCCCTGGCCCTTCATCCCACCGATGGCGCCATACATGGCCGATACGAGAGCAATGGCTACGAAGCCCACGACGAGCCCGACGAACACGATGAGCGCCGGCTCGAAGAATGCTGCGAACTTCTTCACCCGTTCCTTCAGTTCACGGCTGAAGTAACTGCTCGCCGCAACGAGTTGTTTGTCGAGCGTTCCCGTCTCTTCACCCACTTTGAACATCTGCCGCGCCGCACCAGGGAACAGGCCGGTCTGGGAGAGCGCCGTGGAGAAGCCGACCCCTTCGAGCATCTGCTCCTGGGCACCTTCGAGGGCTTTGCGGTACACGGTGTTGTCGGTGGCGTCGGCGGCAGTGCGCAACCCCTCGAGCAGCGGCACACCAGCCGTGACGATGGTGGCCAGGATGCGGCAGAATCGCTCGAGGATGGACGTGCGCACCACACCGCCGACGAGTGGCAGGCGCAGCATCAGCGAATCGCGGGTCGGTTTTCCGGCAGACGACTTGAACAACCACACCAGCACCACTACTGCCACCAGCACCAGCGTGAGCAGCACGTACCAGTAGTCGGTGAACAGCGTCGATACGGCCAGCAACATCCGCGTGGGTAGGGGCAACTCGGTACCGAGTTCCTCGAACAGCGGCTTGAACTTGGGTAGCACGTACCCGGCGAGGATGGTGACCGTCACGATGGCCAGCACCATCACCACACTCGGGTAGGTGAGCGCCGACACCATGGTCGCTCGGGTCTCGATGTCGCGTTCGAGGTAGTCGGCGAGGCTGGTGAGGGTTTCGTCGAGTTTGCCGGTGAGTTCAGCCGAACCGATCATGCTCACGTAGTAGGCGGGGAAGGTCTGCGGGTGCTTGGCGGCAGCGGCACTGAGCGTCGAACCATTGCGCAGATCGTCGACCATCTCGCCCACGGTGCGACGCAGCACGTTGTCGGTTGATTCCTCGCCGATCACATCGAGCGCGTCCGTAATGGAGATACCGGCCGTCACGAAGACACTGAGTTGCCGGGTGAAGTTGAGCAGTTCTTTGTTCTTCACCTTCTCTTTGGTGATTTCGAACTGCATGAGGCCGCGCTTTTCGGCCAATTTCACCGGATACAGGTTCTTGTCGATCAACAGTGCGCGCGCTTCGCCCAGGGTGTTGGCCTTCTGCGTGCCCTCGATCGTGGCACCCGAGATGTCGATTGCGTCGTAGGTAAATGTGGGCATTGCGGGCTCCTGGTACGGCTAGTTCGCGAACAACGTGCGAATGACCTCGGGAATGGTGGTCACGTCGTTCTCGACGAGAGCCATTGCCTCTCTCAACATGGTCCGCATTCCTTGCGCAACCGCAAGGCGGCGGAGTTCTTCTGTGGTGGCCCAACCCACGATGAGGCGGCGCAGTTCGGGCGTCACCCGCAGCAGTTCGTACACACCGATGCGGTCGCGGTAACCGGTACCGGCACAGAAGTTGCAACCGGCGCCACGGAAGAAATGGGTCTTGTCGCTGCCGCCACTGTGCTGTTTGAACGCAGCAAGTTCATCGGGCGGCGGCAAGTACGGCTCTTTGCAGCTGTCGCAGATGCGGCGCAACAGACGTTGACCGATGACCCCCACCACCGACGAGGCGATGAGGAAGGCTTCGATGCCCATGTCGAGGAAACGGTGCAGCGCAGCAACACTGTCGGTGCCGTGTAGCGACGACAGCACGAAGTGGCCGGTGAGCGCCGACTGGATGGCGATACGCGCGGTGTCGGCATCGCGCACCTCACCCACCAGGATCACATCGGGGTCCTGGCGCAAGATGGCGCGCAGGCCGGTGGCGAAGGTGAGGCCAGCTTGTTCGTTGGTCTGGATCTGGTTGATACCCGGGAACACGTATTCCACCGGGTCTTCGATGGTGGTGATGTTCTTGCCGAGCGAGTTGATCTCCTGCAAGGTGGCGTACAACGTGGTGGTCTTACCGGCGCCTGTGGGGCCTGCGCAGATGACCATGCCGAACGGCGAGTGCACCATCTTCGAGTAGTGGAGGTACGTCTCACGTGGGAACCCGAGCTGGTCGAGGCCGATCATCGATCGCCGCTTGTCGAGGATTCGCATCACGATCTTTTCGCCGAACAGGGTCGACACCGAACCCACGCGCACGTCGATGTCTTTACCGTCGATGACCGTGGAGAACTGACCGTCTTGTGGCCGGCGCTTCTCGACGATGTTCATGCCGCTCATGATTTTCAATCGGCTGGTGAGCGGAGGGTGGGCGCCGATGGGCAGGCTGAACGCCTCCACGAGGTGGCCGTCGATGCGGAACCGGATGCGCAGTCGGTCGTCGAGCGGCTCGACGTGGATGTCGCTGGTGCGGTCGCGCATCGCCTGGCTGATGATGCGGTTCACCAGTTGCACCACCGGGGCCTGGTCGTCGAGGTCGACGTCGGTCGCCTGATCGACGCCTCGCTGTTGGGCGGCGGTGAGATCGAACACCTGCACCAAACGGTCGATGTCGGCGTCGGCGCGGTAGTTGCGTTCGATGAGGTTGCGAATGGTGGCGGGGTCGGCAGCCATCCACACCACACGGGCCTTGGCTGCCTGCTCGATCACCTGTCGGCGCTGTGGCGACGGTTCGGCGGTGAGCACCACCAGGGCACCCTGGTGTTCGCCGATGGCGATGACGCAGTGCTCGCGAGCCAGCGGTTCGCTGAGCCGGGTCACGATGTGTGGCTGCAGTTCGATCGTGCGGGTATCGGCCACCTCGATGTTCCACACCGCGCCGATGGCCGTTACGGCAGCGGCGCGGCTGGTGCCGAAACGAGCAACGACGATGTCGGTGAAGGCAATCGCATCGCCGTTCGCCTCCCGCAGCGCGACGGCGAGGTGCTCTGCCGAGAGATGCTCACCATCGACGAGCAACTGGCCGATGCGCATGCATTCCGATGCAGCTGACCCCACCTCAGTGGTGGTGCCAGCGGCAGCGGGCGCCATCGTCGGGGTCGCCGATTCCTTGCTCTTGAACAGTGCCATACCCCTCCTTCAGTGCGCGACGGGTGTCGGATGACGGTGGGTGAGGTCAGTGCTGGGTGGGCCGGGGAAGTTCTCCGGTGGGGTCGTCGGAGCCTTCGGGCTGTGCCGGGGCCAGTTTCGGAACCAGCGACATCGAAGGCGGTGCAGCGATGGTGCGCGTGCGCGGAATGGGCGTGGGCCCGGTGGGCTCGACGGCCGCCACTGGAGCCGGGGTGGGCTCGGTTGGTGCGGATGAGGCTGCCGGTTCGGCGAGCGACGCGGCGAGGTTGCTGAGGTAACTCGACAACGACTCGGGGTCGTCGGTGACCGGCGCAGCGGCTGCTTGGGCCACGGGTGCAGGGGTAGCTGCAGGTGCAACCGGAAGGGTGGGGGCCGGAGCGGGTTCGATGACCGGCTCCACCGCCAGTTCACTGGCCGAGTCGGCCCACACGGGCTCGACATCGAGTTCGCGCGCCGGTGCACGATCGGGGCGCATCGAGGTGATCTGGCGTTCGAGATCGTCGAGACGGTCGAGCTGCACAGCCATGTCGGTGCTGATTGCCGCCTCGGCTGCTGGCGGCGTTTCGAGCAGGCCGAGCCGTTCATCGTGTGTCGAGAACTGGGTGCTCGTGCTGGCGCTGAGGGCGCCGAGATCGGTGCGCATCGTGGAGATCTGCCCGTGTGCGGCGTCGAGTTCGGCACGCAATGCCGTGAGGGCGGCAGTATCGACGGCCGACATGGCTGCCGACAGTTCATCGGTGCGACGGGTGAGTGCGTCGACCTGGCCGCTGAGATCGGACAGACGACTCGACAGGGCTGCAATGGCTTCGTCGTTGGCGGAACCGGCCCGACCCACGATTGCGGCGAGTTCGGCGATCTGGGTGCCCTGGGTGTGGTTGATGCGTTGCTCGAGGTCGACCAATCGCTGCGTCGCGGTGCTGTCGAGCGACTCGAGACGCGCGGAGGTCGACGCTGCAAGGGCATCGACGTTGTCGCGCACTTCGGCGATCGAGGCATCGACACCCTTCAGGTCGGCTGCCGACGCGCTGGCACCGTGGGGTGCGCTCGACTCACCGAGTTCGTTGATGCGGTCGTCGAGGCCGATGAGCTGCTGGTGCTGGTACTGCGCGAACTCGTTGAGTCGCGCCTCGATGGAGGACGTGAGAGCTTGGCGCTGCTGCTCTTCTGATTTCCGCGCGGCTTCGATCTGCCCGGCGACACGGCTGTAGTGGCGCGTCAACTGCTGCTCGATGGCCTCGAGCAACCTGGCTGTCGGGTCGTTACCCGCGGGCCCAGTGGGGGGAGTGGTGGCGTTCACGCTGGAAGTATCGGCAGATCAGTGAGCTTCTTGAGACAATTGTGACTGGAAAAATCGCGCCACGTGCGTGCCGCGTGATTGGGGAGATGACCCGCTTCGGTTGGGCTTAGGCGATTTCTCGCTGCCGCTCGACCAATTTTCAAGAAATTCTCAACGAACACTGCCTTGTATCACTGTTTGGGTCGCGGGTGGCGCACTCAGTGGCGGGCGGAACGAGTGTTTCACGTCTCGTAGCCCCTTCGGTCACCCTGTGTTCATGTTCCCGTAACCGTTCCCACCTACCGTGAGCGTCCATGAGTGCAACCTGCCGAGAGCACGAAGAAGTGGTGCCGTTCGGTGAGCCCTCGCGGCCGTCGTCCGGGCCCTTCGAGGCGCTCCGCGCAGGCCAAGAGCGCTATCTCGAGGTCCTTCGCAGCGTAGCCGCCACGGTCGATCATGCTGGCGACCAGGGGCCGGTGGTGCTCGAAGAGGCCGTGGCCTCTCATGTTCGGCTCACCCGTCAGTTCTTCGCTGCCCAGCGTTCGCTCCTGTCGCAACGCGCCACCACGAGCCGCACAGTGGCTCAGGTGATCCAACAAGCCGATGCCGACGCCGCAGCCACACTCGCTGCCGCAGCCGACATGGCGGCGCTCCACGGCGTGCGGCTCGACGACGTGGTGGCGGCGCACATGCCTGCTGGCCAGCCGCTCAATGAACTCACCTGGGATGTCGACGATGCCGATCGGCTCGATCTCGCTGCACTGGGCGACGGGGCCGGTGTCGATGACCTGGTCGCCCACGATGTCGAAGCGGTGTTTGCCCGGCGTGAAGCGTTCGATGCCGAAACCCATCGCCAATTGTCGAGCCTGCTCGACCAGTGGTGGGTTGCCGAACAGCGCGAATGTCGCGATCTCGTCGACGATGCCGAAGCACGCGCCACCATGCGCCGCCTCGTCGCCGAGGTGATCGCTGCCGATGTCGCCACCCAGGCTGTTGCGAGCGCCCCGCTCGAGTGGTCGGTCGCTCCGGAGCTAGGTATGCCGGAACCGGTCGAACCGGAACTCGTTGCCGAGGTCGGCACAGCCGTCGAGGACGCGCTGAGCGTGGAACACGTCGATGCCGATGTGATCTGCCTCGACGGCCCGGCCATGGAGCCGTGTGTGCCCGTGGCGACGATGGCCGAGCAGCCGGCGGCAGCCGATGAATCGAGCGAACTGAAGATGCTCTGTACCCGTGTGTTGCTGCCGATGATGGCTGCCACCGGGTTGCTGGTCGGCGTGTTGGCGTGGGTCGGGTGACGATGTGATGGCAGCGATGAACGGTTCTTCTGTGAGCGGTGCAGAACCTGAAGGGTTCGATGTTCCTGCGGTCGACGAGTCGCGTCTGCAACTCGAGGCCGACGTCGCTGCGGCAAAGATGCGCACCGAGGCGGCCCGCCAACGTGCGGCCGAACTCGCTGCAGCCGTGCGCGCCGAAATGCATGCCGAGGTGGTGGCATCGCAAGAACGGCTCGCCCAGATGGAGCGCGAACACGAACACGAACTCGCCACCATCAATACCGATGCGAAGGCATTGGCCGCGCGGATTATTGCTGAAGCCCGTGCCCTAGTGTCAGAGCAGCGTCGAGCTGCCAACGACGAGGTGACTGATGTTGAGTGATGAAATTTCCACCCGCTCGGCGGCGACGGAACGCCGTGAGCTGGGCATGCTCACGCTGCAACTGCGTCAGGCGGTGAGCGAGGCCGAGGCCGCTGAAGCTGAGTCGGCGGCCGATGCCATCGACCTGGAGGCGGCGCGTCAGCAGATGGCGGCGAAGCTCGAGCCGATGCTTGCGGCCCGCCGTACGGCAATGGACGAAGAACTGGCCGCGGCCCGTGCCGCCGCCGACACCACGGTGGCCAAGGCACGCCGCGCCGCCGCCGTGATGACGGCCCAGGCCGCACGCGCTGCCGAGCCCGAGCCTGAACCCCAAGCAGTGACCGAGCCGGAAGCCGAAGCCGAC
>JBAXQV010000128.1:0-9184 GCA_037131575.1 Actinomycetota bacterium
GAGCAGTTCTGGAGCGACGGGTTCTTGGCCATCGACCGACTCGTCGACGACGCCGAAGTGGCGCGCCTGCGGGTTGCCTACGACGAGATCATCGATGGCACCGTCGAATCGACGACCGACCGCAACCTCGGGGGGATCACCCGGCAGGTGCTCGTGCCGTCGATGGTGCACCCGGTGTTCGATGCGAACGGGGCCCTCGAGGCCGGTCGTGAGGTGATCCGCGATCTGTACCGATGTGCCGAGGCGAACCGCGTGTACGACATGCTCATCGACAAGCCCGCCGGCCACCCGCACACCACGCCATGGCACCAAGACGCCGCGTACATGCAGCAACCCGTCACCCCGCCCGGGTTCACGATGCCGCTCACGTCGCTGCAGTTCTGGCTGGCGCTCGACGACGTCGACGAGCACAACGGCTGCATGCAGTTCGTTGCCGGCGAGCACCACGGAGGCACGGCCGCCCACGAGGTGGTGTCGGGCCACCCCGACGACGATGGGCGCCTCATCGGCATCATCGAACCCTCCGAGGTGCATGTCGATCGTGCCGTTGCATGCCCGTTGCACGCAGGCGGAGCCACCGTGCACACCGCCATGACCCCGCACTACACCGGGCCGAACATCACGGCCGATCGGCCGCGCCGCGCCTACATCTTCAACCTGATGGCGGCCGACGAGCACAACACGATGATCCAAGAGTTCGTGCGCCAGAACTACGTGCGCAACATCGCTGACAGCGTGTCACGCGGGTTGTCGGAACGCCCCCGCACGGCGAAGTAATCGTCGATGCCACCGTGATGGGGTGAGCAGCAGCGCACGCGGTTCGTCTTCGAACATCCACCGTGCGAAGTTGCGGCGGGTCCAGGCATTGGTGCCCACCAGGCGAATGGCGCCTCGGGCGGCCCGTGGATGAGCCAACCAACCGCTCAACACCTCCGACATGCGGTGGTCGGCGAACAACTCGTGGCGCACGGCCTTGTCGTAACCGGCCCGTGCATCGGCGGCTCGCTCGACGCCTGCAGCGATGATCGCCTCGGCGGCCAGGCGGCCGGTGAGCACGGCTTGGCCGATGCCTTCGCCCGTCATGGTGTCGGTGGCGCGGGCGGCATCGCCCACGAACAGCGTGCGCCCCGAGGTGAGCCGCGCCGTGGTGACCGCAGCCGGAATGGGCCAGGCCGTGTGACGGTCTTCGAGTTCCACATCGGGCCCGAGCGCTTCAGCGATGTGCGGCCGGCGCAGCAGGTCGGTCCACAGCGCCTTCATCTCCTTGCCTTTACGCTCGCCATCGCGGCGAACACCGAAGCCGATGTTCACCCGTCCGTCGGGGAGCGGAAAGCTCCATGCGTACCCGGGTAGCAGGTCGGGTTCGAACCAGACGTACAGGCGGTGTTGGGCCGAGCCGGTGACGTTGCGGGCGTACTGCCGGAACGCATGCCACTCGCCGAGGTAGCCCTCCTCGGCCAATCCGAGGAGTTTGCGGGTGGGCGACCACATGCCGTCGGCCGCCACCACATAGCGGGCCTCGATGGTGCCGATGCCTTCGGCCTGAACCTGCAGCCGGTCGCCGGCGTCGACGATGGCGGTGAGGCCATGGCCGTCGCGCACGTCGGCGCCTGCCTCGCGTGCCAAGGTCACCAACGCCGCATCGAGCTCGCGGCGCGGTGTGGTGGCAGCGAAGATGCCCTGCCCAGCGGGTAGCGGCACGCACACCTCGCGCCCCGATGGCGAACGCAGCCAGGCAGCATCGACCGAGCACCAGTTGGGAACCTGCGCAGGGTCGAGCCCCAAGGCGTCGAGTTCGCGCAGCGCCAGGGTGGTGAGGCCGTCGCCGCAACACTTGTCGCGAGGGAACTCGGCCTTGTCGAGCACCAACACCGACCAGCCTGAGCGCGCCAGCACCGTGGCAGCCGTGGCGCCTGCCGGGCCTGCACCCACCACCAGCACGTCGACACCGACAGTGGCGCTCGACGACTGCGCAGGGGAGTGGGGAACCGATGCCATCACCGCAGGAGGCTACGGCCCCGTGGAGGCCGCCGCATCGCCCTGCGCCGATGGCATCTGCCACAACGGCGCACCGTACAATGCCCGAGCCGCCCTCGGGGGCGGCCACCGCCGTCGCGGTGTCGTGCCGAGGAGAACACCAACATGAGTCGTTTGTGCGAAGGCCGCGTAGCCATCGTCACCGGAGCCGGCCGCGGTATCGGCCGCGAACATGCCCTGAGCCTTGCCGCCCACGGCGCCAAGGTGGTCGTGAACGACCTCGGCGGCAACGTCGACGGTTCGGGTGGCGACCTCAGCCCTGCCGAACAGGTGGTGCAGGAAATCAAGGGCATGGGCGGCGAAGCCGTTGCCAACGGCGACAACGTGGCGTCGTGGGAAGGCGCACAGCGCCTCGTGAACACCGCCATCGAAACCTTCGGCGACCTTCACGCCGTGGTGAACAACGCTGGCATCTTGCGCGACCGCGTGCTGGTGAACATGACCGAAGAAGAGTGGGACGCCGTCATCGCCGTGCACCTGAAGGGCACGTTCGGCCCGAGCCGCTGGGCTGCCGCCTACTGGCGCGAGCAGTCGAAGGCTGGCAAGCCGGTCGATGGCCGCATCATCAACACCACGTCGGTGAGCGGTATCTACGGCAACCCCGGCCAAACCAACTACGGCGCTGCCAAGGCCGGTATCGCTGCGTTCTCCATCATCGCCGGCCTCGAACTTGCTCGCTATGGCGTCACGGTGAATGCCGTCGCTCCGGTGGCGCTCACCCGCATGACCGAAGGCCTCGGGCCCGCCCCCGAGACCGATGAAGAGCGCGAGATGCGTTCACCGCGCTGGATCGCCCCCATCGTCACCTGGTTGGCGTCGGCCGAATCGAAGGGTGTGAACGGCCGAGTGTTCGAGGCCAGCGGCCAGACCCTGGCCATTGCCGAAGGTTGGGTGCGCGGCCCTCGCCACGCCCCGGTCGACGACCCCATGCAGCTCGGCCCCATCGTGGAAGAACTGCTCGGCCAGGCACGGAAGAACTCGGGCATGGACGGCACCCCTGGCGGCTGGCCCCAGCCGCGCTGAGGCATTCGCCACGCCACACGTACGAAAAGGTTGCAGAGCGACTGCTGAGCTGCGGGGTTGCTCAGCAGGCGCTCTGCACCACCGTCACGTCGATCACACGCGCAAACCGGTCGTGGCGGCGTACGCCGGCCCGGGCGCGATCGGCTATGGCGGCGTTCTGGAGTGCATCGGTGTAACCGCTGAGCAGCACCGATACGCGAACGTCGCGGTCGAGGCGAGCCACATTTGCGGTGGCACCCACGCCCGCAGGAAGAATCGGTTCGATCATGGCGGCGACGGTCGATTCGTAGAGCTCGCACTGGGCTCGCTCGGCCTCATCGGCCATGTCGTAGAGCGAACGATCGCTCGGGTGGTGCGGGTCCAGTTCGATGACGCCCACGCGATGCCGCACGGCGCACACCGCACCCATTTCGGCCAGGCTGCGCTCGTCGTCGGCGCCCACTGCACGGGCCACTACGGCCACATCGACCGATGCCTCGAGCGGGCATTCGTCGAAGTCGTGCAGACCGCGACACGGCCCACCGCGGCCATCGGTGCACGTGGTGACCGTGTGGCCTTCATCGAGCAGCGTGGCTTCGATGGCGCTTGCATCGTGGGGCCGTGAGGCGACGAGGAGAATCCGCATGCGTTCATGGAACCAGCGCGCGGTGCCGACGATGTAGAGAACAAGGTCCCGATTCGGCCATGATGAACGGGCAGCATGTGGGTGCTGCTCGAACGAAGGGGTTGTCATGCCGTTGAATCCTGAAGCTGTCGGTGCCGTCGGTGATGTGCGCACCATTTCCTGGACGTCGAAAGACGCCCTGCTCTACGCCGTGGGCATTGGTGCCGGCCAGGCCGAGCTGCCCTTCACCACGGAGAACACCGCCAATACCCAGCAGGTGGTGTACCCCACGTTCGCAGTGGTGGCCGGTTCGGGAACCGCGTCGCCGGGCCGCAGCGCCATGGCACAGATCGGCAGTTTCAACCCCGCACTCTTGGTTCACGGTTCGCAGGCCATCACGTTGCACCGACCCATCCCTGTCGAGGCCTCGGCCACCACACAAGACAAGGTCGTGGCCATGTACGACAAGGGCAAGGCTGCCGTGGTGGCCATGGAGAACGAGGTGAAGCTCGACTCGGGCGAGCCGCTGTGGACCACCCGTTCGGCCGTGTTCATCCGCGGCGAGGGTGGCTGGGGTGGCGACCGCGGCCCGTCGGGCCCGCAGAACGAGCCCCCTGCAGGCGAAGCACCCGATCATGAGATCACCCTGGTCACCTCGCCCGACCAGGCCTTCGTGTACCGCCTCTCGGGCGACCGCAACCCGCTGCACACCGACCCGTCGTTCGCCGCCATGGGCGGGTTCGACCGGCCGATCCTGCACGGCCTGTGCACCTACGGCTTCACCGGCCGGGCGCTGCTGGGGGCGTTGTGCGCCAACGATGTCACCCGCTTCCACCACATCGAGGGTCGCTTCTCGTCGCCGGTGCTCCCGGGCGATGCGCTCACCATCCGCGCCTGGGTGACCGGTGCTGGCGAAGCCGTGTTCACCACCGCGGTGGGCGACCGTACCGTCATCGACCAGGGCCTGGTGCGCTTCAGCTGACCGACTGTTCCGCGACCTGCTCGTCGCCCCAGCGTGCCTCAGGGCAGCGTGGCGAGCAGGGCGCGGATTTCGCTCACGGCGTCGCCGAGGGCGATGTCGCGGCGCTCGCCACTGCGGCGGTCTTTCAGTTCGATCACGCCATCGGCGAGGCCTCGGCCCACCACCACGATCACCGGCATGCCCAGCAGTTCGGCGTCGTTGAACTTGATACCGGCCGACACACCCACACGGTCGTCGAGCATCACCGACAGGCCGGCGGCCTCGCACTCGGCTGCCAGCGCTTCGGCTGCAGGCATCTGCGGGTCGCTGGCCTTGCCGGTACCCACGATGTGCACCTGCGCCGGCGCGATGTCCTTCGGCCACACGAGACCGCGGTCGTCGCAGTTGATCTCGGCGATGGCACCCACGGCCCGCGAGACGCCGATGCCGTACGACCCCATGGTGACCACCTGGGTTTTGCCGTTCTGGTCGAGCACGGTGAGGCCGAGCGCCTCGGCGTACTTCTTGCCGAGTTGGAAGATGTGGCCGATCTCAATACCGCGGGCGATCTCGAGTGGTGCCTCGCAGCGTGGGCAGGGGTCGCCGCCATGCACTTCGGCGGCTTCCACCACACCGTCGGGGGTGAAGTCGCGGCCCATGGTGAGGTCGATGACGTGGCGGCCGGGCTGGTCGGCCCCGGTGATCCAACTCGTGCCATCGACCACTCGCGGGTCGACGAGGTAGCGGATGCCCGAGGCATTGTTCTCGCCCAACGCGCCCGGCCCGATGTAGCCCTTCACCAGTGCCGGATTGGCGGCGAAGTCGGCCTCGCTGAACGGTTCGATCTCGGCGGGGGCCACCTGCGCCTCGAGTCGCTTCAGGTCGACCTCACGGTCGCCGGGCACGCCAATGGCCAGCGCCGAGGTGGAGCCATCGGGGTTGCGCAGTTTCACCACGAGGTTCTTCAGGGTGTCGGCCGCGGTCCAGTCACGACTGGGGTGACGCAGTTCGGGGCGAGCATTCACCAGGTCGACCAGGGTCTGGATGGTGGGCGTGTCGGGGGTGTCGACCACACGCGCGGCCGGGGCGGCGTCGAGCGGGAGCGCATCGGGCACCGACACCTGCACGGCCTCGGTATTGGCGGCGTAGTCGCACTTCGAGCAATGCACATAGGTGTCTTCACCCACGGCCAAGGGGGCGAGGAACTCTTCGCTGGCTGAGCCGCCCATGGCGCCGCTCATGGCCGACACGATGACGTAGGGCATGCCGAGGCGGTCGAACGTGCGCTGGTAGGCCTCGCGGTGGGTGTCGTAGCTGTGCTGCAGGCCGGCCTGGTCGATGTCGAAGCTGTACGAATCTTTCATCGAGAACTCGCGGCCACGCAGCAGGCCGGCACGCGGCCGGGCCTCGTCGCGGAACTTGTTCTGGATCTGATAGATCACCAACGGCAGGTCTTTGTAGCTCGCATAGAGGTCTTTCACCAGCAGGGTGAACATCTCTTCATGCGTGGGGGCCAGCAACATGTCGGCACCGCGGCGGTCTTTCAGGCGGAACAGGTTGTCGCCGTAGTCGGCCCAGCGGCCGGTGGCCTCGTACGGCTCGCGGGGGAGCAGCGCGGGGAAGTGCACCTCCTGGAAGCCGGCGCGGTCCATTTCGTCGCGCACCACCTGCTCGACGTTGCGGTACACCTTCCAGCCGAGGGGCAGCCAGGTGAACCCGCCGGGCGCAGCGCGCCTGATGTAACCGGCCCGCACGAGCAGGCGGTGGCTGGCCACCTCGGCATCGGCGGGGTCGTCACGGAGGGTGCGGACAAAGAGGGTCGACAAGCGCAGCACGGGTGGCAAGGCTACTCCCGTCCATCCGTACCAGGAGGGCGATATAGTGGAGGAGTCCTTAGGTTCGCAGAACAGAAGGCGTGGGCCGTCGGTCCACGCCTTCTTGTCTGAATCGGGCCAAAACGCGCAATATCCCGCACACACTCGGGAAGCCCCAGTTCAGGAAGGAGGTCGACGATGGCCGACAACAGCACCCTCGAAAAAGTGCGTCGCATGATCACGCCGCTCATCACCGACCTCAAGCTCGAGCTGTACGACCTCGAGTTCCGCGGTGGCACGTTGCGCGTCACGGTCGACACGCCTCCCGGATCGCCCGGTGGCGTCGACATCGACACCATCACGCTGGTCACGAAGATGATCTCGCGCGACTTCGACCACGACGACCCGATGCCGGGCCACTACACCCTCGAAGTCACCAGCCCCGGGCTCGAGCGCACGCTGCGCACCCCGGCGCACTTCCAACGCGAAATCGGCAAGACGGTGAACATGCGTCTGCGCGATACAGCCGGTAGCGATCGTCGAGTGCAGGGCACCCTCATCGCCGCCGACGAGCGCCAGGCCACGGTGCGCCTCGACGATGCCGAGCTCACCGAGCGCGTGGTGGCCTACGACCAGATCGACCGTGCCCGCACGGTGTTCGTGTGGGGTGCGGCGCCCAAGCCGGGCAAGCAACCCGCGAAGAAGAAGGCAGTCACGGCCAACAAGCGCCCCGCTGCCACCCCCACCCCAGATGTCCCATCCACCAACAGCGTCGACGACGCTGTTCCCACCACGCAGGAGGCGTGATGAGCAATCTCGACATGGCCGAAGCCGTTCGCTTGTTGGCGAATGAAAAGAACATCTCGGTCGACGCGCTGCTCCAGGTGCTTGCCGATGCGCTGGCGCTCGCCTACAAGCGCCGCCCGGGCGCAGCCGAAGAAGTGGTCGTCGAGGTGAACCCCGACACCCTCGATTTCACCTTCATGGCCTACGACGTCGATGAAGACGGGCTGTGGGTGAACGAGCGCGACGACACGCCGAAGAAGGAAGAGATGGGTCGCATTGCGGCGCAGACCTTCCGACAGGTGATGAACCAGAAGATCCGTGAAGCCGAGCGCGACCGCAAGTTCGAGGAATACGCGAACCGCGAAGGCGACCTGGTCACCGGCATCATCCAGCAAACCGATTCGCGCTACACGCTGCTCGATCTGGGTCGCGTCGAGAGCCTGATGCCGCAGTCCGAGCAAGTGCCCTACGAGCGTCCCGAGCCGGGTGCCCGTGTGAAGGCCTACATCGTCGAAGTGCGCAAGACCGCCAAGGGTCCGCAGATCGTGGTGAGCCGTACCCATCCGGGCCTCATCAAGCGCCTGTTCGAACTCGAAGTGCCCGAAATCGCCGACGGCATCGTCGAGATCAAGGCCTGCGCCCGTGAACCAGGCCACCGCACGAAGATCGCGGTGTGGAGCAACGATCACAACATCGACCCTGTCGGTGCCTGCGTGGGTGCTCGTGGCGGCCGTGTGCGCATGGTCGTGAACGAACTGCGCGGCGAGAAGATCGACATCGTGCCCTTCAGCGAAGATCTGGCCGATTTCGTGGCCAAGGCGCTGTCGCCGGCCAAGGTGAAAGAAGTGATCATCAGCCCCGATGGCACCCAGGCCGATGTCATCGTGCCCGATTCGCAGCTCAGCCTCGCCATCGGTCGCGAAGGCCAGAACGCTCGTCTTGCCGCCCGGCTCACCGGTGTGCGTGTCGATATCCGTGGCGAAACCCAAATGGCCAGCGGTCCCGACGACACCGAATACGAAGAAGGCGAGTGGGTGGAGAACGAGGCTGGCCAGATGGAGTTCCGTGCCGCCGACGGCTCCATCGTGAGCGCCGAGCAGTGGAATGAGCAGCTCACCGCAGAGGCGCCGGCTTCCGAGCCGGCCGAGGCACAGGAGTAATCCCACGCCTCAGCACACTCACCCACGGCCGCACGTTCCGATGCGCACCTGTGTCGGCTGCAGGGCTGTCCGCCCGCAGCAGGCTCTGCACCGCTGTGTCCGCACAGCCGATGGTGCCGTGCATCTCGACCGTCGTGGCGTGGGGCGTGGCGCATGGCTGTGCTCGGCGGCGTGTTTGCCGCTGGCAGTGAAGCGTCGAGCGTTCGATCGCGCCCTGCGCGCACCGGTGGCACCGGCTTCCCTCGAGGCCCTCGCCCGTACATTCGAATCCATCTCTGACAACATGAGAGAATCGCTGGCCGACGGGGTTGCTTCCCCAGCGCCGACGCCGATGAAAGGCTGAACGAGTTTGCCGAAGAATTACCGCGTACATGAGCTGGCCAAAGAGCTCGGAATGACGAATACCGAGCTGCTCGGGCTGTGCAATGCGATGGGCGTCGAGGCCAAGAGCCAGTCGTCGTCGATCATCGAAGCACAGGCCGACCGGCTCCGTCGTCGCGCCGAGCGCGATGGCCTCACGCGGCCCGAACAGCCCGAAGAGGTGAAGCCGGCCAAGAAGGCTCCGGCGAAGAAGGCTGCGGCGAAGAAGGCCGCCGCCGAACCCGAGGCTCCCGCCGACACATCTGCCGAGCCGGCCGCGCCCGCCATGAAGGCTGCGCCCGCTCCGGCACCCGCCCCTGCCCCGGCTGCTGCTGTGGTGGAGGCCCCGGTGGCCGCCGAGCCCGTAGCGCCCGCTCCGGCGCCGGCGCCTGCGTCTGCGCCGGCGTTGTAGTGCTTCCACTTAGCCATGGCCTTTTCG
>JBAXQV010000129.1:0-9180 GCA_037131575.1 Actinomycetota bacterium
CCTATGGGGCCTCGAAGGCTGCCCTGTCGAGTGGCCTGGCCGGGTTGCGTGCCGAGGTGGGCAAGCGTGGGGTGCAGGTGCTCGACGCTCGGCCACCGCACACTGAAACCGGTTTGGCCACGCGGCCGTTGGCGGGCACCGCCCCGAAGATGCCCGTGGGCCTCGACCCGGCTGCCGTGGCCAAGCGCATCGTCGATGCCATCGTGGCCGGCGAGACCGAACTGCCTGCCGCGGCCTTCAGCTGATTCGCTAGCGTTCGCACGTGACCACTGTGGAACTACGGCCGATGGTCGATGCCGACTTCGAGGTACTGCGCGACATCACCGAACGCGCCAACGTGTTCGATGGTGCGCCGGTAATGCCAACGGTTGAGGCATTGCGCTCCGAGATCGACGGCGACCACGTGGTGCTCGCCACCGACGTGCGCGTGGCATGGGTAGGCGGAGAGGCCGTCGGATACGTGCACACCTTTTACCTGCCATCCGACGTGGCGCTCGAGCGGTGCTACCTGTTCGGCTGTGTCGACCCGGCACACCGGGGGCAGGGTGTGGGACGCGCGCTCATTGCCTGGGGCATCGAGCGAGCCACGGAACAACTGCAGTCGTCGGGTTCTGCCTTGCCGAAGGTGATCCGTGTCGATGGCCGAGCGCAGGTGACCAGTGCACACCGCTTGTTCGACCGTATGGGGTTCACATCCGTTCGATGGTTCGAGGAATTGCTCCGGCCACTCACCGACCTTCCCGAACGACGGACCGTGCCCGGCATCGACATCGTGGCGTGGCCCGACGACCGCGATGAGGAGATCCGCATCGTGAAGAACATCGCGTTCGCGGATCACTGGGGCTCGACACCGACGAGTACACATCACTGGGCCGAGATGGTGCGCGGCTACGGTGCCCGCCCCGACCTAAGCGTGGTGGCACTCGACGCCGACGGCGCGGTGGTGGCACATTGCTTGTGCGGCCGCTACCCCGAAGACGACGAGTTGCTCGGCCGCAGCGATGGGTGGGTGAGCTACCTCGGCACCTTGCCGCAGTGGCGTGGCAAGGGCCTGGCGTCGGCGCTCATCGTCGAGTCGCTCCACCGCTTCGCCGCCGACGGGCTTACCCATGCATCGATCGGGGTCGATGCCGACAGCCCGACAGGCGCGGCGAGGCTGTACCGGAGCCTCGGCTTCGAACCCAACCAGCAGTCGGTCACACACGAAATCGTGCTCAGTGCTTCCGGCGCAGGGGTTGACAGGCACGATAACAACGTTATAATCGACCCATGATCTTCACCACCACTCCTCTCGACACCATCAGCGGCGTGGTTGCCGACGCGCGACTGGCCTACAACTCGGGTCGCACCCGTCCGCGTGAGTGGCGTGTCGCCACGCTGAAGCGCCTGCGCGCTTTGGTGGAGACCCACGAAGATCGGTTGCTGGCTGCGCTGGCGGCCGACTTCGGCAAGCCCCGTTTCGAGGCGTGGGCCACCGAGATCGGGTTCATCCTCAGCGATATCGACCACACACTGGCTCACCTCTCCAACTGGATGGCGCCAGAGAAGGTGGTCACCCCGGTGGCGTTCAAGCCCGGCACCTCGGTCATCGTGCCCGAACCGGTGGGCGTGGTGTGTGTGATTGCGCCGTGGAACTACCCGGTGCAGTTGTTGCTGCTGCCGATGGTGGCCGCCATCGCCGCAGGCAACGCCACGGTGGGCAAGCCGAGCGAACTCGCGCCAGCTGCCAGCGATGCCGTGCAGGCACTCATCGCTGAACTCGACGACCCGGCGGTGCGGATCGTGCTGGGAGGTGTGGCCGAGACCACCGAGCTGCTCGCGCAGCGATTCGACCACATCGTGTACACCGGCAACAGCCGAGTCGCCCGCATCGTGATGCGCGCTGCGGCAGAGAATCTCACCCCGGTCACCCTCGAACTCGGCGGCAAGAGCCCTGCCATCGTGAGCCGCAACGCCAACATCGAGGTAGCGGCCCGGCGCATTGCTTGGGGCAAGTTCGTGAATGCCGGCCAAACCTGTATCGCCCCCGACTATGTGTTGGTCGAGCGCCAGGTGCACGATCAACTCGTTGCCGCCATTGGGAAGCAGATCGAAGCGTTCTACGGCAGCGACCCGCAGACCAGCCCCGACTACACGCGCATCGTGAACGACGCCCACTTCCACCGCATCGAGAAGTTGTTGCACAGTGGCACGGTGGCGTTCGGCGGTACGGCCGATGCCGATACGCGCTACATCGCCCCCACCGTGCTCACGGGTATTACCCGCGCCGACCCGGTGATGGACGAGGAGATCTTCGGGCCGGTGCTGCCGATCATCGCCGTCGACTCGCTCGATGAGGCCGTGGCGTTCGTGAACGCCGACGACAAGCCGTTGGCGCTGTACACCTTCAGCGAGCACGATGCCGACAACGACCGGGTGCTCGCCGGGGCCACCAGTGGTGGTGCCTGTGTGAACGGCACCATCCTGCACATCAGCAACCCCAACCTGCCCTTCGGCGGTGTGGGCGAGAGCGGTATGGGTGCCTACCACGGCAAGATCGGCTTCGACACGATGAGCCACCGTCGTGCGGTGCTCGAGCGCACCACGAAAATCGATCCGTCGCTCATGTACCCGCCGTACACGGCCAAGAAGGAGAAGCTCATCCGCAAGGGGATGACCCTGGCCGACCCTCGCGACAGCGCCGCGAAACTGCGCGGCAAACTGCGTCGCAAGTAGTCGAGTCGCCGGCGGTCAGTCGTCGGCCAGCGGCCGCTCACCACTGGGCCGTCAGTCGTCGGCGAGCAGGTCGGTGACGACGCTGCGTAACTGATCGATGCCAGTGCCTTTCGAGGCGCTCACCCACAGCACATCGCGTTCGGCCACCTCGCACGCCTTGGCAACCTGTTGTTTGCGGCCAGCGAGTTTCGAGGGTCGAACCTTGTCGAGTTTGGTGGCCACCAGAATGGCGGGCACCTCGTTCGCGTTGAGCCAATCGATCATCTGCAGGTCGAGTTTGGTGGGCCCGATCTCTCCATCGAGCAGCAGTAGGAGCGCGCGTAGCGATTCGCGGCCGAGGAGGTAGCCCTCGATCATCGGCTGCCACTTCACCCGCTCGCGCTCGGGCACCTTGGCGAACCCGTACCCGGGCAGGTCGACCACGGTGCCGCCGCCACGCAGGCTGAACAGGTTGATCAATTGCGTGCGGCCGGGGGTGTTCGACACTTTGGCGAGTTGTTTGCGATTGGCGAGCGCGTTGATGAGCGACGACTTGCCGACGTTCGAGCGGCCCACGAATGCCACCTCCGCAGTCGACAGAGGAAGCTCACTGAGCTTCTGTGCCGACTTCACGAATTCGAGCTGCAACGGACCTGGCACACCGTGCAGGCTAGGGGCGACTCAGGGCATCGGGCCGCGCAGCGTGCGCGCGGCAGCATCGATGGCACTGCGCACCACGGCGCCGACGTCGATGCGATCGACCATCGCGGTGGGTATGCCCACCGGCGTATGGCCCGCCACGACATCACTCACATCGCCCGGAGCCGGCAGGCCTTCGCCCAGGAATTCGCGCCATGCGTCGGTGGCGAACGGTGATGGCGGAGGTGCTGGTGGGGTCGGGAGCGACGACGCAAGGCGGAGGTGCCGGCCGGTGCCCACGGTGGCTCGCTCGGGGGTGGGTGGCGACACCACACGTTCGCTGGCATCGCCCGGAGCGCAGCGCCAGGCCACCAGCAATTCGGGCCGGTCAGCGAGTTCGTTGGAGAACGCCACCAGTGCCGCCACCACGTGTTTGCAGGCGTCGCCGCCATCGGGGCAGGTGCACCACACCGTGAGTTCATCGCCTTCCGGCATGAGCCGCGACACGTGCGATCGTTCGACAGCGCCGGTGAGGTCGGGGGGCACCGCCACCGTGGCCACCTGCACCGTGGCCTGGTAGGGCTGGGGGCGACTGCCCTGTACATGAGCCACGAGTTGACCGGGCCGCAGGTGGATGCGCGTGACGGCGCCTTCATTGGCGTACTCGCGCCCGCGTTTGAACCGACCTGAATCGGCGAGGCCGGCCGTCGACACCGCCAGCAACGCGGAGGCGAGCTTGCCCACGCCGGTGGGGTCGTCCTCCACATCGCCGGGCCGTTTGGGGCGTTGGGCGCGAGGGATGATGGTGAGGCTGGGTGGTTGGGTCATATACCCCTCGCCGAGGGGTCGAACATGACGAGCTGGCGCAGTTCGTCGGTGGTGAGTTCGCTGAGCCAGGTTTCGCCGGCCTGCCCCACCACTGCATTGGCCAGGGCCCGCTTGTCGTTGATGAGTGAGTCGACCCGCTCTTCGATGGTGCCCTCGCACACCAGCTTGTGCACGAACACTGACTGCTGCTGCCCGATGCGCCAGGCACGGTCGGTGGCTTGGTCTTCCACGGCGGGGTTCCACCAGCGGTCGTAGTGCACCACCCGCGACGCGGCCGTGAGGTTCAACCCCGTACCGCCCGCCTTCAGCGACACGATGAGCAGTTGCGGTGCATCGTGCGTGCCGTGCAGACCCGACTGGAATGCATCGACCATGCGATCTCGCGATGCCTTGGGCACCCCGCCGTGCAGGAACGGTGCCTGCATGTTGAACCGCTCGGAGAGATGACGCTGGAGGAGCAACCCCATCTCGCGGAACTGGGTGAACACGAGCGCCTGTTCGCCGGCGTCGTGCAGGTCGGTGATGAGTTCGTCGAAACGAGCGAGCTTGCCCGAGCGGCCGGCCAACTTCGACCCGTCGCCCAAGGCATGCGCGGGATGGTTGCAGATCTGCTTCAGCCGGGTGAGGGCAGCCAGCACCAGGCCACGTCGTTGCATACCGGTGGCCGTGTCGGCATCGGCGAGCAGTTGGTCGACCACGGCCTGATACATGGTGGCTTGTTCGCGGGTGAGCGGTGCCCATGCCACTTGCTCGACCTTGTCGGGCAGGTCGGGTACGAGCGATCGGTCGGCCTTGGTGCGGCGCAGGAGGAACGGGCCGGTGATCTGGCGGAGTGCGGCAACGGCTGCCGCGTCGTGCTCGCGTTCGATGGGTGCGGCGAAGCGATTGCGGAACTGCACCTGATTGCCGAGCAGGCCGGGTGCGACCGTGTTGAGGATTGACCACAGCTCCGACAGGCGGTTCTCGACCGGTGTGCCGGTGAGCGCGATGCGCTGTTGGGCCGGGATGGAGCGAACCACCTTGGCCGTTCGCGTATCGGGGTTCTTGAAGGCTTGCGCCTCATCGAACACGGCGGTGCGCCAGGCAACGGTGCCGAGCATGTCGGCATCGCGCACGGCCACTTGGTACGTGCTGATGATGAGGTCGTGGCTGCCCACCACCTGGGTGAAGGCATCGGCATCGGCCCGATCGGTGCCGTGGTGCACGTGCACCCGCATCGATGGCACGAAGCGGGCGGCCTCGCGCTGCCAGTTGCGCACCACCGACAACGGGCACAACACCAGGTGCGGGCCGGGCAGGCTGACGAGGTGGGCGAGCGTGGTGGGTGTCTTGCCCAGGCCCATGTCGTCGGCGAGGCAACCGCCGAGGCCGAGGCGATGGAGGAACTGCAGCCAGCCGAGGCCGCGGCGTTGATAGGGGCGCAGGGTGGCGGTGAACTCGGGCGGTTCGATGCCTTCTTCGAGTGACGTGTCGGGTAGGCCGGCCAACAGTTCGGCGAGCCACCCGTCGGCGTCGATACTCGACGCCGAGTCGACACCGAGTTCGGCGAGCGCCGTGTCGGCGGCGGCACTGGCCCATGCTTCGGTGGTGAACTCGGCGGCGAGTTGCAGCAACTCGAGCGGGGTGAGTTCGTCGTGTTGGGCACGATGGTGCGCCAGGTTGGCCAACGCCCGCCGTGCATCGGCCTGGCTCACTTCCACCCATCGGCCGCCCACATCGATGAGCGCACTGGCTGCTTCGGCCGCACGTCGCAGCGCGGCTTCGTCGATGGGCGTGCCATCGATGACCATCTGCCAGTCGATGATGGCCTTGGTGCCGAACTTACCGGTGCCGTCGGTGTTGGTGTCGGCCACGCGGGCACTGCCACGGGTGCCCGGCGCACGACGCGTGAGGCGTTCGGGCGACGACAGGGTGATGTGTGCCTCGGCCAACCGCTCGACCCCGGCCAGGGTGGCTGCAGCGGTGTCGATGTCGATACCGCCATCGTCGGTGTATCGGCCTTCGCCCACCGCCACCGGGTCGGCGTCGGCCGATGCGTCGAGCCATTCCTGAAGCCAGGGTGCGGCCTCGGCGATGGCGACGCGTGCCAGGTGCAGTTGAGTGGCCAGGGTGGCCATGCCCCGCTCGCTTCCAGCCAGTTCGGCAGCGAGTTCGGTACCGGCCACCACATCGGCGGCACTGCACCAACGGCCGGCATCGGCGATGTCGACCAACTCGAGTTGCAACGGCCAACGGCCTTCGGGGTGCTCGGGCAGGTCGAGGCGCAACCGGGCGCGCACCACGGGTTCGCCATCGGCACGGCGCCCGAACTGTTCGAACAGCAGGGCGATCTTGCCCACGGCGACGTCGACATCGCCGTCGGCAACAAAACGGTGTCGGGGCGACTTGAGCGCCCGCGCCACTTCTCGTGTGGCACGGGCCGCCGCGCCGCGCGTGTCGGTGAGGTCGTTCTGCCAACCGTGATACTGCAACGACAACCGGGTGATCTGGTCGACGAAACCGCACACCACCGCTTCGACGATGTCGACGAGTGCCTCCGGGTGGCTTCGGTCGGCCAACCCGGCCGCCACTACCGGCGGCATGGTGGCCACCAACTCGGCCAGGGCAGGATCGAGATGGGCTCGCACCGGCCGCCAGGTGGCGTTCCACCAACCGATACCTTCCGACGTGAGCCACGGCATCATCTGCCCGGCGCGCACCACGGCATCGGCAAGTTTCCAGGTAGCGGCGAACCAGCCGATGGAGGGGCTCGGCACTGCGTCGAGCGCGCCGCTGCGCCCCAGGGCGGCCAGGGCGCCGATCTCGATGCGTTGACACATGACCGATGCCGGCCCATCGGGCAGGTACAACTTGGCCACCCTGATGGCCCCGACACCGGCGCCAGGGCTGGTACGCAAGGTGCGTGCCACGGCGGCCTGGATGTTGCCGCCATAGGCGCTGCGGCTGGGCTGCCACGCCATGACGTCGCCATCGAGCCACGTCAGCTGCAGGCCGGGGCCTGCATCTGGGTCGGGTCGCTGGCGCACGCTCATGGCATCGAGTGTACGGAGGGGGTGCGCGGGGGTGTTCCGCCCCGCTGGTGCATGTGCCCGGTCAGCGCGATTCGTACACGGCGGCCACCTCGTTCACCACCGAGGCGGGTGCTGTTTTGGGAAGTGAGGCGATGGTGAGGTCGGCACCCACCGCTTCGAAGGCGTCGATCTGGGCGAGCATGGTGGCCCGGTCGCCGTCCCAGCGCTGCAACCAGCTACAGGTGATCTCACCTGGGTCGCGGCCGATACGCGCGCATTCGTTGTGCAGCACCTCGCGGCATTCGGCGAACTCGGCGGTGTCGGCACCGCTGTAGTTCCAATGGTGCGCGTAGCGCGCCGCCAGGGGGAGGGTGCGGGTGCGGCCCTTGCCGCCGATGCACACCGGCAGTGGCGTCTGGATGGGCTTGGGGTTGCACATCGCGTTCTCGAGTTGGAAGTAGGTGCCATCGAACGTGGTGCGGTCATTGGTGAGCAACGACTCGATGACCGCCAGGCCTTCCTCGAAGCGATCAAAGCGTTCGCGCAACGTGCCCAACTCGATGCCATAGGCACTGCACTCTTCTTCATTCCAGCCGGCGCCGATGCCCAGTTCGAGCCGCCCGCCCGAGGTGTGGTCGAGGGTGACGGCCATGTTGGCCAGCAGCCCGGGGTGGCGGTACACCATGCCGCTCACCAACACTCCGCCGCGCAGGCGGGTCGTGTCTTGCAGCAACGCGGTGAGGGTGATCCAGCCTTCGAGGCAGTCTTCGGTGGAGTCGCCGAACAGTGGGTAGAAGTGGTCGAAGGTCCAGCCACTCTCGAACACGGTGAGGTCGTCGGCGCGCTTCCACACGTCGAGCAACCAGGCCCAGGTGGTTCGTTGTGGCGAGGTGGAGATGGCGTAGCGCATGGCCCCAGCCTCGCGCGCGTCAGTGCGGGTGGGCGTGCCCGTGCGCTGCGTCGTGGGTTCCGTCGCCCAGGCCGAGTTCCATCACCCGGCACGGGTCTTCGCCTTCGTCGTAGCACGCCTCGCATTCGAGTTCGAGGGTGGCGTGGCCGATGCCGAAGGTGGTGGCGATCATCGCCTTCACCCGCTCGCTCACCACCTGCGCCTCTTCGAGCGACGGGTGGCCGTCGATGACCACGTGGGCCGACAGCGCATGCACGTCGCTCGACAGGCTCCATGCGTGTAGGTCGTGCACCGATTCCACCCCGTCGACGGCGGCAATGGCCGCAACTACCGACTGCGGGTCGAGGCCCGCCGGGCTCGATTCCAACAGCACGTCAGTGGTGTCGCGCAACAGTTTCACGGCGTGGTAGCCGATGAGTAGGCCGATGGCGATGGACATAGCGGGGTCGAGCCAGTAGGTGCCATGGGTGATGGCGATGACCACACCGGCGACCATCACGCCGGCCGAGGCGGCGGCGTCGCCCACCATGTGCAGCAGGGCGGAGCGCATGTTGAGGTCGCCGTGATGGTCGTGGAGGAACAGCACGGCTCCGAGGTTCAGCAGCAGCGCAATGGCACCCACAACGGCCACGATGCCGCCGTGCACCTCGATGGGGTGCTGCAGGCGACGGATGGCTTCGATGACCAACAGGGCGGTCACCACCACCAAGGCAGCCGCGTTGGCCTGGGCGGCCAGGATGGTGCTGCGGTGGTAGCCGAAACTGCGCCGAGCAGTGGGGCTGCGCAAGCTGAGACGAACGGCGAACAACGACAGCGCTACCGCCGCCACATCGGTGAGGTTGTGGGCGGCGTCGGCGAGCAGGCCGAGCGAGTGGGCGATGATGCCGAACACCACTTGCACCACCACGAGCACGACGTTCAACCCGAGGGCATACAGCAGGCGTCGCTGGCGACTCACACCCCCACGGTACCCAGCGCGTGGTGCCTTGCCGACGCCCCCGTGAACGGCACAGGCCGGCACTTGCGGTGCCGGCCTGGTGCGCTGGTGGTCGAGACCGGCGTCGATCCGGTGACCCCACGCTTTTCAGGCGTGTGCTC
>JBAXQV010000130.1:0-9119 GCA_037131575.1 Actinomycetota bacterium
GTCGGGCTGGGGAGATTTGAACTCCCGACCCCTTGTCCCCCAGACAAGTGCGCTAACCAAGCTGCGCTACAGCCCGTGGTGGTACGGAACAAGCATGCTAGCGGCAGGCTGTCGCCCCGCCACGTTCAGAGTTGACCGGTGACGAGTTGGTAAAAACGCCAACCCAGGTACACGGCCAAGATCACGAGCAGCAGTTTGAAGTGCCACGGTGCCTTCCCGTCCTTGCCGTCGTCACCCTTGGCCAGGTCTTTCACGTTCACGTTCTTGGCCGTGATGGTGGACTGGATCTCGGGTTCTTCGACTGGTTTCCCGCACGAAGGACACGTGCCGTCTTCGTTCATCGACGACGGCGTCATGTACTTCGAGCACTCTTCACACCAGGGCATGACTCTCCTCTGAGCAACAGACGATGACGGACGCTACCGAGGCTCAGTCGGTGCGCTTGCGCACCCGCACCTTGATGGGCGTGGAACCGAAGTCGAACGCTTCGCGGATGGAACGTTCGAGGTAACGCAAGTACGAGCCGGGTAGCTCGCGATTGACGAACAGCGTGAACGTGGGCGGGTCGGTGGCACCTTGCAGTGCGTAGAGCACCTTGGCTCCGCCGCCGGCGGGCTGCTTCTGCTGTGCATCGGCGATGACTCGGTTCACGTCGCGAGTGGGCACGCGGCGGTGGTACTGCGTGATGGCTTCTTGCAGCACGGGGCGCAGCTTGTGCACTCCCTTGCCCGACAGCGCCGACACCTTCAGAACCGGGGCTTCACCCACGAAACTGAGTTTGCGTTGCACGTCGGCCAAGATCTCGAGCCGGTGCTCGGGGTCGTCGATGAGATCCCACTTGTTGAGCATCACCACGATGGGACAACCCGATGCGTCTACACGCTCGGCGAGCCGTTGATCTTGGCCGGTGACCCCTTCGGTGGCGTCGATCACCAAGAGGGCGATGTCGGCATCGTCGATGGCGCGCAGGGCGCGCACCATCGAGTAGTACTCGGCAGAATCGTCGATCTTGCCGCGCTTACGCATGCCGGCGGTATCGACGAACACGATGGGCCCGTCGGGGGTATCGACCAAGGTGTCGATGGCATCGCGGGTGGTACCGGCCATGTCGTGCACCACCGAACGGTCTTCACCAACCAGTCGGTTGAACAATGTGCTCTTGCCCACGTTGGGGCGGCCCACGATGGCCACGCGAGGTGGTGGCTGATCGGCCGGGTTCCACAGCGGGTCTTCGTCTCGCGCTGCACGGGGGTCGTCGTCGACCTGCATCTGTTCTGCAGGCAGACGTGACACAATTTCATCGAGCAGGTCGCCGGCGCGGCGGCCGTGCAACGCACTCACCGGGTACGGATCGCCCAAGCCGAGGCCGAGGAACTCCCACCGATCGGTTTCGCGCCGGTCGTTGTCGGCCTTGTTGGTGACCACCAGCACCGGTTGCTTCACACGCCGCAACCAGTTGGAGATGAGCATGTCGTCGTCGGTGAGGCCCACTGCGCTGTCGACCACGAACATCACCAGATCGGCGGTACGTACCGCAGCCTCCACCTGGCGACTCACCTTGGCCTCGAGTTCGTTGCCATCGGGCATCCATCCACCGGTGTCGACCAGTACGAAGTGATTACCCAACCATTCGGCTTCGGCCTCATGCCGGTCGCGGGTGACCCCGGGCCGGTCTTCCACGATGGCGTCTTGTGAACCGATGATGCGGTTGAACAGGGTGCTCTTGCCCACGTTCGGGCGCCCCACGATGACCACCGTGGGCAGGCCGCGCTCGGGTGACGGTGTGTTCGAATGTTTCGCGGTCATGCCGCTCCCTCCAACGCTGCGCGCAGCGACATGCCATCGGTGGCAACGATCTCGACCGGCCGGGGCAACTCATCGACCGACATACCGTCGAGGAAGATGCCATCGGATATGCAGACATCGGGCAGCAAGTAGCGGTGCCCGTGTGGCTCGCTCGCCAGCACGCGGGCCAGATCGGCACCGACCATCAAGCCGGTGACGGCGATGTTGCCACCAAAGAACTCGTTCCGTACGGGCAGGACACGCACGTCGGTGCGACCGAGCGACGCTACGAGCGGTGCGATGACCTGAGCGCCGAATTCGCCGGTGAGCACACCGACAGGGGCCGAACGGCGGGGTGTGATCGACAGCATGGGACCTGATTGACGCGACCGCAGACCGGTGTAGGCGGCAGGGTTGGCAGGAGGCTGATCGACCGAAGCGAAGAAGCCCCGCTGCACGCCCGTTGCCGTATCGGCCTCACCGTTGAACTCGCGCTCGAATGTGCGGGCCATACCGATGCCGTCCTCGTGCATCGAGAACCCTTCGTAGGCGCTTGCCTCAGGGAACGGCCGACCGGTCATGAGGTAGTATTCGTCGGCGGCGAACACCATGCGGTGCCCAAGTACGTCGAGGAACACCTGTTGCCACCGTTCGATGGTGTCGAGCACAGCGTTGGCCTCGTCGACGGTGTGCAGACGCATCGCACTTTCACCGTTGAACCGGCTCAGCCCCAGCGGCACCACAGCCAGCGAGTCGAGTTCACTGAACCGGTCGAGTACCCCGGCGAGGGTCTGCTCGAGTGCAGCGCCGTCGTTCACACCCGGACACAGCACGATCTGCCCGCGCACAGTGATGCCATGATCGAGCAACGCACGCAGCCAACGCAGGCTCATCGCACCGCGTTGGTTCTTCAACATCGCCGACCGCAACATCGGGTCGGTGGAGTGGATGCTCACGTGGAGTGGCGACAGGCTCTCCGTGATCACCCGTTCGAGATCGGCCTCGGTGAACCGGGTGAGCGTGGTGAAGTTGCCGTACAGGAAGCTGAGCCGGTAGTCGTCGTCTTTCAGGTACAGACTGCGCCGCATCCCTTTGGGGAGCTGGTAGATGAAGCAGAACTCGCAGTGGTTGTCGCACGTACGCACCCGGTCGAACACCGCGCTCGACACCTCGGCGCCGAACGGCTCGTCACGCCGCCGTTCCACCAGCACGGTCTGATCGAGCCCGCCCCGACGTACATCGAGTTCCACTTCGGGTTCGTCGACCGCCCAGCGCCACTCGATGATGTCGCGAGGCACGGTGCCGTTCACAGCCACGATCTCGTCGCCCGCGCACAAGCCGGCCCGCTCGGCGGCGGACCCTGCAGCGATGCTGACAATCACCGGAGCTGACACGGCACTCCACGCTAGCGGCGCCGACGCGCCGGTAGTCTCGGCTGTGTGGATGTAGACCGGGTTCTCCTCGCTGAACCGCGCGGTTTCTGCGCGGGTGTGGAGATGGCCATCAAGGCGCTGTCGTGGATGGTTCGTTCGTTCCCTGCCCCGGTGTACTGCTACCACGAGATCGTGCACAACCGTGTGGTGGTCGAGCGGTTCGAGCAGCTCGGGGTGGTGTTCGTCGACGAGATCGCCGACGTGCCCCTTGGTATGCCGATCATGCTGTCGGCGCACGGTTCGGCGCCTGAGGTGGTGGCCGAAGCCCGCGAGCGTGGCAGCTATGTGGTCGACTCGGTGTGCCCGCTCGTCACCAAGGTGCACCATGAGGTGAAGGTACGAGCCGGCAAGGGTTTCCGCATCGTGTACGTCGGGCACGACGGGCATGAGGAAGCCGTGGGCACCATGGCGGTAGCACCTGCCTCGATCAGCCGAGTCGAGAGTGTGCACGAGGTCGATGCACTCCCCCAGTTCGACGAGCCGATCGCTCTCTTGGCACAGACCACGCTCTCGCACCGCGACTGGCACGATGTGGCCGAAGCGGTGCAGGTGAAGTTCCCCGGTGCCTGGATGCCTGGCCGGAGCGATTTGTGTTTCGCCACCACCAACCGCCAGTCGGCGCTCATGGCCATGGCACCCCGCTGCGATGCCATCGTCGTCATCGGTTCGTCGAATTCGTCGAACACTCGGGCCCTCGAGAAGTTGGCAATCGGTGCTGGCTGCCCGGTAGTGCTGCGCGTGAATCACGCCGACGAGTTGCCCGACCATCTCACCGGAGTGGTGGGGGTCACTGCGGGCGCCTCGGCGCCCGAGGAACTCGTCGATGCCGTGCTGCGCTCACTGGCGCCTCGCAACGGTGTGGAAACGGTGCACGTCACCGATGAAGACGAATACTTCCCGCCGCCGCGGAACATTCGCGATCTGCAGGCGGCCATCGGCGTGGCCGCCGCCACCATGCTCGGTGCCGACCCAGCAAAGTCGGCGGTGTTCGACGACCGCCGCCTCGCCGCGAGCGATGTGCTCACAGCACTCGATCGCTGACCAGCACATAAGGTAGCCACATGTTGTCTCCCACTTGGGCCTCCGTTCGCCTCTTCCTCCACGTGGTGGCCGCATGTGTCTGGGTGGGCGGCCAATTCACCCTCGCCGGGCTGGTGCCCACCTTGCGCGCAACCGCCCCCGAGGCCACCAAACCGGTGGCGCGAGCGTTTGCCCGGGTGGCCTGGCCAGCCTTCGCAGTGCTCATCGTCACCGGGGCGTGGAACCTCACTGCGGTCGACATCGGCAACACGTCGAGCGCATACCAGGTGACCGTGTTCGTGAAAGTGGTGCTCTCTGTCGGTGCCGGTGTATGCACCGTGGTGCACTCGGTGGGGCGTAGCAAACTAGCCCTCGCACTCGGCGGTGCGCTCGGCCTGCTCACCTCGCTGGGTGCTGTCTTCGTGGGTGTACTGCTGCACACCGCTTCCTGACCGACCTGGGGTCAGTTGCGGGGCACTTGGCTCCACGGCTTGTCGCGGTCGACACGCACATCGCCGGGCAGGCCAAGCACACGCTCGCCGAGGATGTTGAGCATCACTTCGGTGGTGCCACCTTCGATGGAGTTGGCGCGGCTGCGCAGGAACGCCTTCTGCAACGTGTCGAAGCCCATGGCGGTTTCGGGCCGCACCATCTCGTAGCTGCCGTAGAGCATGCCGTCGGCACCGAGGAGGTCCATCACCTTGGCGTAGATCGCCTTGTTGAGGTTGGCCGACGCCATCTTGCCGATGGAACCCTCGGGGCCCGGGTCGCCCATCTTGCGGTTGTTGTTGGCGCGGATGTTCGTGAGGCGCAGCACCTCGGCCTGGCTCCACAACTGCATCACTTCGTCGCGGGTGGCGGCATCCTTGCGGTCGTCGGGCAGCTTCGTCCATGTGCTCGTGAGCGCCTGAATGGTGCCCGAACCCTTGGCAGGAATGGTGCCGCCGATCGATACGCGCTCGTTCATGAGCGTGGTGAGCGACACGCGCCAACCGTCGCCGGGCTGGCCGAGCATCTCGGCGTTGGGGATACGGGTGTCGGTGAAGTACACCTCGTTGAACTCGGCTTCACCGGTCATCTGGCGCAGCGGTCGCACTTCCACACCCGGTGCCTGCATGTCGACGACGAACGCCGTGAGGCCGGCGTGCTTCACGGCCTCGGGCTCGGTGCGCACCACCAAGAGACCCCAGCGCGACAGGTGCGCCAGGGTGGTCCACACCTTCTGGCCGTTCACGATCCACTCGTCGCCGTCGCGCACACCCTTCGACGACAGGCCAGCGAAGTCACTGCCCGAACCGGGCTCGCTGAACAACTGGCACCACACTTCTTCGCCGGTGAACAGTGGGCGCAGATAGCGCTGCTTCTGCTCTTCACTGCCCCACACCACCACGGTGGGGCCGCACATGCCATGGCCGATGGGGTTGCGATACATCGGGTTCGGTGCACCTTCGGCGTAGACGCGCTCGTTGATGAGCTTCTGCATCTTGGGGTTGAGGCCCAGTCCACCGTGGCCTTCAGGGAAGTGCACCCACGCCAATCCCTTGTCGAACTGAGCACCGAGGAACTCGATGGGGCTCGTTGTCTTGGGCGGGAACTCGGCGAGCAACTGGTCGACGAGTGCGTTCACGCGTTGTTCGTCGGCGGTGAGCGAGGGTTCGGTGATGGTCATTGCGATGACTCCCCTGTGCGAATCCGTGCGATGACAACGGTGCCACCGCGGACGGGGAAAGAGTAGTGGCCCTGCACATGCACCTCACAACCCTGCCGGATGGTCGTGGATCGAAATGGTGTGACGTCGGTCGGCCAACGAAGCGTCAACGCCGTTGCAGCCGAAGCCCACCGCTGGCGATGATCTGGTCGAGTTCGGCCGGGGCGTCGGGATCGTGCAGTTCGAGCACCTCGGTGAGGAAGGCCCAGGTGGTGCCGATCTGCTCGATCAGCAACTCGCGCCAGGGCCGCAACCCGGGACCGATCGCATCGACCACGGTTTCGGCGAAGAACGTCTTCACCTGCTCGGGCAGGTACGGGATGTGATCGACCAGATCGGCGTACAGCCCCATATCGCTCGATGCCTGGTGGCCCGCACCGGCCATGTCGGCCCGCCACGTGGGCGACCCGGCGAGCAATTGCCACGGTCGGTCAGCATCGCTGCTCGCCGGTGTCGAGCGATCGCACTCGCCCACCACGAGCAAGGTGGGCAACGTCACTCGGGCGAGCGCAGCATCGCTGAGCGTGCGGGTGTAACCCTGGAAACTCACGACCGCCTTCACAGCCGAGTGCGGTGCCACCCCTCGCCGTCCGGCAACGGTGGCGAGCGCCGTGTAGGCACCGTACGAGTGACCGGCCATGACCACACGGTTGTGGTCGATCGCGGCAGTGACATCGGGAGCAAACGACGGGTGACCCTTCAAGAGCGCGTCGAGTAGCAGGTTGGCATCGGCCACCCGGCCCATCTCATTGGTGCGGTCGTCGACGTAGGTGCCGAGCAGCCAATCGGCCAGCGCATCGCCAGGATGGTCGGCCGACACCACGATCGCGCCCCGCGCCGCCAGGGTTTCACACAAGAGTGAGTTCGAGAACCGCATACCGGTTCGCCCGTGCGAGAACAACACCAGAGGAAAGCTGCCACCGTGGGCAGGCCCGGCCGGTTGAGCGGCCGCCGACTCGAATTCGATACCCGGCATCAGCTGGTAGACCGAGCGGTCGGCGCGCGCCGATGCCGCCGGGTACCACACGTCGACACCGAGCAATCGTCCGTCGCGGGCAGCGTCGGCGATGAGGGTGGTGGTACGCGCAATGGCGAACCGCGGCGCTTCGATAGGCGAACCAGCGCTGGGGCGCACCATTGCGTCGATGGAAGGGTCGCTCACGCACCTGAGTATTACCGGCGCCCACGCCGAAGCGAACAGACCATTGGGTGGGCCGAACGGCCGTTGCTCAGTTCAACGACCGCACCCATCGCGCGTGCTCGGCGCCTTCGTGGGCCAACTCGACGAACCCGCCGCGCATCACTGCCAGCGAGTACATCTGCGCAGCATCGGCTTTCGGCAGCACGAGCATACGCAGGTTGTTGAGCATGCGGATGAGGATGTTCCGGTCGCTCACCGGGGCCAGAAAGGCATCGTCGAAGCGTTGATCGCCGCCAGTGAGACCGTCCCATGCCTCGAGCAGCCCGGCTCGGTTGTAGATGGCGCCGTTGTTGAACGGGTCGCCGAACACGTCGTGCCCCTGTTCGCGCACGATGAAGTGGCCGGGCAAGCCCACGCCTTCCACGGCCACCCCTGCGCGACGACCCACTTCGATAGCCACCACCGACAGAGTTATGGGGAGGCCCAACCCACGGGTGAGTACATCGCCAAGGTACGAGTTGCGCGCGTCGTAGTAATCGGATCGGTTACCGGTGAGTCGGCCGCGAAGCGTTGCCAGCACACCGTGCAGCGACGGCACGACACACAAGTCGGCCAGACCATCGAGTTCGTTGGCGATGGCGTTACTGGCGTCGATGCCGGTGAAGGCCTCGGCCATGAGTGCGCAGGCGCGATCGAGCCGAAGCTCTGTGGGCGGCCCGCTCACCAGTGCCGCGAAGCGCATCGCTGCGTCCATGCCACCACCGTACCGTCGGCTACGTTGCCAACTCATGTACCCAGGTGCCTTCGTGTCGACCACCCCCGACAAGCCCGCCATCATCATGGGCGGTTCGGGGTTCACCCAGACGTTCGCCGAACTCGATGCCGCAGCCAACCGACTGAGCCGTCTCCTGCGCGCCGCCGGTGTGCAACCGGGCGATCATGTGGCGATCTGCATGGAGAACCACGACCACTACATGGAGGTCGTGTGGGGCTGCCATTACGCAGGTGCGGTGTACACGGCCTGCTCGAGCCGCCTCACCAGCGGTGAGCTGGCGTACATCATCAACGATTGCGCCGCCAAGGTGTTCATCACCTCCACGTACAAGGCCGACCAGGCCGCCGAAATCGTGGCCGACACGCAAGCAGTGCAACTGCGCCTCATGCTCGACGGCACGATCGATGGCTACGAGAGCTACGAGGCTGCGGTCGCTGCACATCCGGGAACACCGCTCGACGAAGAGCGCATCGCCGGCACCGACATGCTGTACTCGTCGGGCACGACGGGGCGCCCGAAGGGTGTCACCCGCGCGTTTCCGAACCTTCCGCTCGAGGGCACACCCGGTTCGGTTGCACCGCTGCTCACCATGCTGTTCGGAGTCACCTCCGACACCGTGTACCTGTCGCCTGCGCCCTTCTATCATGCCGCTCCGCTGCGGTTCTGCATGTCGGCCCAGGGCCTCGGCGCCACCGTCGTGGCCATGGAACACTTCGATGCCGAGCAGTACTTGGCCCTGGTCGACCGCTACGACGCCACCGCCAGCCAAGTGGTGCCCACCATGTTCGTGCGCATGCTGAAGCTGCCCGATGACGTGCGCGCCAAGTACGACGTGTCGTCGCTGCGCAGCGTCATCCACGCCGCAGCGCCGTGCCCCATTCCGGTGAAGAAGCAGATGATCGAATGGTTCGGCCCGATCATCCACGAGTACTACGCCGGTACCGAGGGCAACGGTTTCGTGTACTGCAACAGCGATATGTGGTTGGCCCACCCCGGCACCGTGGGCACGCCCATCAACTGCACGCTGCACATCTGCAACGACGAGGGCGAGGAAGTACCGCACTACGAAAGCGGCACGGTGTTCTTCGAGGGCGGGGGCAGCTTCGAGTACCACAACGACCCCGAGAAGACGGCTTCGTCGAGGCACCCGCAGGGCTGGTCGACCTTGGGCGACGTTGGCTACGTCGACGACGACAACTTCCTCTACCTCACCGACCGCAAGGCGTACATGATCATCTCCGGTGGGGTGAACATCTA
>JBAXQV010000131.1:0-9054 GCA_037131575.1 Actinomycetota bacterium
CCCGGGTGGATGACATTGCGCTTGCGGATCTCCCAACCGCTCAGCCCCACCTGCTCGGCAAGACGATCGAGCACACCCTCCATACCGAACTGTGCCTGGTTGGCGCCGAAGCCACGGAACGCACCGCACACGGGGTTGTTGGTGCGCACAGCGATGGCCTGCACATCGATGGTGGGCAACCGGTACGGCCCGCTGGCATGGCCGGCCGCACGCTCGAGCACCTTCATGCCCACACTCGCGTAGGCGCCACTGTCGCCGATGGCGCGCACGCGCAACCCGGTGAGGTGACCGTCGGCATCGCAGCCGGCCCAGTACTCGAGGCGGATCGGGTGTCGCTTGGCGTGCATGCGCAGGCTCTCTTCACGCGACAGCGTGCACTTCACCGGCGCATCGAGCAACCACGCCGCGAGCGACGCATGCGCCTGGTTGCTCATGTCTTCCTTGCCACCGAACGCGCCACCGTTCGACACCAGCGTCACGGTGACCGACTCGTTACCCACGGCCAACATGCGGGCAATGTCGTTGCGGTCGTCCCACACGCCCTGGCCGCCCGAGTACACCTGCAGATGGCGGGTGCCATCGGGGCGGGCGGTGGGCACGGCCAGCGTGCTCTCGGGTTCGAGGAAGGCGTGCTCGATGCGCTGGGTCTGGAACACCTCATGCACGGTGAACGCAGAACCCGCAAGCGCGGCATCGACATCACCACGCGCGTATTCGCTGGTGCTCAGCACGTTGTTCGGCGTCTTCCACACCGCCAGTGGCGCACCGGGTTCGATGGCCGCCACCGCGTCGGTGACCGGAGCGTGCACCACGTAGTCGACGTCGATGAGTTTCGCTGCGGCACGGGCCTGCTCGCGGGTGTCGGCCACCACCACGGCCAGCACATCGCCGGCATAACTGGTGCGCTCACCCACACCGATCATCACCGGCCAGTCCTTGTAGATGAGTCCCACGTACACCTCGCCCGGCACATCGGCCGCGGTGAACACGGCGCGCACGCCGGGCACGGCCAGCGCGGCCTCGGTGCGAATGGCGGCGATGTCGGCGCGGGCGTGGTCGGTGAGGTGCAACGCGGCATGCAGCGTTCCGGACACGCGCATGTCGTCGATGTAGCTACGGTCGCCGAGGGTGAGTTCGGCCGCTTCGTACTTGGAGCCCGCGCCGCCCACTTCTGCCGAGAGCCCCGGTGTGCACGTGATGCCCTTGGCCACGGCATCGATGGCGTCGAGCACCTTCACGTAGCCGGTGCAGCGGCACAGGTGCGCACCGAGGTGGCGAGCCATGTCGCTGCGTTCGAGCGCCGCGCCCTTCTTGTCGATCTGCGCCTTGGCCCGCATCACGATGCCGGGGATGCAGAACCCGCACTGCAGGCCACCGCATGCCGCAAACGCGTCGGCAAAGGCTTTGCGTTCGTTGGCGTCGACCCCTTCGAGGGTGAGCACCTGCTTTCCAGACACTTTGCTGAGTGGGGTTTGGCAGCTCACCACGGCTTTGCCGTCGATGTGCACCGTGCAGCACCCGCACTGCCCGCTCGGTGAGCAGCCGTCTTTCGGTGAGGTGATGTCGAGCTCGTCGCGCAGCGCGGCGAGCAGGTGCGGATGGCTGCCGCGCACCGCGACCGGCGTGCCGTTCACGGTGAAAGCGACGGTGGGGAGGGCTGCTGCCTCAGGCTCGAGTGCGGTCACTTTTACATTTTGTCAAAGTTCAGCCCCCAACGCACCCCCCTCCTGTTGCGCGTTTGTGAATTCACCCCCACGAGGAGACGGCTTTCTTCACAAACGCAGGGGCGCGGGCCAGCGGCGGCCGCGGGGCGCTGGGTCAGTCGGGGAGGACGACGCCGCGCTGGGTGGTGATGCGGCTGTACAACTCGGGGCGGCGGTAGCGGTCGAAATCGAACAGCGTGTCCTTGTAGCGGTAGCACCAGTCGAGGTCGCAACGGGCCACGATGACCTCGTCGTCGGTGCTCAGCGCCTGCGCCACGATCTGCCCGCTGGGAGCCACGATCATCGTCTGGCCGAGCGAGTCGACACCTTCTTCCACACCACCCTTGGCCACACCCACCACCCACGTGCCGTTCTGATAGGCACCGCTTTGCATGACGAGTGCGTTGTGGAACCCCTGCAGGATGTCTTGGCTGGGGTCGGGCACGTAGTGGATGGGCGTGTTGTAGCCGCAGAGGATCATCTCCACACCCTGCAACCCCATCACCCGGTAGCTCTCGGGCCAGCGACGGTCGTTGCAGATCATCATGCCCATCAGGCCCCCGAATGCCCGCCACACGCCGAACCCCTCGGGGCTGGGCTCGAAGTAATAGCGCTCGGCATGTTGGAACGGCCGATCGGGTTCGTGGTGCTCGTGCCCGGGGATGTGCGTCTTCTTGTAGGTGGCAACGATGCTGCCGTCGCGCTCGACCAGGGTCTGCACATTCCAGCGGCGAACCGAACCGTCGGGTTGTTCGTCGATGAGTGCGTAGCCGAGGCAGAAACCCACGCCAAGTCGCTTGGCCTCGTCGAACAGCGACTGGGTGTCGGCGTTGGGCATCGAGCGCTCGTACCAGTGATCGGCCTCACCGATGTCGTCGACGAACCAACGCGGGAAGAACGTGGTGAGCGCCAGTTCGGGGAACACCACCAGTTCGGCGCCATGGGCGTGCGCCTGATGGAGCAGGGCAATGAGGCGGCCGACCACTTCGGAGCGGGTGTGGTGGCGCTGGATGGGGCCCATCTGGGCGGCGGCCACGGTGAGGATGCGTGTCATCGATCGTTCACGATACGACCACTGGTTGTCTGGAGGCCACCTTCACCGCTGAACTCACCGGAGGACTCACCGATGAGTGCACCGGAGGGCTCACCGGACGCGGGCGGGTGAACGCGAGTTGGGTGAGTACGCACGATCCACCACTCACCACATACGCGAGACCAACGCGGGTTGGAATGGGGAGCCGGCGAGGGAGCACCACCCCGAGCAGATCGCCCTCGAGTTCACCCGATGCTGCTGCGATCGACCCGAGTCGTCCGCGGCGCAATGCTGCCGTCCAGTGGCCGTACGCCTGCCGCAATGCCTCAGCGCGCCCACCGGCAGCCACCACCAACCCGGTGGGTCGCGCCGCCAGCAACGCGCCGAGCCGACCCGAGAGGTCGGGGACCAAGTCGGCGTCGTCGACGACCAACAGATGCCGTCGCCCATCGGCCACCGCTTGTTCTGCGGCAGCCAGCGCGGCATCGAATGTGGCCGCGCTGAGCGCGCGCAACGGTGAGCGACGCGGGGCGAATACCGATACACCGGGCGTCGGGGGCACACCGGGCGTCGGGGGTACACCGAGGACCGGCCACACACCTGCGGTGGCGGACCCAGCGCGCTCATTGGAACGCGTACTCACCCAGGCCTCGACGATGTGGGCCAGCGCCGATGATGTGCCGCTGCCAGCCGGCCCGGCCACCAGAAGGTGGTCGCCATCGTTCACCTCCACCATCACCGGAGCCAGGTCGGCGAAACCGATGCCCCAGGCGAAGCGCCATCCGCCATCCGCATGCTCACCGCCGGGCAACATCGAGGCATCGACCGCGTCGGGAAGCACCCCGAGCGGCGGGACGCGTTGGGTCGTGCCGATGCAAGCTGGTTGCCAGCGATCGAGTGGTGCAACTCCGTCGACCAGACGGAACGCATCGGCCGGATGCACCACCTGGGCCTCTGCCCCGCAGCCCGCCACCACCAGACGCCCCGCTACGGCCGGTGCGGCGAGCGCCATCGGCACCCCGTAGGTGGGCGCATCGCGAGCGTCGTGCAGGTGCATCACCCACCGTGTGGCGCACCGCGCCAACACCGCAGCGGGCAGGGCCGACGCACCATCGCTGCCCACCACCAAGCGCACTCCCCCGCCGCCGAACTGCTCGGCCGCACCGGTGATGAGCCGTTGCCAGGCATCGGCCTCCGCCACTCGGTCGAGCTCACCAAGTTCGCGATGTAGTGCACCGATGCCATCGATCACCACCACCCGCTGCCCTGTGGAGGTGTCACCGCATGCGGCGCGCTGGAGCAGGCGGATGAGCCGTTCGCGTTCGTGCAATCGGACCACGCCAGCGCAGCGTGGATACGCAGCAAGGGCATCCCAGCACCGATCGCCGTGGCCATCGATCACCAACAGCTCCACGGGGCTGCTCACCGGACTGCTCACCGGGCCGGCGACCGCCGAGGCCACGGCGACCAGCGTGGAGGTGACGCCACTGCCCGGGGAACCCACCACCAGGAGATCGCCATCGGCCGGCGTCCAGCGAAGTGCGTCGCGCCGTTGCTCATCGGGCAGATCGACAACGCCCACCACGCCCACTGCCCCCGGCTCACTGGTCACCGAGGCGAGGGCATCGAGCCGCACCTCACTGGGCAGCGGTGCGTGCCAAGGTGATCGTTGCCGCGGGCAACCCAAGCCGGTTGCAGCGCTCACCACAGCGGCGACCATCTGCTCGATCCCACCGCTCGCCACCTGAAACGTCACCCGCTCATCGGGTCCGAGGCGCATCACCGCCCGGCCAGGGATGGCGCGAGACAGTTCAGCCGGTGAGCCGTCACCCACCACATCGAGCGCGTCGGCCCGGTCGTGCATGCGCAGGGCCACACGCAGGTTGGTGTTCGCGCGAATCTCGTCGTTGATCACCCCGCTGGGTCGTTGCGTCGCGAGAATGAGGTGCACGCCGAGGCTGCGGCCCCGCTGGGCGATGTTCACCAGTGAGTGGAGGAACGATGGTAACTCCACCGCCAACGCGGCGAACTCGTCGACCACCACCATCAGGCGGGGTAGCACCGGGGCTGCGCAACGGCGGCGGGCATCGGTGAGATCGATGGCACCGAGGTCGCGCAGGACGCGCTCGCGATGAGTGAGTTCCGCCCGCAGGCTCCGCAATGCCCGCGCGGCCAATCGTTCGTCGAGATCGGTGACGATGCCCACCACATGGGGCAGCGGCGCACACACATCGAACGTGGCTCCGCCCTTGTAGTCGATGAGCACCATCGACAGCTGCTCAGGTGGCAGGCGTACGGCCAGCCCCGTCACCAGACTGCGGAGCAGTTCGCTCTTCCCCGAGCCGGTGGTGCCCGCCACCAAGGCATGCGGGCCGTCGCGCACGAGGTCGATGTCGACCACACCGTCGGCGGTACGGCCGATGGGAGTTGCTGGTGCCGCGTCGGGCGAACACTGCCGCCACCATTCCCGAATCGATTCGGAGGTCGAGCCGGGGGTGCCCGAGTCGAAGCTCACTGCATCGTCGACGCCGGTGAGTACCTCCGGCAAGCTCACTCGGCGAGGGAGACGGCGCAACCCACCGAGTTCGTCTTCGGGGTCGTCGAGCAGTGCCAGCGAGCGGGCCCAACCCTCGGTGGTGCGTGCACCCAACCCGGCGAACCGCAACGCGAACGGGCCGTCGTCGTGATGAACCCGTGGACGCCACCGCGCCCGACCATCAGCCAACGTCTCCACCACCGCGGTGCACACCGCTGGCGCCACCCTCGACCCGTCGATGATGCACAGCACCGCCGGCTCCACTGGCGACGACATCAGCCGGCGCAACGGCCCGGTGCGTAAGGTGAGCAGATCGAGGCGGTCGGTCACCACCACCAGATGCGGACACCGCCCGCCCAATTCGTTGGTGAGGCGATGCAGGGCGGCGGCATAGGAGGCCAGGCCGGCATCGTCGAACACGGCGGGCAGCCCGTCGGTATCGCGCCCATGGGGCAGATGCCGCACCCATTCCCACGCGTGAGGATCGGTCGGCACCACCACCAGCCGCCAGTCGGCCGGGCCGGTACGCATCGCCAATTGCACGATGAGACTGCGCACCACATGCGGCGCGAAACCACCAGAGACGCCCACCACAGCACCCGGAGCGAGAGTGACGCCCACCGGTACGTCGGCAAGGCGCTCGGTGATATTCGAAGACTCACTGGAACGCACACCGAAACCCTCACCAGCTTCAACACCAGGCCCCGACACCGCGACGGGGCCCTCACCGATACCCAGGGCCACCGTGAATGCGTCGTCGTGCTCCGCGCGCCGCTGCCACCGATCGGTCGAGTTGAGCGTTTCCGCCAACGTGCCAACCGTGCCCGTGAGGTAGGCCCGCCATGCCCGACGATGCTCGGCACCGGCCTCACGGGCCTGGTGTGCGGCCTGCTCGTCGCGTCGCTGCTCGACCCGCCGGTGGCGGCGTACCGAGACCCAATGAGCCACCATCGTGCCCACCGACGCCAACGCACCCAGGGCCGCGAACGCCATCATCAGCGGTTGGTGGAACACCATCGCCATCACCACCGCACCCACCAGCCCCGTAGCGGTGGAGACGAGCATCGACGGCGACAGACCGGACCACCCCCGAACCGGACCGGTGGCCACCCACGAGGGAACGACCTCGGGCAGGGGGGTCGGGTTCCACCGCGGCACGATGCGCGCCGCCCGCACCACCGGTCTCGGCAGGTTCCTCGACAGATCGCCGCCCGGCCGGCCGGTATCGACGGGCATCGACTCCGTCGGTTCCAGGGTGAGCACGCTGCACCCCAGTTCGATCGTGGCACCCTTCACCCGCACCGCAAGGCGGCCGGTGAGTTGCTCGACGCGCCAGGTGCCGTCGGCCGAGCAGTCGAGCACCACATGGAACGGTTCGAGTGCTGGGTCGTCGCAGCGAACGGGCGCACCGGCGGCCCTGCCCACCACGTACCGACCCGGGGTCAGCACCTGTACGGCTCCAGCGTCAGGGCCGGTGCTCCACGTGATCTGCCAATTCGTCATACCCCACTGATCGACAGCGTTGGTGAGCGTGCGGAAGGTCACCGCCGGGATTCGTGACCAGATTTTCAACAATCTTCTCGCCGGTGAGGTGTGCGGTGAGTCAGGGAGGGAGACCTCCGGAGAGACCACTCGCGCATCGTCGGCCCATGAGCATCGCCACCGACCAACGCCACCTCCTCAGCCGCCTCCAACACGAGTGGAACCACCTCGCCCATTCCCCCAGCGCTCTCTCCACCGCGAGGAGTTGGCCACTGGTGATCGAGCGGTTCGACTCTCTCGACGATCTCCTACGCGCTGCGGGGTACGGCCGTGTGCAACAGGGCCGCCACGACGACGACGAGGTATTGGGCGGCCTCGTTCAGTTGGCCCGTGAGCATGATCTGGCCGCACGGGTGGTGTTGCAGCGGCTGCTGCCCGGTATCAGCAGTGTGAGCCGGCGACGAGCCCGGCACAGCGGCTGCCCGCTCGAGGCGGTCGACGAACTCCTCGCTGCCGCATGGACCGTCATCCGCACGTTCGACGTCGAGCGCCATCCGGCCTATGTGGCCGCCACCTTGTTGCGCACCATCGAGTACCACGCGTTCCGGCGCGAACACCGACGCAAGGCCCAGTTCATCCCCATGGCCACCGACACCTTCGATCACCTCCCTGCCCCCGTCGACACGCCGGCACCGATCGACGAGTGGCGCGATCTCATGGCCGATGCCGCCGCTGCCGGTATGGCGCCCGCCGACCTCGAGTTGGTCGATCGCCTCGCCCACGGCGAGTCGACTCAGGCGGTGGCAGCCACCCGGCAAGTGACCGATCGCACCATTCGCAATCATCGACGTGCTGTGGTGCATCGCCTACGCGAAGTGACCCGAGCGACGCGGTAGGCACCGTTTGCGGGTACGGTTATCACGTGAGTTCGTCCGTTTTGATGATGTGTACTGCCAATGTGTGCCAGTCGCCAATGGCTGCAGCTTTTCTTCAGCAACATCTCCGGAGCGCGGGCTTCGACAACGATGTGCGGTCGGCCGGAACCCTGAAGACAAAGGCGCCCACCGACCCACAAGCCATCGCCACCTTGCAGGCCATGGGCGTTGACATTTCGGGTCATCAACCTCGGGAAATGTCCAAAGAAATACTGAATTCTGACGGGCAAGGGCTGATCATCACCATGACCCGCGCGCAACTCAGGGCCGTGGTTGCATTCGATCGAAATGCGTGGATTCGCACGTTCACATTGAAAGAACTCGTGCGTCGGCTCTCCGCCGATTCGATGGAAGAACAGCACGTTCGCCCCACTCTTCCTGCAGGGAAAACACTCACCGAATGGGCGGCACGTGTGTGCGCAGGCCGTCGCGCCGCTGACCTGGTCGACGACGACGAAGCCGACGATCTCACCGATCCGTTCGGCGGGCCGGCAAGTTCGGTGCGGTCGAGTGCCCAGGAGTTGGCGATGCTCACTCGGCTCCTCGTCGAGTGCGTGCCCTGGGCCTGAGCTGCACGAACCGGCAACGGCCAGCACCCCGAACGGCCAGCACCCCGAACGGCCGTCAGACTGAACCGCCGTCAGACCGAACGGAACCGGCGCAGTCGCAGGCTGTTGCTCACCACGAACACGCTCGAGAATGCCATGGCTGCGCTGGCCAACACCGGTGACAGCCTGCCGGTGGCTGCGAGCGGAATTGCCGCCACGTTGTAGGCGAACGCCCAGAACAGGTTGCCCTTGATGGTGGCCAGGGTGCGCCGACTGAGCCGCACCGCATCGACCACGGCGGGGATTTCGGCTCGCATCACGGTGAGGTCGCTCGCCTCGATGGCCACATCGGTACCCGAGCCCATGGCGATACCGAGATCGGCCTGCGCCAACGCCGCTGCATCGTTCACCCCATCGCCCACCATCGCCACCACACACCCATCGGCCTGCAGCGCACGAACCACTGCCACTTTGCCGGCCGGGAGCACCTCGGCGAACACATCGGCGGGGTCGATGCCCACCTCGGCTGCCACCGCCGCCGCGATGGGTGCCGCGTCGCCGGTGAGCAATACGGGCCGCAACCCGAGCGCCCGCAATGCGGCGATGCCGTCGCGGCTCGTGGGCTTCACCGAATCGGCCAAGGCGATGCGCCCGATCACTCGACCATTCACCACCACTTCCACCACCGTCGCCGCTCGCATCGGAGCTGAGGCGGCAGCCGACGCGGCACCCGACGCGGCACCCGACGCAGCACCCGAGCCAGCACCCGACCCGGCAGCCGACCCTGGCTCGGTGGCCAAGCCCGGCCCGGCCCGAC
>JBAXQV010000132.1:0-8833 GCA_037131575.1 Actinomycetota bacterium
GTTCCGAAGGTGCTCAGTGGCCCCGGCTCATTGGTGGGCCAAGTGGTGTCGCTCAACCGATCGCAGTCGGAGGCGCGCACGCTGCGTCTCTACGAAGCATCGCCCCACCTTCCGGTGCTCACCGTGGCATTGATGATCATCTCGATCATCGGCGTGCTGTTGCTGCTCATGTCGTTCGCACATCACGACATGAAGCGCAAGGTGCTGCTCGGCTTCGGCATCGTGCTGGCGTTGTTGCTCGGCGGCACGCTGTTCCTCGTGGAGCAACTCGAAGAACCGTTCCGCGGTGTGGTGAAGGTGCAGCCCAGCGTGATCGCGAAGGTAGAGCGCGACACCGGTGCGTTGTTCGCGGCGCAGTACCCCGGCGCGACGCTGCCGTGCGACACTGTGGGGCGTCCGGTCGCCTGACCGGCCGACCTCGCTACGGAGCACGCCGCGATGGATGAACTGGCCATCATCGACATCGGCCCACTGCTGGTGGGCGATCGCTCGGCGCACGCGCGTGTCGACGCTGCCATCGGTGATGCCATCGAACGCTGCGGTGGGTTCGTGGTGTGTGGGTACCCGCACTCAGACATGGTCGACCAGTGGGCCACCACGATGCTGCGGTTCTACGACCTCACCGACCACGCCAAACGGTCGGTGGCGGCGCGCATCACCGAGCCCCAAGGCGAGGTGGTGTACCGGGGCTATCGCTCGTCTCTGTTCCCCGGTGAATGGGCCTACAACGAGATGTTCGACATCGGACCGGGCGAACCATTCCCGGCCCCGCCCGTACCCGGTATGGAGGTGTTCGCCGAGCGCAACATCTGGCCTGAGCCCGAGCCGTGCGCTGGCTGGCAAGCCGCGATGGAATCGTTCTACGCGCTGATGCACGAGGTGGGCACGGCGGTGATGTTGGCGGCCGGCCGATGGGCGGGGTTCGACGATGCCGACCTGCTCGCCCGTTTCAGCACCGGTAACTCGACATTGCGGTTACTGAACTATCCGGTGCGACCGGAGGGGTTCCCGGTCGACCCCGCCATCGAGTTCGTCGACGGTCGGCCGGTATCGGCAATTCGCCACACCGATGTGGCAGGCGTGTCGTTGCTCTGGCAGCGCCAGCCCGGTCTGCAGGCTGAGGCCCCCGATGGCACATGGCGAGATGTGCCACTGGTCGACAACGCCATCTCGGTGCATCTCGGCACGGTGCTGCAGGTGATGACCCACGGTCGGGTGCGTGCGACCCCGCATCGAGTGGTCGACCACGGTGTGCACCGCCAGTCGGTGGCGTTCTTCGCGGAACCCGGGCTTGGTTCCAGCCTTGCGCCGCTCGCCGACACGGTCGACCCCGATCTCACCCTCACCTACGGGTGGCACTTGCAGAAGAAGTACCACCGTTCACGCGGTTACGAGGCACTGGTTCCCGAACCCGTTCTCCCCGGCTGACCGCCCGCTGCCATTCCGCCTCGCTGAGGCTCCGCTGGTACGTTCCCCGCCATGCGTTGGAAGCATGTCGTTGCGGGTGTCGTCGTCACAGTGGCTGCTGTTGCCGTCGCCCCATCCACGGTAGGTGCGCGTCGCGACGGCGGCACGGTGAACGTGGTGGTACGCGGTGTCGAGCCGTTCGTCATCCAAGACGTCAATGGCGACCTGCGCGGTTTCAGCGTCGACCTGGCTCGCGAGATCGCGCACGACGCTGGCTACACGGTGGCGTTCACGGTGGTGAGCACCGTCACTCAGCAACTCGATGCGGTGAAGAACGGCACGGCTGACGCCGCCATCGGTGCCATCACCATCACGTCAGCGCGAGAGGACATCGTCGATTTCAGTCAGCCCACCTTCGAATCGGGCATCCAGATCGCTGTGGCCGACCGATCGCAGAGCCTCAGTGCGGGCATGATTGCCGACCAGGTGTTCACCCGCTTCCTCCTCGGCATTCTCATCCTCATGGTGGTGGGCACCCTGCTCACAGGGTTGGCGATCTGGTTACTCGAACGCCGCCGCAACCCCGATTTCGCAGGTGGCGGTTGGCGTGGCGCGTTCGAAGGTGTGTGGTGGGCCACGGTCACCCTGTTCACCATCGGCTACGGCGACAAGGTCCCGAAACGGGGGCTGTCGCGCCTCATCGCCATGGTGTGGATGTTCGCCGGTGTGCTCATGGTGGCAACACTCACTGCCGAGGTCACCGCCAACCTCACGGTCGATCGCATCGACGGCGACATCTCGTCGATCACGCAGCTCTACGACAAGCACGTGGTCACCATCACCGACTCAACGTCTGCCGACCTGCTGAAGCGCAACGGCGTCGGGTTCACTACGGTCGACGATCCGGGCGAGGCGATTCTCATGGTCGAAAAACGTGAGGTCGATGCCTTCGTGTACGACGCTGCAGTGCTGCAGTACCTCGCCTCGCGCAACCCCGGTGTGCGCGTGACCGGGCCCATCGTGCAGTTCGAGAGCTACGGCATCGCCTTCGCCCCCGGCAGCCCACTGCGCAAGCCGGTGAACCGTGCCCTGTTGCAGCTTCGCGAAGACGGCACCTACAAGCGGCTGTTCGACACGTACTTCGGGTGACTCATGTGTGACGCGCCGTTCAGTGGCTGCGCCGCGTGCCCGGCTGGCGGGGTCGATCGCTGAACTGTCGCCCGTCGTAGTAGCCGGGGTTGGTATCGGGGCGTCCACGCTTGCTGGTCCAGCGCCATGTGACGGAGATACGCGGGTTCGGTGTGTCGTGGGCCGGCACCCCGTGTAGCCACGTGCGCTGATTTGCCCCGCCCATCACCAGCATGTCGCCCTCCCCGGGCATGAGCACGATGTCGTCGGGTCCGCTTCCGGCGGGCACGCGCTCGACCACCTCGCTCAGCGGGGCGCGAGGGCGGAGCACGAACGGACGTCGCTGGCCCAGCACCACGATGGCGATGAGCGTGTCGTCGAGCCAGCGCATCTCGCGGTCGCTGTGGAGCCCCTGGAAGTCGTCGCCGGCCCGATAGAGGATGCAGGCCGCGCCATCGAAGGGTTTGCGGTAGGTGGCGTTGAGGTGCAGATCGATCTGGCGCAGCAGGGGGTGGGTGTCGGGTCGGCGCCCGGCCGAGAGCCGCTTCTCGGGCACGTAGCGGTCGTAGCGCAGCACCTCGCTCTGCTGCCATGGTGTGGTGTCGTGCAGGTCGGTGAAGGCGGCAGGGGCATCACGCACGAACCCCTCGACGAGATCGACCCACGAGGTGGCGTCGAGTTGAATACGTCGTGCCGGTGCCTTTCGGTCGATGAGCAACTCGTCCACAGCATCAGTATCGCCCACCGCTCGCGTGATGCGAACGCGGTCGGTTCAGGGTGCGATGAGCAACGTGCCGAGTTCGCCGAGCGACTGCACATCGTGCACATCGTGATCGAGCAGCGGTACCTCGCGTACGGGAGCGCCGGCGGCGAGGTCGACCAACGATTGCAGTTCGAGCCGCTCGGCCGCCGCCAACTGCGACAGTTCGCGATGATACGCCACCTGCTCGGCCAGTGGTCCGTGAAGCGCAGCGACCTGGGCATCGTCGAGCGACAGTGCCGGGGGCAACGGATGCACCAGGTTCACCACCAAGGCCCCGAGGTGGAAGTTGCCACCGCGCAGCGCGCCAGCCAAGAAGGTGGCTTCCTCGATGGCCTCGGCTCGCGGGCTCGACACCAGCACGAACGCCGTGCGCTCATCGCGTAGCAAGGCCGACATCTCGGCGGCGCGTGTGCGTAAGCCGCCTTCGATGGCCGACAGCGAGCGGAAGAACTCGACGGTCTCTTCCACGATCTTCGGGCCGGCGAGCCGTTTCACCGTCCACAAGAACGCGCTCGACGCGGCGTTGGTGACCTTCGCGAACGAGCGCGACGGCATGGTGAGCGCGCGGTACACCGGGTTCGACAAGAAGCTCACCAAACGGTCGGGTGCCTCGAGTACATCGATGGCGTGCCGCGACGGGGGTGTGTCGATGACGATGAGATCGAACTCGCCACTGGCGTGCAGTTGGTGCACGCGCTCGATGGCCATGTACTCCTGCGCGCCCGCCAGTGAACCAGCGATACTGCGGTACACGCGGTTGTCGAGAATGGCCGCAGCGGCATCGCCGCCCTGTTCGCTCACGAGTGCGTCGAAGGTCTTTTCGGCGTCGAGCATGAGTGCCGAGAACGAGCCCGGCGCCTTGGCAGCACCCTTCACCCGGTGCGGTTCGTTGGTGGCAGTGGCATCGATGCCCAACGCGTCGGCGAGGCGGCGAGCGGGGTCGATGGTCACCACCACCACGCGTCGGCCGGCACGCGCCGCCGCAAGGCCCAGCGCGGCAGCGGTGGTCGTTTTGCCCACCCCACCAGGCCCGCACGTGACCAGCACCTCGGCGGTGGCGAGCATCTCGCTCAACGGTGTTGCGGTGCTGGCCTTCGGACTCATCGGGGTGCCCCGGCGGGTTGGGCCAACACATCGGCGAGCAGTTCGAGGTGATGTGCGTCGAGTCGCGGTGTGGCAAGCCGTGGCAACTGAATGCGGGGGAGGGCGAGCAGCGTGTCGAGCCGGGCGAGTTGTTCGCGCTGCACCGCCAAGCGCGCCTCACCGAAGTGATTCGACACGGTGAGGGCTGCACGATCATCTGCCGACAGCGAGGCTCGGCTGCGCGAGGCGGCCGTGGCTGCGGTGAGCGCCAACGCTGCTCGATCGGGCCAGCAGGCGTTCACCACCAAGGGTGCGAGTGCCAACCCGAGCTGTTCCTCCACGTCGTAGGCCAGCTCGATCACCTCGTTCACCGGAGTCTCTTCCGCGAGGGTGACCAGCATCGCCTGGCACCGCGAGGGGTCGGCCAACATGGCTGCCACCTCATCGGCCTGGTCGCGCACCGGCCCACTGGCCACCACCTCTTGCAGTGCCCGTGCCGACCGGATGAAGGGTGCTGCATGCCCCGCAGGTGGTGCTTCCACCACGATGAGGTCGGCCGCGCGGGTGCGTTCGAGTTCTTTGATCTTGCCCAGTACGAGCAGATGCTCGAGGCCTGGGGTCGACGCCGCCACCATGTCGAGCGATGCCGACGAGGCAGCTTTACGCACCAGCGAGTTCACGCCCTTCAGTTCGAGGTAATCGCCGAAGGCCTGTTCGGGAGGCACCGTGCGGCCGCGCACGCGGCCGGCCCCCGGCACCGTGCGCACCACCTGTTCATTCGGTTGCAGCGGCGGGCCACCGAGCAACGGGCCGAGGCCCGGCTTGCCGTCGACGGCCACAAGTAACACGTCGGCTCCCTGGCGAGCAGCGAGCAGTGCCACGGCTGCCGCAACCGTGCTCGAGCCCACGCCGCCCTTGCCGGCGACGATCAGTACCCGGGCGTCATCGAGCCAATTGGGTTCCACCAGGGCGAGGGTACCGCAACCGTCGGCCAACACCGGTGTGGCCGTTGTCGCTGGTAGCGGGTCAGAAGACCTCGGCGAACAACCCCAGCATCGCCTGCCACGACCGTTCGTCGGCACCTTGGTGGTAGGCAATGCCCGGCCGGCCCATGCGCCCGGCGTTGGGGTTGGTGAAGCTGTGCACCACACCGCCGTAGAGATGCATCTGCCAGTCGACCTCGGCGGCGCGCATCTCGGCCTCGAACCCGACGCGCTGTTCGGCAGGGATGAGCGGGTCGTCGGCACCGATGCACACGAGCACCTTGCCGCTGATGTTCGCGGCATCGGCGGGGTCGGTGGTGCCGAGGCCCGAGTGGAACCCCACGATGGCCACCAACGGTTCGCCGCCGCGCCCGAGTTCGAGGGCCATGGTGCCGCCGAAGCAGTAGCCGATGGCGGCCACCCGGGCGGTGTCGGTGCGCGGATGTGCGGTGAGGATTGCCAGCCCGGCGCGGCCACGTAGCCGGGTGAGCGCGGTATCGCTGCGCAATGCACCGAGCTTGGCCATCACTTCTTCGAGCGGCACCGGCACACCGCCGCCGTGGTAGTCGAGCGCGAACGCCACATAGCCGAGTGCTGCCAAGCGGTCGGCGCGGCTGCGGGCGTGGTCGTCGAGGCCGGGGCCTTCATGGCACACGAGTACGGCTGGTACGAGGCCGGCGCCCTCGGGTTCGGCGAGATAGCCGATGTAGGTGACGCCGTCGATGTCGTAGCTGATGTTGGTGCCCATTGGATGCCTCCTGCTCGGTGAGAGCTTAGGTGGGGCGTCCACCCACCAATGATCTCGCGCAGGGTGGCGATCTTGACGAAATCGGGTGGATACACGCAGCCGAACATCATCTGAAATGCAGCGGTGACCCCTGCCGCTCCCTCTGCTTCTCGGGACGATCACCACGGTGAGCAGTCTGGGTAACACACAACGAGGTCGTTGGAACCGCGTCGCCATTGGCAGCGCTGCGGCATTGGTGGTCGCCACCAGTGCCGGGGTGATCGCCGGGTTCAACCACTCGTCACCCTTGGCGCCGAGCGTCGCCTACGCCGAGGCACCGCCAGGGTGGGCCGATGGACTCGACCATGTGATGGTGTTCACCAAGCAGTCACCCACCGAGGTGGGCGCGCCGTCGATCGCCCAGGCCGCACAGGCGCTCGAGGGTGCTGCCCCGGCCGATACCGCACCCGCAACCGTCCCCGTTACTGCTGCCCCTACCGATCCGCCCACCACCGTTGCGGCAGTCATCTCGGCGAGTGGCCACCACCTCGTGGTGCATCATGCCGATGGTTCCACCTCCGATGTGGAAGTTGCACCGCAGCAGTTCCGCGAAGTGGCAGCCGAAACCGACGCCGAGCGCGCTGCGCTTGCCAACGCTGCCGCCACCAACCCGATGGCACTGTTGGTGGAAGATCACAGTGGTGCCGTGGGTGCCATTCATGCGCGTTACGTGCTGACCGCTGGCGCGCTGGAGGAGGTCGCACAAGCGACACCTGCCACCACCGCTGCTGCTGCGGCGAACGGTGGCGCAGCCAACGCGTCGGCGCTCGCCCCTGCCCGGCCGCTGCCCGCTGCACCGGCCGGTGGCAACGGCGCGCCGGTTTCACCCGCCGACAAAGCTGTCCTCGAGCAACTGAGCGCCGTGCCCGGTGTGCAGTCGGTGACCCGCGTGGTGAACGGCACCTTCGCAGTGCGCACCTCGGGGTCGCGTGATGGGCTCAGCAAGGTTCCCGGCGTGGTGTCGCTGGCAGAAGACCTCCAGTTGATGCCATTCGACGACTCGTACCAGAACCTGCAGTGGGCGTTGGCCAATACGGGCGCCGCCGATCAGGCGAACGGTGTGGCCGGTATCGCCGGCGACGACGCCAACGTGGTGCCCGCCTGGACCGTGTCGAAGGGCAGCGGTATCACCGTGGCCGTCATCGACACCGGCGTCGACTCGGCGCACCCCGACTTGTCGAGCCAGATGTGGGTGAACTCGAAAGAGACTTGCGGTAACGGCGTCGACGACGACCACAACGGCTTCATCGACGACTGCAACGGTTACGACTTCGCGATGAACGATGCCAACCCCACCCCCGACGCAAGTGCGACGGGCGGCTATCACGGAACGCACGTCGCCGGCATCGTCGCGGCCGCGCAGAACACCGTGGGCGTGGTGGGCGCTGCCCCGATGGCGAAGATCATGTCGGTGAAGGTTGCCGACACCACGGGTGCCTTGTCGACCTCGGCTATCTACGCCGCCATCGTGTACGCCACCGACAACGGTGCGAAGGTCATCAACATGAGCCTCGGCACCAGCCCGGGCACCCAGCGGTCGTGGGTCACCGGGTACGAGACGGCAGTGAGGTATGCGGTCGACCACGGTGTGACGGTGGTGGCAGCGGCCGGTAACAACGGTGTCGACATCGGCGCCAAGCCGGTGTTTCCCGCGAACTTCTCCCTTTACTACCCCGGTGTGATCACGGTGGGTGCCAGCACCAACAGCGACACCAAGGCAAGCTTCTCCAACTATGGCTCACCGGTGAACGTGAACGCACCTGGCCAGTCGATCATCTCGTCGGTGCCGGGCTCGGCCTACGGGTTCCTGTCGGGCACGTCGATGGCCACACCGCTCGTTGCCGGCGCCGTGGCCGATGTGCTCGCCGCCGGTTCGGTGAGCGTGCCTGGTGATGTACGCGACCGGTTGGTCTCGCGCGCAAAGGCACTGTCGTGGGGTCCTCGGCTCGATGTGGGTGCGGCGGTGGGAAGCACGCCCTCGAAGGGTGTGCAGGTGTTCTACGACGGCGCCGACACGTTGCGGCCCGATACTGCCGGCGACATCAAGGTGCGTGTCGAAGCAGCCAACCTGCCCGCTGGCGTCACTGGTGCCAAGGTGAGCGTCGCCACCATCAACAATGGTGTGGTCTACGCCGTGGGCGGCCTGCCCGTCACCGTGAAAGCCGGTACCGGAGCAAGCACGCAAGTGTCCACTGCCACCGACGGCAGTTTGGTGACGGTGCCGCTCGACGCGAACACGCAGGTGAACAGCCAGAGGTGGCAGTTCGGCCTCAACGCCCCCATCCCGGCCGGTTCGTACGCCGTGGTGACCGAACTCGTCGATGCCACCGGCACAACCAAGGGTGGCGCCTTCGTGGGCTACATCCAAGTGGCCGATTCTCCGGTGCCGACGCCGAGCACGATCGTGGCTACTTCGGTGCCCACGAGCCCGGTGACCACCGTGGCCGGCGCTACCACCACGGTGAGGGCGGCTACCACGACCGTGCCTTCGGGTGCAGCCACCACGACGGTGAGGGCGACTGCAACCACAGCACCATCGGCTGTCGGTCCAACCACCACGGTGAGAGCTGCCGCCACCACCACCGTGGCGGTGCCCACGCTGCCCACCACCTCCATCGCCTACTCGCCGCCCGATGTAGTGGCCCCCGGCCCCACCACGACGGTGAAGGCAGTGGCGACCAC
>JBAXQV010000133.1:0-8737 GCA_037131575.1 Actinomycetota bacterium
CGTTCGACGAGGCCTTGGCTGCCGTGGCGCAGGTGGAGGGGTGGATGTCGCCCGATCAGGCTCGCCGCCTGTACGACGCGGCTGCATCGACGGTGCCCGGCGACGTGGTGGTGGAGATCGGGTCGTTCCGCGGTCGCAGCACCATCGTGCTCGCATCGGCCGCGGCCGACGGCGTGCGTATCGTCGCCATCGACCCGCACGCCGGGAACGATCGCGGACCAGAGGAGATCGACGGCTATGCCGCCGAGGCCGCCGACGACCACAGTGTGTTCAACGCCAACCTTGCTGCCGCAGGTGTGGCCCACCGCGTACAGCACGTGCGCGCGTTCTCGAATGAGGCCCACGGCGCGGTCGATCAGGCCATCTCGGTGCTATATGTGGATGGGGCCCATCGCTACGCGCCGGCTCGAGCCGATATCCGCGATTGGGGCGCCCGCATGCGGCCCGGCGGCACCTTGTTGATCCACGATTCCTTCTCATCGGTGGGTGTCACCTTGGCGATCGCGCGTGAATTGATGTTCGGCACCCGGTTTCGGTACGTGGGTCGGGCCCGTTCACTTGCCGAGTATCGCGCCGACCTGCCCAGCGGCCTCGGGGCGAGGCTCGGCAATGCCGGTCGGCAGGTGCTGCAACTGCTGTGGTTCGCCAAGAATGTGTGCCTGAAGGTGTTGTTGAAGTTCGGCGGTGGGCGCATTCTACGTGCGGTCACCGGTCGCGAACCCGAGTGGCCCTACTAGCCTTGCGGTCGTGACCACCACGTCGCTTACCGGGTGGGGGCGGACCAACCCCTCGGCTGCCGATCTGCTTTCGGTATCGCGGTACGAAGTGCCAGCGGCAGTGAAAGAAGCAGGTCCGCGTGGCGCGCTCGTGCGGGGCCTCGGCCGTAGCTATGGCGATGCAGCACAGAACGGCGGGGGTGTGGTGCTGCGTCTCAGCGGCAGCGACGCGATGCTCGATGCCGATGCCGGCACCGTCACCGTAGGTGCGGGTACCAGCCTCGACGATCTGCTGCGAGTCATCGTGCCCCGTGGCTTCTTCGTGCCGGTCACACCCGGTACGCGGTTCGTCACCATCGGCGGGGCCATCGCCAGCGACATCCACGGCAAGAACCACCATGTCGACGGTTCGTTCGGTAACCATCTGCTGCGGATGTCGTTGCAGTTGGCCGACGGGTCGGTGGTCGAGCTCAGCCGCACCGACGACCCACAGCTGTTCTGGGCCACTATCGGTGGGATGGGCCTCACCGGCGCTGTGCTCGATGCGACGTTCACGCTGCTGCCCATCGAGTCGAGCCTCATGGCCGTCGACACCCATCGCATCGCCGATCTCGACGCCTTGTTCGCAGCCATGAGCGAGGGTGACGACCACTGTCGCTACAGCGTCGCCTGGATCGACCTCGTGGCCAAGGGTCGGCACCTCGGCCGTAGCGTGCTCACGCGTGGCGACCATGCGGCGCGCGCTCAACTCTCCAGCAAGCAGCTCAGCGACCCGTACGCGTATGGGCCGCGACAACTGGTGTCGGTTCCCCCCGTGGTGCCCGCGCCCGGCGTGTTGAACCATCTCACGGTGTCGGCGTTCAATGAGTTCTGGTTCCGCAAAGCGCCGCGTGAACGTCTTGGCGAACTGCAGTCCATCGCCTCGTTCTTCCACCCACTCGACATGATCGGGTCGTGGAACCGTCTGTACGGGAAACCGGGCCTCGTGCAGTACCAATTCGTGGTGCCCTTCGGGCAGGAAGCAGCGATGCGGCGCATCATCGAACGCCTCTCGGCGAGCAGCGTGGCGAGTTTCCTGGCGGTGTTGAAGCGATTCGGTGCCGGCAACGAGGCACCGCTGAGTTTCCCCCAGGCCGGGTGGACGCTGGCACTCGACATGTCGGCGGCCGGGCGCGGCCTGGACACCTTGCTGCACCATCTCGACGAGTTGGTGCTCGAAGCAGGTGGGCGCACCTATTTCGCCAAAGACGCCCATACCACCCCCGAGACGATTCGCCGCGGCTACCCTCGTCTGGCCGAGTGGCAGCAGGTACGTCAGCGAGTCGATCCGCATCAGGTGTGGCAGAGCGACCTCGGCAGGCGACTGCTGCTCGCCGGCGACTGACCTGCTACGTCGATCGATCGGATACCACGCGTGGAAAATGCATTCGGACAGCCGCAGACCATCGTGGTGCTCGGCGGCACGAGCGATATCGGTGTGGCCATTGCCCGCAGCCTCGTCAGTGCAGTCACGCGCACCATCGTGCTCGCCTGCCGCCACCTCGACCAGGGCGAGCAAGTGGCGGCCACCTTGCGCACACCGGCGGTGAACGTGAGCGTGGTGCACTTCGACGGCGGCGATACGGCATCGCACGGCGCCTTCGTGGAAGGCCTTGCCAGCACTCACGGCGACCTCGATGTGGTGGTGCTGGCGTTCGGGCAACTCGGCGACGCGCCGACGCTTGCCACCGACCCCAACGCTGCCGCGGCACTGGTGCATGTGAACATGACCGGCGCTGTCTCGGCGAGCATCGCCGTGGCCAATCGGTTGCGCGCCCAGGGCCACGGGTCGCTCGTGGTGCTCAGCAGCGTTGCCGGCGAGCGCGTCCGGAAGGCCAACTTCGTGTACGGCTCCACCAAAGCAGGCCTCGACGGGTTTGCGCAAGGCCTCGGCGATTCGCTCGAGGGCAGCGGTGCGCGAGTGCTGGTGGTGCGCCCGGGCTTCGTCGAGTCGAAGATGACCACCGGTATGGACAAAGCACCCTTCAGCACCACCCCCGACAAGGTGGCTTCTGCCACGGTGGCCGGGTTACGCAAGGGGCGCCGCACGGTGTGGGCGCCGGGCATCTTGCGGTACGTGTTCATGGTGCTGCGCCATGTGCCCGGGCCGATCTGGCGCAAGCTTCCGCTCGGCTGAAACCGGCCGCTCGATTCGGCCGCTCGATTCGGTCACTCAGGCGTTGGCGGCTGCCATGGCGAGCTCATGGTCGAGTGAGGCCCGGCGGTCGGCACCGATACCGATACCGGCCGGGCTGATGCCGTCGCCCTTCGCACAGCGGTGATACAGCATCACCAACGCGTTGTCGTAGTTGCCCACCAGGCAGAACTGATTGGCCACAACCTGATTCGGTGCGTCGGAACCGAAGTTGCTCGATGCGTTGGGCTCGTACCAGCCGGTCCAGAAATTGGTGAGCAGCACCCAGTCGGCTGAGGCGACATCGCGGTCGAGGCCCGAACCGGGCTTGTCGGCGAGGCCCGGGTCCATCTCGATGTAGTAGGTGGCCGGGGTGAGTTCGGGGAACAGGTAGTAGAACACCACATCGCTGTAGATGGTGCGGCTCAGATCGGCGGGGCCGACGAGTAACCGCTCGCCGGGCTTCGACGATGCAGCGAGCTGGTTGATGGCGGCCTGGCTGGCTTCCTGTAGCGGAACGTTCCCGAAATAGAACGAGCGCTCGCCGCGATGCACTTCGTAGCCGCCCTGCTTGTTACCCACACTGATACGGCTGAAGACCAGGTAGTAGCGGAATGTGTAGAACGGGCACACCACCAGCAGCGTGAGCGCCATGAACACTCCGGCCGCAAGGTCGACCCGGAATGCGGCAATGTTCGGGCGCCACTGCAACAGCAGTTCGCGTGCCAGCGGTACAAGGAGCACGAACGAGATGCACGAGCCCCAGGCGAGGTGGGTGCTGTCGGGGCGTTGCAGTGCCTGGCCGATCATGCCCAGGCCGAACAAGCTGCCGACGAGCAGCGCCGTGCGCGTGGCCGTGCGCCCCGAACGACGGATGAGCACGAATGCGGCGATGGGAACACCGATGGCGGTGGCGATGACCACGAAGAACCAGAGGAAGAGCTGGTGGTTGGCGCTGAGCGACGGGAAATGCCACCACGGCGCATCGTTGGGACCCTCGGCCACCGCCTGAAGTGCACCGTCGATCTTGTGCAGGCTGGGAGGTCGAGGCAGCTGGCGACCGGGGCGCAGATCGACCACGGGGTTCACCACCATGCCTCGCCACGATGGGCCGATACCAGCCATGGCCAGATGCACCCACATCGGTACCAAGCCCACGGCAGTGCCCAAGGCCAGCGCCTTCCACGAACGGGCGAACACCAGCACGGCAGCGAATGCGAGGCCGAGCGCCACGATCAAGTCGGGCCGGAACGACAGCGAGAGCCCGGCCAACACCCCCGCGGCCACGAACGCGCGCTGCTGGTTGCGGCCAGCGGTATGAACACCACGAATGGCGAACACCACGCCCCACAGGCCCAGGCCGACGCCGCCTTCCCATGCCAATGCCGACAACCCGATGGGTGTGAGCACCAGGAACGTGACTGCGGCTGCGCAGATGACTGCGATGCGGTACCCCCAGGCGCGGGTGAGCGCGTACATGCCGGAGATGATGAGGAGGTGCTGCAGCAAACCGAAGGTGCGCTGGCTGCCGAGCGTGTAGCCGAACACCCGGTACCAGACGGTGAGGATCTGCAGTGATCCGGGGCCGTAGAGGTGGAGGAAATCGACGTTCGGTACGGCGCCCGACATCATCCGCTTGGGGAAGACGAGCATGAAGCCCTCTTCCATCGACGAACCAGTGCCGAGGTAGAGGCCGCGTAGGGGAATGGCTACCAAGGCGGCGATGAGCGCAACACTCAACACACCGGCGCGGCTGGGACGGCGCACTGAGCCGCCGAGCACGAACGGCACCGCCGGCTCCGTTCGGTCGGTATCGGCGGGAGGAGCGGAAGGCACGACTGACGACTGTAGTGAGTGGAGGGTGTGCAGGTGGTGACGGCTGGGGTGCGCGACACTGGTGCAATGCCCATGTACGAGCACCTCCTCGTGGCCAGCGATGGCCCGATCACCACGATCACGCTGAATCGGCCCGAGAAGCGCAACGCGTTGGCAGTCGACGTGATGACCGAACTCCTCGATGCGTTCCGTACCGTGGGTGCGAGCGACGCTCTGGGCGTAGTGCTGGCTGCCACGGGCCCGGTGTTCTCGGCAGGGCACAACTTCGCCGATATGGCCGGTGCGTCACTGGCAGAAACCCGGCGGTTGTTCTCGCTGTGCACCGACATGATGGACATGGTGCAGTCGCTTCCTCAACCAGTGGTGGCCAAGGTGCATGCCCTGGCCACCGCAGCCGGGTGCCAACTGGTGGCCACCTGTGACCTGGCCGTGGCCGCCGAATCGGCCGGTTTCGCAATACCTGGCGGCAAGGGTGGGTTGTTCTGCCACACCCCCTTGGTGGCTGTTGCCCGCAATGTTGGTCGCAAGCGCGCGCTCGAACTGGCGCTCACCGGCGATGCCATCGACGCACGCACCGCGATGGAGTGGGGGCTGGTGAACCGAGTGGTTCCCGACGCCGACCTCGACGCGGCCGTCGCCGACCTCATCGGCAGGGCCACGCGGGGGAGCGCGATGTCGAAGGCGTTGGGTAAGCAAGGTTTCTACGCGCAGGTCGACATGGACCAGACCAAGGCCTACGCCTACGCCGTCGAGGTGATGGCCGCTGCCGCCACCACCGCCGACGCGCAGGAGGGTATTGCTGCGTTCTTGGCCAAACGGCACCCCAACTTCACCGAACGTGCCTGAGCCCGTGCCCGCCGCAGAGCTGCAACAACTCGCCGACGACATGATCGCCGCCGGTGTACGCCGTGTGCACACCATGGCCTGGCGCGATCTCGACGACCCCGATGCTGGCGGCAGTGAGGTGCACGCCGACGAGTTCATGCGCCGCTGGGCGGCGGTGGGGCTCGAGGTGAGCCACCGCACATCGGCCGCTCTCGGGCAACCCGCCGAAGCGATGCGCAATGGCTACCGTGTGGTGCGCCGGGGCAGCAGGTACTCGGTGTTCCCGCGCACCATCGTGAGTGAAATCACCCATCGCATGGGGCGCTACGACGCCCTGGTTGAGATCTGGAACGGCGTGCCGTGGTTCTCGCCGGTGTGGTGCCGGGCACCGCGCATCACGTTCCTGCATCATGTGCACGGGCCGATGTGGAACCAGATGTTGCCTGCGCCGTTGGCGGGGTTCGGCCGTGTGCTCGAAGCGAAGCTGGCGCCGCCGTTCTACCGCGGCACACAGATGGTCACTCCGTCGGATGCCACCCGCGAGGAGTTGCTCGAAATCGGCTTCCGCGCCGACCGCGTGCTTGCCGTGCCGAACGGCGTGAGCGAACAGTTCCACCCTGGTGGCGAACGCAGCGCCTCGCCTGCGGTGGTGGCGGTTGGTCGCCTGGCGCCGGTGAAGCGGTTCGACCAACTCATCGAGGCGGCCGTGGTGGCCAAGCGTCGGGTGCCCGATCTCACGCTCACCATCGTCGGGTCGGGCCCGATGCGCGCCGAACTCGATGCGTTGGTGCAGCGGCATGAGGCCGGTGAGTGGATCTCGTTCCTCGGGCAGGTGAGCCACCTCGACCTGGTGGCGCTGTATCAGCGGGCCTGGTTGGTGGCCAGTGCATCACTTGCGGAAGGCTGGGGGCTCACGCTCACCGAGGCTGCTGCATGTGGCACGCCGGCTGTGGCCACCGACATTCGTGGGCACCGGAGCAGTGTGGTACGCGACGTGACCGGGGTTCTGGCCCCACTCGAACGGCTCGGCGACACACTTGCCGATGTGCTCACCGACCATGTGAGGCGCGAACAGTTGGCAGCGGCTGCATTGCAGCGCGCACGAACGCTCACCTGGGATGCGTCGGCCGTCGGGGTGTTGCGCGCCTTGCACCAGCAGGTGCGCAACACGGGCGTACCTCGGTCAGCCCGGCAATACCTTCATGAGTGACTTCACCACGCGCAACCCGCCCTGTTTGGCGGTGGTGCGATGGTGCGAGGCACCCGCATCGTTGGTGTGGGCGCGGTTGGCGATGAACCAGTCGTAACTGGCGGCGAACATCTCGGCATTCGAGTACTGGGGTTGCCAACCCAGCGACGTGCGCGCATGCTCGATGTCGAACCACAGCGACTTCGAGTACATGATCCAGTGATACGGAGCAAACGGGGCGATGCCCATGCGGGCGGCCGACTTCATGGCGAATGATGTGGCGCCAGCGGGGAGCGACCGAACCTTCGCGCCAGTACCGGCGTGGGCGCAGAGCGACTCGAGCGATTCGCGCATCGTGCCGAAGCGATCGGTGCCGGCGTTGATGATGGAGGGGCCGTTTGCCCCGGCTGCAAGGAGGCACACTTCGGCCAGATCGTCGGCGTGCACGAACTGATAGCGGTTGTCGCCTCGGCCGAGTACCACTACGTCGGCCCCATCGGCGATCCAGTCGAACAAGATGCCGAAGATGCCGAGGCGGCCATGTCCCAAGATGGTGCGGGGACGCACGATCGATACGTCGAGTCCGCGGCTCACGGCATCGAGGCAGGCCCATTCGGCAGCAAGTTTGGCGTGGCCATAGGCCTCCACCGGTGACGGCACGGTGGTGGGCAGCACCGGGTTCGACGCGGGAATACCGAACACGGCGCTCGACGAGGTGTGCACCACCTTGGCCACACCGGCCTTGGCAGCTTCGTCGAGCAAGAGCACCGTTCCATCGACGTTGACGGTGCGCAGGAGGGCTTCGTCTTTGGCCAACGGCACCTGGGCGACGTTGTTGAAGATGAGGTCAACACCTTCCACCGCAGCGTGCACGGTGGCGCGATCGCGGATATCGCCACGAACGAGTTCCACAGTGGCGGGCCGGTCATCGGCATCGTTCAGGTCGAGTACCCGCACATCGTGCCCGGCGGCCACCAGGCGGCGCACCAACAGCGAACCGAAGTAGCCACTGCCGCCGGTGACCAGTGAACGAGTCACAGTTCGAGCCCCTGCTCGATGCACCACCGGATACTGCGGCGCATACCTTCGTAGAGGTCGATCTGTGGGTCGTAACCCAATTCGGCGCGGGTGTTGGAGATATCGCAGGCAATGGTCTTGCCCATTTCACCGAGCACGTGCAGTTGCTGTTGATAGCCACCGACACGCTGGATGACAGCGTCGCCCTTTTCGGCAACCCATCCGGCGATGCCTGGCAACTTCATGCCGCCGTCTTTCACCGTGAAACCCTCATCGCGCAGGGCACGGCCCACGGTGGCCACGATTTCGGTGACTTCATAGGGGCGTGCGTCGGCCACCCAGTAACCGCGGCCGCGAGCCTGGGGTGTGAGTTCGGCGGCGATGATGCCGTCGACCAGGTTGTCGACGTAGACCATCGAGCGTCGTTGCCCGCCTCCGGCGATGATGGGGAACTTGCCGGTGCGCACCATGCGGAAGAAGGTGGTTTGCCGTGGTGGTTGAAACGGGCCGTAGAACCACGGTGGGCGTACCACGGCAGCATCGAGGCCGCCGTCGATGGCGGCGAATACCGCCTGCTCGGCGAGCATCTTCGAACGGCCGTACCCGTAGTACGGGTTGTACGGCTCGTCACCCCGGAACACGTCGGTGGGGTGCGGGTTGGTGCCGAACGGACTGTTCGACGACACATGCACGAAGCGACGCACTCGAGCGCTCTGGGCGGTGGCCACCATGGCCTTCGTGCCCTCGGTGTTGACGGCGTAGAACTCGCTCACCTTCTTGGGGTGGATGATGCCGGCGGTGTGCACCACATCGGTATCGGCACCGACGCCGTCGAACAGGCGTGCCAGCACGGCGCGGTCGGCGACGTCACCCACCGTGACAGCGAGTCGTTCGTGATCGCCCAGCAAGGTGGCCTCAGCCGAGTCACGCTCTAGGACGCGCACCTGCCGACGAGCGTCGGCAGCGAGCAGACGATGCATG
>JBAXQV010000134.1:0-8706 GCA_037131575.1 Actinomycetota bacterium
GGCTACGCCGGGGGCAGGGAAAACCACCTTTGCCCTCACCTGTGCGCGGTGGGCCCTGGGCAACCATGCCGCCACCAGCTGCACACGTCTCATCGTGGTGGCACCCACCAGCCATCTGAAGATGCAGTGGGCGTTGGCCGCACATCGCCTGGGCCTCGAACTCGACCCCGAGTGGACCCCGGCGGGCGGCCTCGCACGCGATGTGCACGGGTTGGTGACCACCTATCAGCACGTCGCCACGGCAGGCACGGCCGCAGCGCTGCGGGGGCTCAGCGACACTGCGTTCGTGATCCTCGACGAAGTGCATCACGCCGGCGACGAACGAGCCTGGGGCGATTCGATCCGCCACGCGTTCGGCCCGGCGCAACGACGGTTGAGTCTCAGCGGCACACCATTCCGCAGCGACGCAGCCTCGATTCCCTTCGTCGAGTACAGCACCAGCGCCGAGGGCGAAGCGGCGGTCAACCACTACACCTACGGCTACGCCGATGCGCTGCGCGATGGCGGGGTGGTGCGGCCGGTGTACTTCCCCCGGTTCGACGGCGTGATGGAGTGGAGCGCGCCCGATGGAAGCGTCATCAGCGCCAACTTCCACGACGAACTCGCCCGCGATGCCATGTCGCAACGGTTGCGTGCCGCGCTGAGCCTCGAAGGCGACTGGCTGCCAGTGGTGATGCGCCAGGCCCACGACCGATTGATGGCCATCCGATCGGCACCGGGTGGTCAAGCCGATGCCGGTGGCCTGGTCATCGCCATGGACCAAGCCCACGCCCAGGGCATCGCCAACCTCATCAGGCGCCACTTTCAGGTACCTGCCGAAGTGGTGGTGAGCGACGACCCCACGGCATCGGCACGCATCGCCCGCTTCGCGGCCTCGGAAGCACCGTGGATCGTGGCGGTGCGCATGGTGAGCGAAGGCGTCGACATTCCTCGATTGCGCGTGGGCGTGTATGCCACCACCACATCGACCGAGTTGTTCTTCCGGCAGGCCGTGGGGCGTTTCGTGCGCTGGCAGGCCGACCGAGGTTCGCAGAAGGCGTACGTGTTCCTGCCCGACGACCCGCGCCTGCGCACGCATGCGTTCTCGATCGCCGAGGCTCGCCGCCATGTGCTGCGGCCGACCTCGACAGCCGACGACGAGGCCACCGATCTACGACGCGACTCGATGCCCGATGCCATCGACGAGGTCGGCAATGCCGAGCAACTCTCGCTGTTCTCGGTGCTCAGTTCCGTGGCAACCGGCATGCAGATGCATTCCGTCACGTCCGAGGGCGTGGCCTATGACGACGAACCCGAGATCACACTCGGCGAATTCGACGAGGCCACCCTGGAAGCGCTGAACCTCGATCTTCCCGATGTGCCCACCGACGCTGGCTTCGCCCGCGATGACACGCGCAGCGTGGCCGAGATCAAAGACGATCTGCGCGCCCGCAACGCACTGGTGGCGCAACGCCTCGTCGACCTCACCGGCATGGGCCACGGCAAAGTGAATGCCGAGATGAACCGCCTCGCAGGTGTGGTGAAGGTGAGTTCGGCCACCACCGACCAACTCGAACGCCGGTTGCGGTATGCCGAAAGCTGGCTACGCCGGGTACGTGGTCGGTAGGGGCCGGTAACCTGCCTGGTATGCCCGCCTCCGGAGAGCACCACCCCGCCATCGAGGAGTACTGCGAGTGCATCTATGAGCTCCACGAGGACGATGTCGAGGTCATCCAGGCCCGCATCGCCGAGCGCCTGGGTGTGAGCCGGCCTGCGGTCAGCGAGATGATCGCCGACCTGCGCAAGAAGGGCTTCGTGGCCAACGACGGCGGCCGCATCACGCTCACCCCTGCAGGGCACACGTTGGCGCAGCGCGTGGTGCGTCGGCATCGCCTCGCCGAACGCTTCCTCACCGACATGCTGGGGCTGTCGTGGGCCCAGGCGCACCACGAAGCCGGGAAGTGGGAGCACATCATGAGCGATGCCGTGGAAACGGCGATGGATCGCGTGCTCGGCAGCCCCACCACCTGCCCGCACGGTAACCCCATCCCTGGTTCGTCGTACGACGCACCGAAGTCGCAACCGCTCAGCTCCCTGGCCGTGGGAATGCACTTCACCGTGAACCGCATCCCCGAAGAACTCGAGTTCACACCCGGCCTGCTCGATTTCCTCGAACAGGCCAATGTGCTGCCCGGGCATGGTGGAACGGTCATGGCCGCGTCGCCCGATGGCACCCTCACCGTGGAGATCGAGGGTCGCTCGGTGGGCCTGGGCGAGTTCGCCAGCACGCGCATTCTGGTGATGGCCGCCTGATGCGCCGCTTCACCGTGGCTCACGTGCGGCGTACCGCTGTCACTGGCATGGCGGCTCTCGCGCTGGTGGGGTGCGCGTCGACCACCTACGACCAGTCGCTCGTCACCACCACCCCGGCCACCTCGGCCGTGGCCACCACCACCACGCTGCCGTCGGGCACGCCCGCCGAACTGATGCCCCGGCTGCTCGCCTCGGCCAAGCAAGTGTCGGTTCTGATGATCGCCGACAAAGACCCTTCGCTGGCCGCACGCGACGTCGATGCGGTGTGGGCGGCACTTCGTCCCGAGGTGGTGAAGACCCGACCCGATCTGGTCGACGCGTTCGATCAGAGCATCGACCGCATCAACCGCGCCGTGCAGTTCAAGCGGGTGGCCGACGCCGACAAGTCGACCAAGAACCTCGAGGTGCTCATCGCCTCGTACCAGGCCTGAACCCACCGGCAGGTTCAGCGCATCGAGGGGGGCAGCGGCTCGGCATGCACGATGGTGAGCCGCCGGGTAGAGCGCGTGAGCGCCACGTAGAGCGCACGCAGACCCTGTTGTTCGGCGGCCACGATGGCGGCAGGTTCCACCACCACCACACCGTCGAGTTCGAGCCCCTTCACCACGCTCACCGGCACCACCGTGATACCGGTTTGCAGGCCACTGCGGGTAGCCCGGGCATGGTCGATTCCTGCTGCCGTGAGCGCCGCTGAAACGCTCTCGACCATGGCGTCGGGGGCAACCACAGCGATGCTCGCATCGCCGAGTTCGGCCCGCATGGTTGCAGTGGCGTCGGCCACGCGCGCGAACAGCTGCGCCGCATCGGGAGCCTGCACGAACTCGGGGTGCTCGTCGCCGGCACGCACGCTGATGGGCGCACGCAGTGTGGGCGTGGCGGCCATCATGACCTTGTTGGCGAGTTCCATGATGCGGTCGGGGATGCGATAGCCCACGCTGAGGCCGATGACGCGTGACGGACGATTATCGGGAAGGTGAGCCAACACGTCGTCCCACGAGTTCGGGGCCAGGGCGCCGGTGGCCTGGGCGATGTCGCCCACCACGGTCATCGACGAGTTGAGCGAACGACGACTCGCCATGCGCAACTGCATGGGGGTGAGGTCTTGTACCTCGTCGATGACGATGTGCCCGTAGGTTCGCATCTCGTCGGTCTCGTTGTCGCCCGGGGTGGGCACACTGCCGGCAGGCCGCCTGATGGGCCGTGGCCCGAGAATGGCTCGGGCCTCGTCGAGCAGCGCCACATCGTGTTCGCTCCAGCGCACCTCGGCCACATCGGTGCTGCGCGGCCGGTACAGCGACAGGTACTCGGCTTCGCTGAGGAACTTCGCCCCCGCCAACTTCAACAACGCCTTCGACCCGAACAGGTCGTGCAACAGCTGGGCCGGCGACAGCACCGGCCACATGCGCTCGAGTGCTTCACGCACCTCGGGCAGGGCGCGCACGGTGTCTTTCACATCGTTGGGGTTGATCGACCCGTCGCGCCAGGTGGCAGCCATGGCAGCCCACACTTCGCCTTCCACGAACTTCCGGGCGGCGTTGTGGCGGCGATAGCGCCGCTGGGCATTGCGCACGATGCGGGCCGATTCGTCGGTGCGCAAGCGCAGGTAACCGGTGCGGAAGGGCACCACCAGGTCGTCGCGAAGCCCGCGCTCGCGGTCGGTGACCGCCTTGTCGACCACATCGGCCATGCGGATATCGCCCTTCACCCGTGCGGTGAGCGCCGCTTCCGCGGGGTCGACCCCGAGCCGGGCCCATTCGACATCGGGCACCAGGTCGGCGAGCACCACTTGCTCGACCCCGGCCTCACCGAGCGATGGCAGCACCCGTTCGATATAGCGCAGGAACACCCTGTTGGGGCCGATGACGAGCACACCCTGGTCTTCGAGGGGAAAGCGGAAGGTGTAGAGCAGGTAGGCGGCACGGTGCAGCGCCACCACGGTCTTGCCGGTGCCGGGGCCACCCTGCACCACCAGTACACCGGCCTGTGGGCTGCGGATGATCTCGTCTTGTTCACCCTGGATGGTGGCCACGATGTCGCCCAACTGGCCCGTGCGGCTGCGGTTGAGCGCAGCCAACAAGGTGGAGTACCCGCGCAGGTTGTCGCGCGATACCGGACCAGCCGAGGGCGTGGTGAGCGTTTCGTCGCCGGCCATGCCCAGGTGCCCTTCACCGAACAGTTCGTCCTCGAGTCCCAGCAGGGTGCGGCTCTGCACGGCGAAGTGGCGGCGACGCACCAAGCCCATGGTGTCGCGACCGGTGGCGCGGTAGAACGGCTCGGCCACCGGGGCACGCCAGTCGACCACGACCGGCTCACTGGCAGCGTCGGCCACGGCGAGGCGGCCGATATGGAAGCTCTCGATTTCGTCGGGGCCTTCGGCCAACCGGTCGATTCGACCGAACACCAGCGCAGCGTCACCCAGATCGAGGGTGGTGAGACGGTTCACCAGGGCTTCGTCGAACACATCGCGTTCGTAACGCGCCTGGAAGGTGCCCCCGAGGGTGGCCTCACTGAGTTCGCGCAGCTTCCAGGCGTCGGCGCGGCTCTGTTCGAGACACTCGTAGGCGTGATCGATGTACGCCTGTTCGGCCGCTAGGTCGGGGTGCTGCTGCGTCATGAGTCGAAAAAGCCTACCGGCACCCTCCGCCGGTAACGTGCCATGCAGATGTCACCCTCCGCCCCGTTCCTCGAAGCCGCCCACGGCCGCTCCGCCGCGCACACACCGGTGTGGTTCATGCGCCAGGCTGGCCGCAGCCTCCCCGAATATCGAGCCGTCCGCGGTGAAGGCAGCATCCTCGAAGCCATCAAACGGCCACACGATGCAGCCGCCATCACCCTGCAACCGGTGGTGCGCTACGGCGTCGACGCAGCCGTGCTCTACAGCGACATCGTGGTGCCCGCGCACGCCGTGGGGTTCGGTATCGACGTGGCACCGGGCACCGGGCCGGTTGCGCAGCATGCGTTGCGCAACACGGCCGATATCGATCGGCTGCGCCCGCTCGAGCCAGGCGATGTCGACTACGTGGTCGCCACCGTTGCCATCCTCGCCCGCGAACTGCCGGTCACGGTGCCGCTGCTGGCCTTCGCCGGGGCACCGTTCACGGTGGCGAGCTACCTCATCGAGGGTCGGCCGTCGCGCACGTACCAGAACACCAAGCGGATGATGCACACCGAACCAGCACTGTGGCAGCAGGTGATGGAACGGCTGGTGCAGCATTCGGTGGCGTTCATCCACGCCCAACTCGACGCCGGGGCTCAAGGCTTCCAGCTGTTCGATTCATGGGCGGGTGCGCTGAGCCGTCGCGACTACGACACGTTCGTGGCGCCCTACTCGCAGGCCGTTTTCACCCAACTCGCCGAACTGCACCCCGGCACCCCCGGCATCCACTTCGGTATCGGCTGCGATCACCTGCTCGAGTCGATGTACGCCGCGGCCCAAGCCGGCGGTGCGGGCACACCCGTGTTGGGCCTCGATTGGCGCACGCCCATCGGCGAGGCGCGCCGGCGCATGGGAGCCCACCTGGTGGTGCAGGGCAACCTCGACCCCGCACTGGTGCTAGCCGGTCGCGAGGTTGCGCTCACCGGCACCGATGCCGTGTTGGCCGACAACCAACGTGGCGACGGCAGCCGCCACCCCGGCCACATCTTCAACCTCGGCCACGGGGTACAGCCCGACACCGACCCCGGTGTGCTCGCCGCCATCGTCGATCACGTTCACGAAAGCACTCAGCAATGACCAACACCCGAACCGCAGTGGTGCTCATGGCCTATGGCACCCCACGCAGCCGCGATGAAATCTTGCCGTACTACACCGACATCCGCCGCGGCCGGCCGCCCACACCCGAACAGCTCGCCGACCTCGTGGCACGGTACGAAGCCATCGCCCCGCCCGGTAGCGACATCCTGTCGCCGTTGGCGGCTCGCACCGAGGCGCAGCGCGCCGGGTTGCAGGCTGCGCTCGACACCGCCGCGCCCGGCCAGTACCACGTGGTACTGGGCCTGAAGCACGCCGAACCAATGATCGAAACAGCTGTCGCCGAACTGGTGGCCGATGGGTTCCAGCGCATCGTCGGCCTGGTGCTGGCACCGCACTATTCGAGCTACTCGATCGGGCAGTACATCGGCCGCGTGCGCGCCGCTGCTGAACCGCACGGCATCGAGGTGGTGGGGGTCGACAGTTGGGCCACCGAACCGGCGTACATCGACTTCCTCGCTCGCGACCTCACCGCCAAACTGGCTCTCATGCCGGCCAACACCAAGGTGTTCTTCACGGCTCATTCGCTGCCGCAGCGCATCATCGACAGTGGCGACCCGTACACCACCGAACTGCGCGCCACCGCCGAAGCAGTGGCGGCCGCGGTGGGGCTCAGCGAATGGACCGACTGGGCCATTGCGTGGCAGTCGGCCGGACGCACCCCCGAACCGTGGTTGGGGCCCGACATCTTGCAGGTCATCGATGAACTGGCCGTCAGCGAGAATGCAGCTGGCGTGGTGGTGAGCGCCGTGGGGTTCGTGGCCGACCACCTCGAGGTGCTCTACGACCTCGACATCGAAGCGGCTCACCGGGCGCACGAGAAGGGGTTGGCCTTCGCACGCACCGCATGTGTGAACGACGACCCTGCGGTGATGGCTGCATTGGCGCGCCGAGTGATCGCGGCCTGACCGCGCGAAGCTGGGCACCATGGCCGAACACCGCCCCCACGTCGCCATCATCGGCGGCGGAATCAGCGGGCTCGCGGCAGCACAGGCCCTGTTACACGGGGCCGAGGCGGCACATCACTCGCTCGATGTGACCGTGTTCGAGGGCGATACGCGCCTCGGTGGGAAGATCCGCACCACCCCCTTCGCCGGTATGCCGGCGCTCGACGAAGGAGCCGATGCATTCCTCGCCCGTGTGCCGTGGGCAGTGGGTTTCGCGCAAGCCGTGGGTCTCGGCGACCAACTCATCTCCCCTGCCATCGGCAAGGCGGCAGTGTGGTGGCACGGCCTGCAACCCATTCCCGAGGGTCTGCTGCTGGGCATGCCCACCGACATCATGAAGTTGGCGCGCACCCCGTTGCTGAGCTGGCGCGGCAAGCTCCGCGCCGCCACCGAACCACTGCGGCCACGCACCAATGTCGGCACGGGGCCAGGTGCCGACTCCATCGGCGCGTATGTGCGCAGCCGGTTCGGGGCCGAGGTGCACGAGCGTCTGGTCGACCCGCTGGTGGGCAGCATCTACGCCGCCGACACCGACCGGTTCAGTCTCACCGCCGTACCGCAGTTGGCCGACCTCGCCAACCAGCCCGGGCGCAGCGTGTTGCTGGCTGCGCGGCATCGACCCCCTGCACCCACGGGTCCGGTGTTCTTTGCCCCCAATGGTGGCGTCGGCGCGTTGATCGATGCCGCCGCTGGTGAGGTACAGCGGCATGGTGGCACCATCACCACCGGTCACACCGTCGAGCAACTCAGCCGAGACGGCGCTCGCTGGCGGGTCGACGGCGAAGCATTCGACGCCGTGATACTGGCCTGCCCGGCACCTGCGGCGGCACGCCTGCTCGCCAACGACCCGGCGTTCGCCACGGCGCACGGCGCGCTGGCTTCGGTCGACACCGCCGATGTGGTGCTCGTCTCGGTTGCCGTACCCCTGGCCTCATGGCCCGAGCGGCTCACCGGCCTCAGCGGCTACCTGGTTCCCAAACCGGTTCAGCGGTTGGTCACCGCCACCTCGTTCGCCTCGCAGAAGTGGGCGCATCTGCACTCACCCACGTCGGTGCTGTTGCGAATCTCGCTCGGCCGCGACGGTCTTCCCGTGATGCATCTCGACGACGACGCCGTGCTCGCCGCGGCCCTCGGTGAAACCAGCGAACACCTCGGTGTCACCCTGCAACCCACCGATGTGCGCATCAGTCGCTGGGCCGGTGCGTTCCCCCAATATCGGCCGCTGCACCACGAACGGGTTGGGGCCGCCGAAGCCTCACTACCCGCCACACTCACCCTGGCCGGTGCCAGCCATCACGGCATCGGCATTCCGGCCTGTATCCGCTCGGCCCAGCGCGCCGCGGGCGCGACCCTCACGGCACTGTTCGATACGGAAGAATGAGCCAATGCGCTACTCGCCTTCATCATCACTGCGCACCGTTCCACGTGGTGTGCTGCTGGCCGCAGCGCTGAGTTCGGTAGCCGCCCTGGTGCTGGGCGGGTGCAGTACCGGCGAGGTCACCGTCAGTTCCATCGACGACAACCCCGTGTTCTCGACGCCGTCCACCGCGATCACCCCGTCAGCCGCAACAGCCGCTCCATCCACGATCGTCGGCAGCACCATGCCGGCGAGCCTGAGCTCGGCGGGAAGTGCGATGGCGGCGAGCACCATGGTGGCCACCGTGGTCACCACATAGGTCTCGAACAGGTCGGCCGCCATGCCGGCGCAGTCGCCGA
>JBAXQV010000135.1:0-8598 GCA_037131575.1 Actinomycetota bacterium
TGGCGATGATGCCGACGGTGCCGTCGAGGCCGATGTACTGCAGGTCGTGGGTGCGAGCCATCTGCTCGCGCTCATCGAGCTCTTCGGTGGCGCGGAACTCTTCCCACTCGGGGTGACGGAACCCGGCGTTGTTGTCGAGGCTGACCTTGGCGTCGAGGGCGTGGACTCCGCCGTCGGGACGCAGGATCAGCGGATTGATCTCGGCTAGGTCGCAGTCGCCCTCGGTGAAGCAGCGGTACAGCTTCACCAGCATGTCGGCCACACCGTCGATCGCCTCATCGTCGATCTTGGCATCAATCGCCGCCTGACGTGCCAGGGCCAGAGAGATGCCGTCGACCGGGTCGATGTGCAGTAGCACGATCGCATCCGGGTTGTCGACAGCGACCGTCTCGATCTCGACGCCACCCTCGGCGCTGAGCATCAGCAGATGCTTCTTGGCGCCGCGGTCGAGGCTGTACGACGCGTAGTACTCCTTGGAGATGTCACTCGCGTGCTCGACCCAGATCCGCTTCACGAGATGGCCCTTGATGTCCATCCCGATGATGTTTCCGGCGTGCAGACGAACCTCGTCGGCATTGTCGGCGAGCTTGATGCCACCGGCCTTGCCGCGTCCGCCGACCTGAACCTGGGCCTTGACCACGACCGGGTACCCGGCTGCCTCGGCGACGGCGACTGCCTCGTCGACTGTGTAGGCAACTCCGCCGGGCGATACCGGAATGTCGTAACGGGCGAAGTATTGCTTCCCCTGGTACTCGAACAGATCCACTGGTTCAGTCCTCCTTGGCGTCGAGCGCCGTTTCCAACCATTGTGCGATGGCCTTGAGCGAAGAGCCCGGGCCAAAAATCTCTGCGACACCTTGCTCACGCAGGGCCCGCGCGTCGGCATCGGGAATGACCCCACCGCCGAACACCATCACGTCACCGAGGTCGCGGCTGCGCAGTTCGCTCATCACTCGCGGGAACAAGGTGAGATGCGCTCCCGACAGCAGCGACAACCCGACGGCGTCAACATCTTCCTGCAGCGCGGTCTCGGCGATCTGTTCAGGGGTCTGGTGCAGACCCGTATAGATCACTTCGAAACCATGGTCCCGCAGGGCACGGGTGATGGTCTTCGCCCCGCGATCATGCCCATCGAGGCCGGGCTTGGCAACTACGACTCGGTACGGACGCTTCACGAATCAGTGACCCTATGCGCGACGGAGCACGGGACTCCAACCCATCGCACCGGCGATGCCTGCGCCGCGTTGGCGAACACCCGGCTCCGGAGCAGAATGAGGCGGTGCTCGACCGTCTCCGACCTCGTACGCCACTCGCCCGGGCACTGTTTCCGGTCATCGGCGGCATCGGCTTTTTCGCCCTGCTGGCACTGGCGACTTGGGGTATCGCAGTGGTCATGTCGGGCAACCCCGACAAGCTCAGCGAACGCTTCGCCCCGTCGACATTCACGGTCGGTTCGGCCGACACGACATCCAAACAGATCGTCGACCACGGACCGCTGGTACTGCCCGGTCTGATCGGCTCAGGCAACCGCCGCAGCATCGTGCTCGACTACGACACCACCACCGAACTGTTCGCGATCTACATGGCGTACCCGGCGGACCGTACCGATGCCTGCACGCTGACCGCAGTTCGCGGCACGAAGACCTTCACCGATTGTGAGGGCCGCATCATCGGTATCGAATCACTGGCGCTGCCTCCGGCAGGCGTGAACAACTCCGTCAACGGGCGAAACGAGTTGGTCCTCGATCTGAAGCCCGACGAGCCGGTCGACGAATCGACCACTACCGGCGAACCGACGACTACCGGCTGACCGCCGCTAACTCAGGAAGGTTGGCGAGCAGTCGCTCGACGAAGATCTCCGAGTGCTGATCGAGCTTGGCCCGGTTCAATGCCAGACCGCCGATGACATCGGCACTGCGGTCCATGACGGCAGTGGTGAGCTTGTCGAGCGTGCGCCCAGGGTTCAGCGCAAACGTGCAGAACACCGCCGCCTTCTTGCCACGCATGACCGGCAGGTGGCTGATGCCACCGATACCCCACGGGGCCTGGCCCACCACGAACAGGCCGTGCACCCACGTGCCGACCAACACGAAGTCGGCCTCCTGGAGCGCAGCATGATTGGGCTCGCGCACACGGTCGAGCCCGGTGATCTGCCAACCCTCCTGCTGCAGGAGCGAACCAATTCGTTCGCCCGCTTCCCATGTGTTGCCGGTGAGGCTTTCGACGAGGATTGCTGCCTTCATGGTTCCCATTGAATCACGTCCACGGTGCTGACGCAGGGGTTGGCTGCGACGGTGTGGCCTGCCGGGTGGCCTGTCGGGTGGCCCGGCGCACCTGGCGAATCTGGCGAGCGACCCCCACCGCCGAGGCCGTTACCGACACGACCACAATGGTCAGCACCACGATCATCGTGGCCATGGGCATGTGGCCGGTGGAGAGCAGCACGTAGATGTCGGGGGCGATGAACCCCACTGCGGTGATGAACCCCCACACCACGGCACTGCGCCACATGGAGTCGACCACCGCGAACACGGCACGGGGCGTCGATACGGCCAACACCCCGGCGCTGGCGAGGTCGAGTGCGGCAAAGACCCACACGTTCACGCCATACCGATGCAGACCGAGCCGCACCGCCACTGTGCGCAGTAACGACCACAACACGGTCGAGGCCGCCCATACGAGGCTCAGCCACCGTCGTCGGCGCTCTTGCTGGGTGGTGAGCTCTCGCGGAGTTCCGGCACTACTCATGAACGTCAGCGAACCACCCCACCGCGTCACACCGCATCCGTAGGATGGCCCTGTCATGCCTGCCGAACGTGCCGATCTTTCCGGTTTGAACCCCGACCAACTCGATGCCGTGGTGCATCAGGGCGGCCCGTTACTGGTGGTTGCCGGCGCCGGGTCGGGCAAGACGCGCGTGCTCACCCACCGCATCGCCCACCTCATCGATTCGGGTGTGCACCCCATGCAGATCCTGGCCATCACGTTCACCAACAAGGCGGCTGCCGAGATGCGCGAACGTGTGGCTGCACTGGTGGGGCCAGTGGCGCACAAGATGTGGGTCAGTACCTTCCACGCCGCGTGCGTGCGCATTCTGCGCGCCAACGCCGAGGTGCTCGGCTACCCGCGTACGTTCAGCATCTACGACCAAGCCGATGCCGAGCGGCTCACCGGCTACGTCATCCGCGACCTCGGGCTCGACGCCAAACGGTTCACCCCACGCGGCGTGCACGGCATCATCAGCCTGTGGAAGAACGAGTTGGTCACCCCCGACGATGCGATGGCCAAAGCGGCCAACATCTTCGATCGCAAACACGCCGATGTGTACCGCGAGTACCAACTGCGGTTGGCCCGCGCCGGGGCCATGGACTTCGACGATTTGCTCATGAAGACGGTCGAGCTGTTCCGCAACCATCCCGAGGTGTTGCAGAGCTACCGCGACCGGTTCAAGCACATCCTCATCGACGAATACCAAGACACCAACGTGGCGCAAAACGCACTGGCGGTCATCCTGGCCGCACACTCGGGCGAGATCACGGCGGTGGGCGACCACGATCAGTCGATCTACGGCTGGCGCGGCGCCGACGTGCGCAACATCAATCAGTTCGAAGATGCGTTTTCGAACGTCACCACCATCGTGCTCGAGCAGAACTACCGCAGCACCCAGGTCATTCTCGACGCGGCCAATGCCGTCATCGCCAACAACGCTGGCCGACGGCCCAAGCAACTCTGGAGCGAACTCGGCCAGGGCGATCGCATCGCCCGGTATCACGCCGAAGACGAGCACGATGAGGCCAAATGGGTGGCGCACACCATCCACCGGTTGCACGAAACCGACGCGCAGCAGTGGCGCGAGATCGCTGTCTTCTACCGCACCAACGCGCAGGCCCGAGTGATGGAAGAAGCGCTCATCCGCATGGGCGTGCCGTACAAGGTGGTGGGCGGCACCCGCTTCTACGACCGGCGTGAAGTGAAAGACGCCATGGCGTACCTGCGGGCGGCGGCCAACCCTGCCGACGAAGTGAGCGTGAAGCGCGTGCTCAACGTGCCCAAGCGCGGTGTGGGCGACACCAGTGTTGGCAAGCTCGATGCGCTGGCCGCTGCTACTGGGTACAGCTTCGTCGATGCGATGCGTCAGTCGCAGGCGGCGGGTCTCACCGGGCCGGCCGCACGTGGGGTCGAGTCGTTCGTGCGCTTACTCGACGACCTCACCGCCATGGTGGCCGCCGAGGCCAGCCCAGCCGACGTGCTCGAAGTGGCCCTCGACGTGAGCGGTTACCTCGCCGAACTCGAAGCCGAAGCATCGGTTGAGTCGAACGGTCGGCTCGAGAACCTTGGCGAGCTCATCGGTTCGGCGCGCGAGTTCACGCGAGTCGACGAGTTCCTCGAACAGGTTGCGCTGGTGGCCGACACCGACGAGTTGGCCGACGACAACTACGTGGTGCTCATGACACTGCACTCGGCGAAGGGGCTCGAATTCCCGAACGTGTTCCTGCTCGGTTTGGAAGAGGGCGTGTTTCCGCATACGCGGGCCCTCACCGACCCAGGCGAACTCGAAGAAGAGCGGCGTTTGGCGTATGTGGGCATCACGCGTGCGCAGCGCAAACTGCACCTCACCTGCGCATGGAGCCGCAGCCTGTTCGGGCAGACCCAGTACAACCCGCCTAGCCGCTTTCTCGACGAGATTCCCGCTGCGCTCGTCGAGCAAGTGGGCACACCCTCGCGACGGGGTGGTTCTGGTGGGTCGAGTTATCGCAGTGCCGTCGGTGGATCGAGCCGCACCAACGAGGCCCAGCCGTATCGGCGCGGCGCCTCGGTGTCGTCGTTCGACCCCGACGACGACGACGCCTCGGCACACCGCGAACGCGTCGTCGAAGCAGCCATGCGCGCCGGGCGCGCGGCTGTGCAACCCTCGGGTGCCGATTCCATCGGGCTGCGCGTGGGCGACGATGTCGAGCATCCCACCTTCGGTGAAGGTGTCATCATCGCCATGCGTGGCGAAGGCGAGCGGGCAGAGGCATCGGTGCGGTTCCCCGGTGTGGGCACCAAGCATCTCGCCCTCGCCTGGGCACCGTTGAAGAAGCGTTGATGGGGGCAGTCGTGAGTCGGCTGCTGCGCCTCATCACGTTTGCTGTGCTGGGCGCAGTGTCGGGTGCTCTCGCCGGAGTGGCGGCATGGGTTTTTCTCGAACTGCTCGACCGGGTCACCACGTTGCGGGTCGAGCATGGCGGAATCATCTGGTTGCTGCCCGTTGGCGGGTTGGTGGTGGGCTGGGCGTACCACCGCTTCGGTGGCCGGGCCAAGGGAGGCACAGCGCTGGCGGTGAGCGAGGCCCACGCCTACACCGAGGGAACACCGGCACGCATGGCACCCATGGTGCTCGTAGGCACGTTGCTCGGGCACCTCGTGGGCGCATCGGTAGGCCGCGAAGGCACGGCGGTGCAGATGTCGGCGTCACTCACCGACGCTGCCGCCCGCCGCGTGGGCCTCGACCACGACCATCGAGCGCAGTTGGCCAGGGCGGCACTGGCGGGTGGGTTCGGTGCCGTGTTCGGTGTGCCGTGGGCGGGCCTGGTGTTCGCCATCGAAGTGGCCCGGCGCCGCACTGTGCGGGCACTGGTGGCGTCTGCTGCAGCCGCGTTCGTGGGCAACGCCGTGGTGCTGGCACTCGGCCACCATCACACCGTGCGGCCGCGGTTTCATGTTCGCACCACGTTCCTGTTGCCCTTCAAACTCGTGGCCGCTGCCATCGTGTTCGGTCTGGCGGCACGGTTGTTCGCGCGCTCCGTGCCACGCCTGAAGCGGGTGATGGCTCGGCACGTGAGTTGGCCTCCCTTGCGCACTGTCATCGGCGGTGCCGCCACGCTCGGGTTGGCCCTGCTCATCAGCCGGGCCTACCTCGGTTTGTCGCTGCCGCTCGTCGACTCCGCGTTCGCCGGGCAACCGGTGCAGGGGTGGGCGCCGTGGTTGAAGTTGGGCTTCACCGTGCTGGCACTCGGCACCGGTTTCGTGGGCGGCGAAGTGACCCCACTGTTCGTGGTGGGCGGCACGCTCGGCGCCGTGTTGTCGACCCCGCTGCACCTACCCCAACCTGCGCTCACGGCTCTGGGGTTCGTGGCGGTGTTCGGTGCTGCCGCGCACGTGCCCCTCGCCTGCACGGTCATGGCCGGCGAGTTGTTCGGATGGCAAGCCATCGCGCCGGCCCTCTTCGTCTGTGGGCTGGCCCGATTGGTGGCGGGCCGGGTGAACATCTACGAACCTCCGCTCGCCACGCCCTGAACGGCGCGCTGAAGATTGGCTCGTACCGCCGTGACCTAGGCGTGTCGGGTGATGCGGACTGGCAACTCACGCGGGCCGCGGATTTGGCCGACGCTCCAGCGCACGCCACCGGGACTCGCCAACTCGAAACCGGGGAACCGCTGCACGAACGTTTCCACGGCGACGCGCAGTTCGAGGCGGGCGAGGTTCGAGCCGAGACAACGATGGATACCCAACCCGAACGCGGCGTGCCGGTTCACCTCGCGGTCGATGAGCACTTCGTCGGCGCGCTCGAATTCGGCAGGGTCGAGGTTGTAGGCCGGGAACGGCAGCAGCACCCATTCGTTGGTCTTCATCGGGCAGCCGTTGAAGTCGTGATCTTGGGCGACCACACGGGCCATGGTGACCGGCGCATAGGCACGCAGGAACTCTTCGATGGCGGTGGGCCACAACGACGGGTCGTCGTTCAAGCGCTGCAAATCGGTTGGCGTGGAGGCGAGGTGCCACAGGCTGGCGCCAATGGCGCTCCACGTGGTGTCGATACCGGCGATGAGCAACAGCGCGATGGAACCGCGTACGTGTTCGTGGCTCAGCGGTTGATCGAAGATGGTGGAGTTGAGGAGGAAGTTGGTGAGGTCGTCGCGTGGGTTGGCCACATGGTCGGCGATCTGCAGGTCGAGGTAGGCCTCGAGTTTCTGGAAGGCGGCGATGCGATGGGCAGGTGCCGCATTCACGTTCTCGACCACCTCGTGCACGAAACCACGGAACAACCGCGCGTCTTCGCGGGGGAAGCCGAGCATCTGAGCGATCACATCGACAGGGATGTTCTGCGCGTACTGCTGCGCTGCGTCGACAACATCGGCGTCACCCATCTCGTCGATCAGTTCGTTGCAGAGTTCGCGCACGCGGGCTTCCCACGGCTCGATTTGCTTCGGGGCGAACGGGGGTAGCAGCAGTCGACGGGCGTGGTGATGGAACGGCGGGTCGCTGGTGATGGGCGGGGCGCCACCGATGGGCGCCTGGGCCATGATCTCGCCGGTGCCCACCACCACGGCGCGCGAGGTGAAGTGCTCGGTGTCGTAGGCGATACGCGACACATCGGCGGCCGTGACGGGCAACCAGGCGCCGTGGTATCGATCGGTGTGCGCCACCGGACAGGTGCCGCGCAGGTCGGCCCAGATCTCGTGGGCGTTGGCGTTGTACTCGGGGTCGGCGTGATCGAAGTCGGTGGCCCAATCGGCGACCGGGCCGTAGAGGCTGGCCGGAGTGTCGTGGACTTCGATGTGCACGTTGGGTGCGAGTTCGGTCATGTCATTCCCCTTCGATCGAAATGGCGTACTCGGGGCAGTTGGCCACAGCGAGCCGTGCCTTTGCCGCAAGCGCTTCGGGTACCACGCCGTCGTTCAGGGCGATGGCCGTGCCGTAGTCGTCGACGTCGAACAATTCGGGGGCGAGGGCGTAGCAACGATTGTGCCCTTGGCACGTGTCGGAGTCGATAATGACGCGCATGAACGTCACTGTAGGGCACTGCTGAGACAGAATGTCAAAAAATGTCTCATTGTCTCTCCTGCTGCCCCCTTCGGAGGGAAAGGCAGCGTCGGGCGACCCTGGCCAGCCCTGGGCGCCTTCGAGTGGGCAGTTCGGCGCACGCCTCGGGGTGCGCCGCGCCCAAGTGGCTGCAGCCCTGGCAGAGCTGAGCGGCGGGACCGAGAAGTTGCTCGGTGTCGGCGGAGCGCACCTCGCTCGCGCCCAAGAGGCCAACGAGCACCTCGTGGGTGCACCGTCGTTGCCGGCCGCGCAGCGCTACACGGGCGTGGTGTGGGACGCGCTCGATCTGGCTTCCATGCGCGCACCGTTGCGCCGCCGGGCCGGTGCGTCCATCGCCGTGGTGTCGGGCCTGTTGGGCGTGGTGGGGTTCGACGACCCCACCCCCGACTACCGCTTGAAGATGGGCGCATCATTGGCACCCTTCGGCAAACTCAGCACCTGGTGGCGGCCAGCAGTGTCGGCCGCCATCGACGGATGGGCCACTGGGCGCTACATCGTCGATCTGTTGCCCAACGAGCACCGGGCCGCCTGGGCTCCGGGCGACGACCTCCAGGGCGTGTCGGTGGGGTTCGTCGAGCGGTCGGGCAAGGTGGCCGGACACGATGCCAAGGCCGCCAAGGGCCGCCTGGCGCGGTATCTGCTCGAGTGGAAGGGGCACCCACTCGATGCCCTCGACGCCTGGGAAGACGACCGCTTCGACCTCACCGTCACCGGGTTGTAGACGCGCCGAACTGGAGGGCCGGGCACGGCCTTCGCCTCGCCACGACATCGCCGGGCGGGGCCAGGCGGGGC
>JBAXQV010000136.1:0-8527 GCA_037131575.1 Actinomycetota bacterium
GCAGGCGGCCCACCGTGTGCACTGGCGCTCATCGTGGAACAAACGGGCACCAACTACCCGGGTGCCACCCCAGGTGACTTGCGGTGCGCGGGCGACTGGGCGAGTTGGTCGGGTTCCCCCGACGACCCGGTCGTCAACGACGGCTATTTCGCCGTGGCACATCGCACAGGTGGGAGATGGGTGCTGGGCAGTCTGGGCACCGCCATGGTGTGTACCGGTGCCGGGGTTCCCTCCGAACTCTGGCCCCTGCTCGATTGCACCGAATGACCCCAGGTGCAGGGCCGAAGGGTGATGAGCGACCCGACTTTCGAATCGATTCTCTTCCTGCGGAGTGTTTGCGCGGTGTAACGTCGGTCACATGTGCTAGCAACACATCGTGCCGGGCACATGTCGGGCACGACACAGACCTACGGGTCCGATTCGAATGAGGGGGAAACATGAGGAAGCGGAATGCGACGCTCGCAGCCGGTCTTCTGGTCTTGGGCACGGTCGCTGCGGCCTGCTCGGAGAAGAGCAGCTCGACGGCAACTACGGCGGCTGCCACCACGGCAGCAGCCACCACGACGGCAGCGAGTGCAGACACCACTGCTGCGGCCACCACTGAGGCACCCACCACGGCTGCCGCAGGTGGCGGCAACGAGTGGGCACTGAAGTACACCGGCGGCAAGGAAGGCGCCGCCAGCGGTGCACCGGTGCTCATCGGCTACGTGAACCAGGAAGATTTCTTCCCGGAGAACACCATCGGTCTCAACGCCGCCATCAAGTACATCAACACCGAACTCGGTGGCGCTGCGGGCCGTCCGCTCGATGTGGTCGCCTGCAAGATTTCGGTGGCCGAAGACGGCGCCAAGTGCGGTACCGAACTGGCGAACAACCCCGATGTGGCCGTGGTTGTCACCGGCACCATCCTGTACGGCAACAAGGAGCTGTACGACGCGCTCAACGGCAAGAAGCCCGTCATCATCGGTAACGGCGTCACCTCCGACGACTTCACCACGCCTGCTGGGCAGTCGTTCACCGCTGGTTCGCCCGGCGTGATCACCGGTATGGCCGGTTTCGTCACCCAGCAACTCACCGACGTGAAGAGCGTGGCCATCCTGGCCTCGAACAACCCCGCCGGTCAGGCCGCTGCCGACCTGCTGTTCAAGCCAGTCATCGAAAAGGCTGGCCTGAAGTTCACCTACGTGGGTGTCGACGACACTGCGACTGCGGCCGACGTGCAGCAGTCGCTCACCGCAGTGGGTGCCGACAAGGCCGACCTGCTTGCCGTGCTGCTCACCGTGCAGCAGTGCATCAACGTGTACGACGCCGACAAGGCGCTCGGCATCACCCCGAAGGTGCTCACCACCGGCCTGTGCTTCGGCACCCCGATGACCGATCACCTGAAGACTGCCGGCGAGAGCGGCCCCGTGCCCGATGGCTGGTACTTCGGCGGCTATGGCTATAGCTACTTCGCCCCCGATGCCGACAGCGGTATGGCCACCTACATCGACAAGATCCAGAAGTACGGCGTGCCCGCACCGGGTGCCAAGACACTCGAGTACACCGGCTTCGCCGGCCCCGAGTTCGCGAACGTGATGACCTTCACCAAGTTCGTCAACGAGCTCGGCGCCGACAAGCTCGACTACGAGAGCGTCAATGGCAAGATCCGTGGCTTCACCGGCCCGATGATGATCCAGGTCGGCCCGCTCAATTGCGGTAAGCAGGTCATCCTCGGTCTGCCGATCTTCATCTCGGTGTGCGCCTCGGAGATGGGTATCCAGCAGTACAAGGACGGCAAGTGGACCAGCTTGGCCGACGGCTTGAACGGTAAGCCGATCGACGTCACCAAGCTCTGATCGTCGTCCATCGACGATCGGTTGATGAGTTGATGTGAGTGTGGGGCGCCACCTTCATGGTGGCGCCCCACGCCGCACCTCCGGCCCGATCGTCTTCACATTCACGTTCTAGGGGGGAACAGAGCCGATGAAGGGCTCCATCAACAAGTATCTGCAGTGGTTCTTCGGTGCGCTCGCCATCGGTCTGGTGGCCTGGGCGCTCATCGACCCCGACACGCGCTCATCGTTCCTCACCGGTGCTGGGCTCGCCCAAGGCGCACTGGTTGCCGCCATTGCGCTGGGTGTCGTGGTCACCTATCGCGGTTCCGGCGTGGTGAACTTCGCCAACAGCGCCATTGCGATGTACATCGCCTACGTCTACGCCGTGTTGCGCCGCGACGGCGACCTGTTCCTGCCGCCCCTTCCGAACCCGTTGGCGCTCATCGAGGGCGTCATCAATCATTTCCGCGACAAGGCAGACTGGATCGACCTCCCCAACTGGCCGACCAAGATCTCCTTCGGGCCGAACATGCAGTTCTGGCCCGCGCTCTTCATCGCCCTCATCGTGGCGATCATCTTGGGTCTCATCTTGCACTTCTTGATCTTCCGTCCGCTGCGCAATGCGCCGCCGCTCGCCAAGGTGGTGGCCTCGATCGGTCTGTTCCTGTATCTGCCGGCCGTGATCATTCGCCGCTTCACCGTGCAGCCCTACGCCGTCGAGTCGATGCCGTTCTTCAAGAACGGCAAGCCGATCAAGTTGCCCTTCGGTATCAGCATGACGTCGGAGCAGATCGCCATCACGGTGCTGGTGATCGTGCTCACCGCAGCGCTGTACGCGCTGTTCCAACTCACTCGTTTCGGCCTGGCTACTCGAGCGGCCTCGGAGAACGAAAAGGGCGCCGTGGTGCTCGGCTTCTCGCCCGAGTTCTTGGCCGGCGCCAACTGGGTGCTCTCCACCCTCATCACGGGTCTGCTCGGCATCTTCGCCGCAACCGTGTTGAAGACCGTCGACCCCAGCGTCATCCCGGCGCTCATCATCCCTGGCCTCACGGCGGCGCTGGTGGGCAGTTTCACCTCGTTCGGGTGGACCACGTTCGCAGCGATGTTGCTGGGCATGCAGACCGGGCTCATCCAGTATCTGGGCGCCAACGCGTCGTGGTTCCCGAAGTCGGGGAACTCTGCGTTCCCCGGTGTCGAGCGCATCGTGCCGCTCGTCGTGATCGTGCTCGTACTGTTCCTGCGTGGCAAGAGTTTGCCCACGCGTGGTTCCATCAGTTCCGGGCGCCTGCCCTTTTCACCGACGCCGCCGCAGTGGGCGATCCGCTATGCGGGCCCGGCGGCTGCGATCATCACCGCCATCCTTGGTCTGTTCGTGTTCAACCCCGACTTCCGTCTGGCGTTGGGCAACAGCCTCATCGGCATCGTCATCTGCTTGTCGATCGTGGTGCTCACCGGGTACGTGGGGCAGATCTCGCTGGCGCAAATGGCCTTCGCCGGTATCTCGGCGTTCCTCGTGGCGAAACTCACCACCGAGCACGGTGTGCCGTTCCCCCTGCCCATCATCCTCGGTGCCATCGTGGCCATGGCGGTGGGGCTCATCGTGGCGCTGCCGGCACTCCGTGTGCGAGGTGTGAACCTGGCCATCGTCACGCTCGCCTTCGCTGTGGCGGTCGATAAATCAGTCTTCGGCAACAAAGCGGTGAACGGCGGTTTCACCGGCGCTCCGGTGAAGGGGCCGCAGGTGTTCGTGCAGCCCAGGGCTGTGCAGTTCAACATCCTTGGTCTCACGGCCGGTGATGGCAAACAGCCCAACCCGATGACGGCGGTGTTCTGTCTGGTGGTGGCCGTCATCATGTGTTACGCCGTGGCCAACATTCGCCGTTCGGCAACCGGCCGGCGCATGCTCGCGACGCGCTCGAACGAGCGAGCGGCCGCAGCGGCGGGCGTGAACGTGTCGGGCACCAAGATGCTGGCGTTCGCTGTGTCGGCGTTCATCGCCGGTGTGGGCGGCGCGGTGTCGGCGTATCGCTTCGGCAGCGTCACCCCCGACAAGTTCTCCTACATCCAGTCGCTCACCTTCTTCGCCTTCGCCTACCTCGGTGGTATTGCCAGTGTGTACGGCGCCATCAGCGGCGGCATGCTCGTGGCTGGTGGCATCGTGTTCACCTTCCTCGACAAGGTGCTCGGCGTACCGCAGGAGTTCACGCTCATCCTGGGTGGCCTCGGCCTCATCATCTCCTCCATCCTCAACCCCGAAGGCATCGCCGGTGGGTTGCGCATGACGGCCATGATGGTGAAGGCCAAACGTGGGGCTGCGCAAGCGCCGCCACCGGCACCGCCGACGGCCGACCCATCCACAGCAGAACCGGCGCTCGCTGCCGAGGGAGGACACTGACATGGCCCTGCTCGAAACCTTCGGGATGTCGGTCACGTTCGGTGGCCTGAAAGCGGTGAACGAGGTCGACTTCCGTGTGGAAGAAGGCACCCTGGTGGGCCTCATCGGCCCCAACGGTGCCGGCAAGACCACGTTCATCGACGGCATCACCGGCTTCGTGCCCACCACAGGCCGCATTCTGTTCGACGGCCAGGAGATCGGTGCGCTGCCGGCGCACAAGCGTGCCAAGGCCGGCCTCGGCCGCACGTGGCAGTCGCTCGAACTGTTCGACGACCTCACCATCCGCGAGAACCTGCAGGTGGCTGCCGAGCGGCAGTCGGTGGGCAGTTTCTTCGCCGACCTGGTGGCACCTCGCCGCAAGCGCGACCAGAGCAATGTCGAGTACGCGCTCGATGTACTCGGTATCGCCGATCTGGCCGAGCGCATGCCCAACGAGATCAGTCAGGGGCAACGCAAGCTGGTGAGCGCCGCCCGCGCACTGGCCGCCCGACCCAAGCTCGTCTGCATGGACGAGCCCGCTGCGGGCCTCGACACGGCAGAGAGCCAAGAGTTGGGCAAACAGCTGCGGTCGATCATCGATGCCGGCATGACGATCTTCCTGGTCGACCACGACATGGGCTTGGTGCTCAACGTGTGCGATTACATCTACGTCATCGAGTTCGGGGTGAAGATCGCCGAAGGAACCCCTGCGGAGATCAAGAAGAACCCGAAGGTGATCGAGGCCTACCTCGGTGCCTCGGCTCGTGCTGAAGGTACCGACATCGACCAAGCCGACGGAGGCGAGTGATGGCACTGCTCGAGATCGAAGACATGTCGACCGGCTACAACGGTGTGCCGGTGGTGCGCAACCTCAACCTGCACGTGAACGAGGGTGAAGTGGTGGCACTGCTGGGACCCAACGGTGCGGGCAAGACCACCACCTTGCTCACCACGTCGGCGCTCAACCCCATTCTCAGCGGCGACATTCGCGTGATGGGCAAGTCGGTGAAGGGGCGTCGTCCGCACCTCATCGCCCGTGAGGGGTTGGCCCATGTGCCGGAAGACCGCAGCCTCTTTTTCCAACTCACCGTGCTCGAAAACCTCAAGCTCGGCGCGGCGCGTGGTGCGGCCGACATCGATCAGGCGCTCGGCTATTTCCCGGCGCTCGAGCGACTCATGGATCGTCGCGCCGGGTTGCTCAGCGGTGGCGAACAGCAGATGCTCGCCATGGCTCGCGCGCTCACGGTGAAGCCGAAACTGCTGATGGTCGATGAGATGAGCCTCGGCCTGGCGCCCATCATCGTCGAGCGCTTGCTGCCTGTGCTGCGCCGCATCGCCTCCGATACCGGGGCTGGTGTGTTGCTGGTGGAACAGCATGTGCACCTGGCACTCGAAGTGGCCGACCGCGCCTATGTGATGAGCCACGGTTCGCTGAGCATGGAGGGCGATGCCAAGAGCATGGCTGCCAACCGTGAACTCATCGAGTCGAGCTATCTCGGCGGCGAGGTGCACTGAGCCGGTACCCGGTTCGTTGCCGCGCTTGCGCGACCGACAAACTCACTCTGTGAGCAACCCCACCCCCACGCGCATCACCTGCATCGGCGCGAATGGAACGGTGCTGGTGGCCGACGCGTATGGCAACTCGGCGGACCCTGCGGTACTGCTGTTGCACGGCGGTGGCCAGACCCGACATTCGTGGGGTGGCACGGCCGCCATGTTGGCGAGTCATGGGCTTTACGCAGTGAGCGCCGACTTGCGCGGCCACGGCGATTCGGCGTGGGACCCCGCCGGCGACTACTCGTTCCCGGCTTTCCGAAGCGATGTGGAGGCCTGGAGCGAGTTGCTCGACTGCCCTGCGCTGGTCGGTGCATCGATGGGCGGTATCGCCTCGATGTTCACCGAAGGATCGCGGGCAGCCGAGGGGTTGCCGCCTGCCGGCCGTGCCCTGGTGCTGGTCGACATCGCCCATCGCAGCGAGGCGGCCGGTGTGCAGCGCATCGTGTCGTTCATGACGGGTCGGCCCGAGGGGTTCGCGTCGCTCGACGAGGCCGCCGATGCCATTGCCGAGTACATGCCGCACCGCCCTCGCCCCACCAACACGGCTGGCCTGGCGCGCAACCTGCGCCTCGGCGAAGACGGCCGCTACCGCTGGCACTGGGACCCCGCGTTCATGAATACCGATCGCCGCCCGCGTAGCAGTGACGACTTCGAGCAGTTGGCGCGCAAGGCCGAGCTGCTCACGATGCCGGTGCTGCTGGTGCGTGGCCGGATGAGCGATGTGCTCAGCGAGGATGCTGCGCTCGAGTTCCAACAGATCGTGCCGCATGCCGAATATGTCGACGTGGGCGACGCTCACCACATGGTGGCCGGCGACAAGAACGACGCGTTCACCGATGCCGTCGTGGAGTTCCTGCTGCGTCATCGCTGACGCTTGCACGCCACTGGCCGTGCCAAGCTTCGCCGATGAAGTTCGTGGTGGCTCCCGATGGCGACAGTGCTGCACGACTGGCGGCGGCATCCATCGCCCGCCGTCTGGCCCGTGCCGTACGAGTTCGTGGTGAGGCATCGGTTGCGTTCAGCGGTGGCCGTACGCCCGGGTTGATGCTGGCTGCGCTGGCCGAGCACTCGCTCCCGTGGGGGCAGATCGACGTGTTCCAAGTCGACGAGCGGGTGGCCCCCGACGGCGACCCGGCTCGGAATGCGCAGCTGCTGGAAGTGCTACCGCGCTCGGTGCGGCGGGTGGCGCTGATGCCCGTGACGGCACAACGCCTCGGTGCCGCAGCCCAGCGCTATGCCGCCCTGCTGCCCGAGCGCTTGGATGTGGTTCATCTCGGCTTGGGCGCCGATGGGCACACAGCATCGTGGCCCCCGGGCGACCCGGTCATCGACGCTGCCGAGTCCGTGGCCCTCAGTGGCGTCTATCAGGGCACGATACGGATGACGCTCACCCCACACGTGGTGAACGCAGCGTGGGCCCGTGTGGTGCTGGCGGTGGGAGCCGACAAGGCCGACCCGGTGCAGCGGTGGCTACGAGGCGATACGAGCGTGCCGGTGAGCCGCGTCCACCGCGCCGGCACCACGGTGTACCTCGACTCGGCGGCTGCATCCGATGGTGTGGCAGCACGCAGGTAGCGTCGGCGGTGATGGACGCCACCCGTACCCCCGACATCACCAGCACACCGGCCTGGACCCGATTGCTCGCCACTCCGCACGCGCAACCATTGCGCGAGTTGTTCGCCGGCGACCCTGGGCGCGCCGAGCGGTATACGCTGCAGGCGGGCGACTTGCGTATCGACTACTCGAAGAACCTCGTCGACGACAGGGTGATGCGTGCCCTGTTCGACGTTGTGGAGGCGAGCACCTTGGTGCAGCGCCGTGCCGCCATGTTCGCCGGCGACGCCATCAATTCCACCGAGCAGCGGGCGGTGCTGCACACGGCATTGCGTGCGCCGTGGTCGGCGAGCATCGATGTCGACGGCCACGATGTGGTGCCCGATGTGCATGCCGTGCTCGACGCGATGGGCGCGTTCGCCACCCGTGTCCGTTCCGGCGAGTGGACGGGTGCCACCGGGGCAGCCATCGGTACCGTGGTGAACATCGGTATCGGGGGCAGCGATCTCGGCCCCGCCATGGCCTACCTCGCCACGCGCGCATTCGGTCGCCCCGATCTGCAGTGCCGGTTCGTGAGCAATGTCGATGGAGCCGACATCACCGAGGCGCTACACGACCTCGACCCCGCCACCACCCTGTTCGTGATCAGTTCGAAGACGTTCACCACCATCGAAACCCTCACCAACGCGCACCAGGCGCGGGCGTGGCTGGTGAGCGCGTTGGGTGATGCTGCGGTGGCGAAACACTTCGTGGCGGTGAGCACGAATGCAGCCGCAGTCGAGTCGTTCGGTATCGACACCGCCAACATGTTCGGGTTCTGGGATTGGGTGGGCGGCCGCTATTCGGTCGACTCAGCCATCGGTCTGTCACTCATGATCGCCATCGGCCCCGACGAGTTCCGCTCGTTCCTCGCCGGGTTCCGCACGATCGACGAGCATTTTCTCAACGCGCCGCTCGAGCAGAACGGCCCGGTGGTGATGGCCGCGCTCGGCGTCTGGTATCACAACGTGCTGGAGGCGCAGAGCAAGGCCGTGTTGCCCTACGCGCACGAACTGCGCCGGTTCGCTGCCTACTTGCAACAACTCGACATGGAGTCGAACGGCAAGAGCGTGCGCCTCGACGGCACCCCGGTGGCCACCACCACCGGCCCCATCGTGTGGGGCGAGCCGGGCACCAACGGGCAACACGCGTTCTACCAATTGCTCCACCAGGGCACCCGGCTGGT
>JBAXQV010000137.1:0-8506 GCA_037131575.1 Actinomycetota bacterium
CACCCGGCCTGCCCCACCCGGGCCCGGCCCCGGTCGTTCTGGTCAGCACCAGAACGGCACTGTCGGCTTCCGGGGCTGACCAGAACGGCCGAGGTTTCCGAGTCGGCGTGCTCACTGCCGTCATTGGGGCCATGGACGACACCGAATCGAACTTCGCCAACCGCCTGCGCCGCAGCCGTCAACTGGCCGAGCATTTCTCGCAACTCGAAGCGCTGGTGCGCAGCGTGGGCGACCCGGTGTGGGTGGCCGGGCCCACAGCAGCGGCAATGCACCCATTCGACGGCTTCGCCCTGGCGCCACCGTTTCATCTGGTGGTACCGCGCGGCCGGTTCGTGAGCCGTGTGGGCCATGTAGTGCACACCACCCGCCGCTTCGAACGAATCGACCGCACCCCGGTGGCGGGCCTCTACGCCACATCGCCGACGCGCACGCTCATCGACCTTGCAGCCATGTGCGACCGGCGCACCCTCACCGCGGCGCTCGACAGTGCGCTGCGCGACGGGCGCACCTCGGATGACTTCCTCCACCGGCGCCTCGTGGCCCTGCGCAGCAGAGGCAGGGAAGGCGTGGGGGTGATGCTCGATGTATTGGCCGGTCAGGAAGTGACGCGGGGCGGGCACTCGTGGCTCGAGCGAGAGTTCTTGGCCCACATTGCGGCCGCTGGTCTCCCGGTTCCGCTCACCCAGCAGGTGTTGGCGCGGCGTGGCGACAAAGTGGTGAGGGTCGACTGCCATTTCGCTGGCACCGCTGTGGTGGTGGAGCTACTTGGCTACCGCTTCCATCGCACGGCACAGCAGATGCAGGTCGACGCCGAGCGCTACAACCGCCTCCTGCTCGCGGGAATGCAGCCGTACCAATTCACCTATGTCGAGGTGGTGGAGCACATCGAGGCGGTGGTGGCCACCGTGACGGCAGCGCTCAGGCAAGCACGGCGAGCGAGTTGATGGCTTCCACCACGATGGGGTCGACGGTGACCGAACCGGCCTCGATGGCGCGGGCCAGGTCGACCCGCATCTCGTGCTCCCAGAAGCTGTCGAGATGCTTCGCCACACCGGCGACGGCCTGCTGGGCAGGGTCGGCGGCGAACTGCCGGGCGATCTGGTTGGCCATGCGCACTAGCGCACCGAGACGGTGTTCGGGATGGTCGATCTCCACCGTGGCTGCCGAATGCCCAGGGCTCACCTGCACCGCGGTGACCTTGTACTCGGGGCAGTTGGTGGCCCAGTCGCTGTACTGAGTGGTGACCACGTTGGCACCCGTGACCGGGTGGTGGAAGGTGGTGTACACCACGCCCTGCGGCACACGGTCGGTGACATCGGCGTGCAGGGTGGTGGCACCCACCCGGCTGGCGAGGGTGATCTCGGCGCCGTCGGCGATACCGCGTTCTTCGGCATCGATGGGGTTGATCTCGAGGATGTCTTGCTCGTGCCAGCGAACATTCTCGGTACGGCGGGTCTGCGCACCCACGTTGTATTGGCTGAGGATGCGGCCGGTGGTGAGCAGCAGCGGGTAGCGCCGGTTCGACCGCTCGTCGGTGGGCACATAGGGCGTGTTGGTGAACTTGCCCAGGCCGCGCACGAAACCGCCCTGGTGCATGATGGGCGTACCCAGCGGGGTGGCTGCGTTGCAGGGCCACTGCACACTGCCAACCTCGTCGAGCTTGGCGAAACTCACGCCGGCGAAGGTGGGCGTGAGGTGTGCGATTTCGTCCATGATCTCGGCCGACGAGGTGTAGTGCATGGGGGCACCGAGTGCAGCGGCGAGTTCGGAGATGACTTCCCATTCCTGCTTACCGGTCTTCGAGCGCATCGCCGGACGCACGCGGTTGATGCGGCGCTCGGCGTTGGTGAAGGTGCCGTCCTTCTCGAGGAATGAGGTGCCCGGCAAGAACACGTGCGCCAGCTTGGCGGTTTCGTTGATGAACAGGTCTTGCACCACCACGAGCTCCATCGAGCGAAGTGCGGCCTGCACGTGCACGGTGTTGGGGTCGCTCTGGGCGATGTCTTCACCCTGCACGAAGATGCCCTTGAACTCGCCGTCGATGGCCGCGTCGAGCATGTTGGGGATGCGCAAACCCGGCTCGGCCTGAATGGCGTGACCCCACAACGCCTCGAACATGGCTCGGGTGGCATCGTCGCTCACGTGGCGATAGCCCGGCAGTTCGTGCGGGAACGAGCCCATGTCGCACGAGCCCTGCACGTTGTTCTGCCCGCGCAGCGGGTTCACGCCCACACCGTCGCGGCCGAGGTTGCCGGTGGCCATGGCGAGGTTGGCCATGCCCATCACCATGGTGGAGCCTTGGCTGTGCTCAGTGACGCCGAGGCCGTAGTAGATGGCCGCGTTACCACCGGTGGCATACAGACGGGCAGCCGCACGCACCTCGGCGGCGGGCACACCGGTGTGTGCCTCCATCGCCTCGGGGCTGTTCTCGGGCTGCGACACGAATTGGGCCCATGACGCGAAGTCGGCCAGTTCGCAACGCTCGGCCACGAAGGTCTCGTTCACCAGACCCTCGGTGACCACCACGTGGGCGATGGCGTTGATGACGGCCACGTTGGTGCCGGGGCGCAACTGCAGGAAGTTCTCGGCCTCGATGTGCGGGGTGCGCACGAGGTCGATGCGACGCGGGTCGACCACGATGAGCTTGGCGCCATCGCGCAGACGGCGCTTCATCCGCGACGCAAACACCGGGTGGGCATCGGTGGGGTTGGCACCGATGAGCAACACCACATCGGCATGCTCGACCGACTTGAAGTCTTGGGTGCCCGCCGAGGTGCCGAAGGCGTTCTTCAACCCGAAACCAGTTGGCGAATGGCACACACGTGCACAGGTGTCGACGTTGTTGTTGCCGAATGCGGTGCGGATCATCTTCTGCACCACGAACACTTCTTCGTTGGTACAACGCGACGATGTGATGCCGCCGATGGAGTACTGGCCGTGACGAGCCTGGATGTCTTTCAGCTTCGCGGCCGTGTAGGCAATGGCTTCGTCCCAGCTCACAACCCGCCACTCGTCGTCGATGCTCTCGCGGATCATGGGCGTGGTGACACGGTCGGTGTGGGTGGCATAACCCCACGCGAAACGGCCCTTCACGCACGAGTGACCCTCATTGGCGCCGCCACCCTTGTAGGGGGTCATGCGCACCACGGTTTCGCCCTGCAGTTCGGCCTTGAACGAGCAGCCCACACCGCAGTACGCGCAGGTGGTGAGCACCTCGCGCCGCGGTTGGCCCATGGCGATGACCGTGTTCTCGGTGAGGGTGGCCGTGGGGCAGGCCTGCACACACGCGCCACAGCTCACACAGTCGCTGTCGAAGAAACTGCCACCGGCACCGGCGGCCACACGGCTGCCGAAGCCACGCCCAGCAATGGTGAGCGCAAAGGTGCCTTGCGTTTCCTCACAGGCGCGCACGCAGCGCGAACACACGATGCACTTCGACGAGTCGAAGGTGAAGTACGGGTTGGAGGTGTCTTTCTCGAGGCCGAGGTGGTTGTCGCCGGCATAGCCGTAACGCACATCGCGCAGGCCCACCGCGCCCGCCATGTCTTGCAGTTCGCAGTCGCCGTTGGCTGCGCAGGTGAGGCAGTCGAGCGGGTGGTCGCTGATGTACAACTCCATCACGCCGCGACGGAGCTTCTCGAGTTTCGGCGACTGGGTGGTGACGCTCATGCCCGATGTGCACGGTGTGGTGCAGCTGGCCGGGGTGCCCTTGCGGCCGTCGATCTCCACGAGGCAGAGCCGGCACGAACCGAACGGGTCGAGGCTGTCGGTGGCGCACAGCTTGGGCACATCGACACCGGCGAGGGCGGCGGCGCGCATGACCGAGGTGCCTTCGGCGACGGCGATGACCTTGCCGTCGATGGTGAGCTCGACGGTGGCTTCCGCAGGGGTGCGTTCGGCGCGATCGGGGGCTGGTGTGCCGAGATCGCGATAGCGGTCGATCAGCGTCATCGGGGGGCTCCTTCGTTGCCGGCGCCAGCAACTGCAGGCGTGCGGTGGAAATCGTCGGGGAAATGCGCAATGGCGCTACGAACCGGCATGGGGGTGAGCCCACCCATGGCGCACAGCGAACCGTCGGCCAACACCTCGCACAGGTCGAGCAGGGTGTTGAGGTTGTCGTCGCGGTCCACACCTGCGGTGATCTTGTCGATGAGTTCGACACCACGGGTGCTGCCAATGCGGCAGGGAGTGCACTTGCCGCAACTCTCGGCAGCGCAGAACTCCATGGCGAAACGGGCCTGCGCGGCCATGTCGACGGTGTCGTCGAACACCACCACACCACCATGGCCCACGAGCGCGTCGGCAGCAGCGAAGGCCTCGTAGTCCATCGGCAGATCGAAGCGATCGGTGGGCACGTACGCACCCAGCGGGCCACCCACCTGCGCGGTGCGCAGCGTGCGACCCGACGCGGTGCCGCCGCCGAGGTCGTTCACCAGTTCGCCGAGGGTGATGCCGAAGGCAGTTTCCACGATGCCACCGCGGGCGATGTTGCCCGCGAGTTGGAACACCTGGGTGCCACGGCTTCGACCGGTGCCGAGCGCCGCATACGCAGCCGCACCGTCGGCGAGGATGGCCGGAATGGTGCCGAGCGTGAGCACGTTGTTCACCACCGTGGGTTTGCCCCAGAGGCCTTCGAGCGCCGGAAGCGGTGGCTTCGCGCGCACAACACCGCGACGGCCTTCGAGGCTCTCGATCAGTGCTGTTTCCTCACCGCAGATATAGGCCCCAGCGCCTACGCGCACATGGATACGGAACGCGAAGCCGGTGCCCAACACATCGGCGCCGAGCCACCCGGCGTGTTCGGCCGCGGCGATGGCGATGTGCAGTGCCTCGATGGCATCGGGGTATTCGCTACGCACGTAGATGTAGCCCTCGTCGGCACCCACCGCCCAGCCAGCGATGGCCATGCCCTCGAGCAGCATGAACGGGTCGCCCTCCATGAGCATGCGGTCGGCGAAGGTGCCACTATCGCCCTCGTCGGCGTTGCACACGATGTACTTCGTTGGGCCGGCTGCATCGAGCACGGTGCGCCACTTGATACCGGTGGGGAAGGCGGCACCGCCACGACCGCGCAGGCCGCTCTCGGTAACGGTTGTCACCACCTCGGCGGGTTGCATGGCAAGTGCGTTGCGTAGGCCGGCCACACCTCCGTGCGCGGCGTAGTCGTCGGCCGAGCGAGGGTCGATGATGCCTACGCGCTGGAACGTGACCCGCTGTTGGCGCCGCATCCACGCAAGGTCGTCGGTGCGACCGAGGCGCAGCGCATGGTCACCACCGTGCAGCACACCGGCTGCGATGAGGCCATCGACATCGGCAGGAGCCACCGGACCGTAGGCGACGCGGCCTTCGGCGGTGAGCACTTCGATCATCGGCTCGAGCCACAACATGCCGCGGCTGCCGTTGCGCACCACATGCACGCCCGGGTGGGCGGCGAACGCCGCTGCCACGGCGTCGGCGCCAGCGCTGCGGGCCGCTGCATCGCGGGGCACGTACACGCGCACCACCGAGTCGTCGCTGGTGTGCGGCAGGCTCGCCGCCACAGGGGTGGCAGCCCGGGTGGGTGCCGTAACGGTCGTGATGATGGTGGCCAGGGCCTCCTCGGTGACGTTGGCGTGCAGTTCGCCGTTGGCCAACACCGCAGGGCCGAGCGCGCAATTGCCGAGGCAGAACACTTCCTCGAGTTCGATTGCCGCGTCGGCTGCCAGTTCCACTGCGCGGGCGTGGAGAGCATTCGCGCCGCGGGCCTGGCAGGCCTCGGCACGGCACACCTGCACCACGGGTCCGCGGGGCGCAGTGGTGCGGAAGTCTTTGTAGAACGTGATCACACCGTGCACCTCGGCGGCCGAGATGTTGAACACATCGGCCAACAGCGGCACCAACGCCGTGTCGATGTAACCGGCCTGGTGTTGCACTGCATGCAGGGCTGGCATCAGCCCACCGGGCACGTCGGCGAAGCCACGCACGAGCAGTTCGAGTTCGGGGGTGATGACAGACGTGTCCAAGGTGCACCATCGTAGGCGTTCCACCCCCTACGAAACCAGGGTGGAGAGCAATTCCTGGGACGAATGTCTGGTGAATGGCGGGTGAATCGCCCTCACCCTCAGCGCTGGAAGTTCTCCCAGTATCGGCTGGGTGTGGGGCCGCGCTGGCCCTGATACTTGCTGCCGCGAGCGCCCTTGCCGTAGGGCTGGTCGGCCGGCGTGGTCATCTGCATGAAGCTCACCTGGCCGATCTTCATGCCCGGGTACAGGGTGATGGGCAGAGTGGCGATATTGGTGAGCTCGAGGGTGACGTGGCCGTCGAAGCCGGCGTCGATGAAGCCGGCGGTGGAGTGGATGATGAGCCCGAGGCGGCCGAGCGAGCTCTTGCCTTCGATGCGGGCCACCAAGTCGTCGGGCACGGCGATGCGTTCGTGGGTGCTGCCCAACACGAACTCACCGGGGTGCAGCATGAACACGCCGTCGGTGGGAATGGTGATGAGTTCGGTGAGGTCTTCCTGGTTCTCCTTCACGTCGATCACCCCGGCCGTGTGGTTGCGAAAGACGCGGAAGAGGTTCGAGATGCGCACATCGATCGACGAGGGCTGCACGAGGGCATCGTCGTAGGGGTCGATCACGATGCGGCCGGCAGCGATCTGCTCGCGCAGGGTTCGGTCGGAAAGAATCACGACCGCACGCTAGCGGTTGCGGGTCAGCGACGAGTAAGGGCGGGCTGCAACCGGCGTTGCACGCCAACGACCCACAGGCGCTGCGCCAAACCGGGCAGTGCCACCACGATCGCCGCGCCCCACAGCACGAATGTGAGCCAGTCGTTGGAGTGGATGCCATGTGTGCGACTGAGTGTCATCACCACTGGGCCCGACAGCGGGTTCGAGTTCCAGATCCAGCGCAACCCGGCCGCCACGAACATGAGGGCGATGAGCAGGCGAATCGGTGAGCGGGTGAGCGTGACGTGCACGACCATGTTTTCGGCTCGCTGCGAGGCCGACTTGAGCATTGTTCCGGCAAGGGTTCGTACCGGTTGGGTGAGCATGAGTTCACCCTAGGTGGTGTGACCTTCGGGATTACGTCAGGGCCAGGAGGCACTGGGCCGCCGCGCCAACCGGGTGGAGCATGAGTGCAATGACTGCTCGACGACTGACGTATGGCCTACTCATCGCCATAGTGCTGGCCCCACTGTTGGTCGGCACGGCGGGCTGTGCATCCGATCGCCTCGACACCCTTGGGCCCGGCGTGCCGCACGGTGAACCCGCCCCAGGTGCGGTGGCGGTGAACGGCATCATGAACGAATGGACCGTGCAGGTCGACCTGGCCTCGGTGCGGCGTGGCCCGGTGACGTTCACCATCACCAATACCGGCACGGTGCTGCACGAGTTCCTGGTGGTGCGCACCGATGTGCCGGTGGGGGCACTTGTGCTGGTGGGCGACCACTTCGACGAAGAGGGTTCGCTCGTGAATGTGGTGAAGGAGATTCCCGATGTCGCCGCGAAGGCCACCGGCACCGCAACGGTCACGTTGGAACCCGGCCGCTACCAGTTGGTGTGCAACCAACCGGGCCATTACGCGCTGGGGATGTACACGGGGTTCACGGTCACCAGTTGAGTTGGTAACCTGGCGATTCGTTCGAGCGGCTCCGGCCGCCCGCGCGGGTGTAGTTCAGAGGCAGAACATCAGCTTCCCAAGCTGAGAACGCGGGTTCGATTCCCGTCACCCGCTCTTCGCGCCGCAGGCGCCATCAGCGGGCGCTCGGAATCGGGAGGAGCGAAGCGACGGCTCCCGTCACCCGCTCGACGTGATGTCGCGAGACAACACACCGTCGCCCGCTCGCATTAGAGCCCGTGTCAGCGCGGTTGGCGGGCACTGCCGTGATTCTGGTCAGCTCCAGAAGCGCACTGTCGGTTTCCGGAGCTGACCAGAATGGCGGGGATGACCGGCTCGATGCCCGCGAGCTCATGGGCATCACCAGTGCCCGATCTGCCAGCGCCGTGCCGAGCGCCGGCGCACTAACTCGCCGTCAGCGGAGCACCGCCTCGATCTGCTCGGCTGTGCTGGCGGTGAAGCCTCCCTTGCCCGACCACAGCACGGTGCCGTTGCCATCGACCACGAACAATGCGATGGTGGAACGATCATCGATGCTGAGTGGAGTGGTGATGCGGCTCACGTCGCCATACACCGTGAGCGTGCGGGCCAAGATGTGCGGAACCTTGATGGCCGCAGCCATGCCACCATCGATGGCGTTTCGGAACGGCGCCCACAGTCGCCCGATTGTGGGGATCTCGTAGAAGCGGAAATCGGGCTGTGCCTCGGCTTGGGCTTCGAGCCACGGCACCCACGAATCGACCAGGCGCTGGTGGTCGCGACGGAACGCAACCACCACCACGTTCAGTCGACCCTCGAAGGCACCGGGAAGCGTGACGTCACGGCCCTGCAGGTCGCGGGCAGGCACCGTTGGAAAGGTGGCCGTGGCACTCACGCACTCAGCGTAGGCAGCAATGCCACCCATCGCC
>JBAXQV010000138.1:0-8497 GCA_037131575.1 Actinomycetota bacterium
ATGAGGGGGATCATCATGACCACTATCAAATCCATCGAAGGGATCGCCGACTCGTACGGCGAGAAGTTCGCCGCTGTGGGTATTCGCAGCGTCGAGAAGTTGCTCGCCGCTGGCGCCACCGCTGCGGGCCGCAAAGATCTGGCCGCCAAGGCTGGCGTGAATGCCGACAAGTTGCTCACGTGGGTCAACCACGCCGACCTGTTCCGCATCAGAGGCGTGGCCAGCCAGTACGCCGAGCTGCTCGAGGCTGCCGGTGTCGACTCGGTGGTCGAGTTGTCGAAGCGCAATGCCGAGAACCTGCACGCCGCACTGCTGAAGGCAAACTCGGGTTCGCGTCGCCTCGTGCGCCAAGTGCCCGGCCTCAAGTCGGTAGAGAAGTGGATCGAGCAGGCCAAGACCATGCCGCGCATGGTGCACCACTGACCAGTCGCTGCTGCACCCGTTCCCGCTCCGGTTCCCGTCTGGACCCGTCCCGCTCCCGACCCCTGCACCCCGTCCGTGAGGCTGCACACCGCATGCGGTGCTGAACCTCACGGACGGGTGTGTTTCGTGAGGCTGCACACCGGATACGGTGGCGGAACTCACGAATGGAGGAGCGACGGGTGATGAGATGAGTGCTGAGACGGCCGACGACGCCGGTGCCGCTGCTGCTGTGGCGGCTGAGATGCATCGGGCGCAGGCCATCGAGTGCAACAACAGCACGTGGGACATGATCGGGGCCGAGCGCACTGCGGCCAACGACGAGGAGATGCTGCGCCGCGCCTACGCAGCGGCGTATCACTGGCAGCGCGCCCGGGGGTCTGGGCCGGCCAATGAGGCGCGAGCCGTGTGGTTGCTGGCCAAGGTGCACCTGCTCGCCGGGCTGGCCGACCGCTCGCTGCACTACGCCGATGCGTGCCTGGCCCAGTGCGTGGAGCACGGGCTGGTCGACTTCGACCTCGCCTACGCGCACGAGGCGCGTGGCCGCGCACTCATCGCGCTCGGCCGCCGAGATGAGGGTTTGGCCGCGTGGGCCACTGCCAAGGCAGTGCCGGTGGCCGGCGCCGAAGACCGGGCCATCGTCGAGGCCGACTTCGCCGACGCCCCCGAAGGCTGATATCGGTCGCACGGCTCACCAACGGGCATCGGCCAGGGCGTACAGTGCGACCCCATGACCATCGATCTCGCTGCTGCCGACAAACTTCTCACCACCACCCGCTCGGTGCGCAAGCGCCTCGATCTCACCCGGCCGGTACCGCTCGAGTTGATCGACGAATGCATCGAAGTGGCCATGCAGGCGCCAACGGGAACCAACGCTCAGAACTGGGCGTTCGTGGTGGTCACCGACCCGGCGAAGAAGAAGGCACTCGCCGACCTCTACCGCCAGGGCATGGAGATGATGGCCGGCTCGGGTTACCCGCCGCCGTTGCCCGAGGGCGACCCGCGTGAGCATGTGATGCCGAAGGTGATGGACAGCGCCACGTACCTCACCGAGATCCTCGAAGACGTGCCGGTGTTCGTGATCCCCTGTGTGCAAGGTCGCATGGAGAAGGTGCCGATGATCGCTGCGCAGGCCTCCACCTACGGCTCCATCCTGCCTGCCGCGTGGAGCTTCATGCTGGCCGCTCGTGCTCGCGGCTTGGGCACTGCGTGGACCACCATCCACCTGTTCTTCCACGACCAGGCAAGTGAGCTGCTGGGTATCCCGCCCGAGTGGACCCAGACGGCGTTGTTCCCCGTTGCCTATTACACCGGTGACGATTTCAAGCCCGCGCACCGTCTGCCCGCTGCCGGCATGATCCACCGGGAGTCGTGGGGCGCCCACTGATGACGATGTCGGGCGACCGCACTCTGCTCGATGTGCTGGCAGCGGTACGGCTCGACAACGACCGCCCATTCCTGTTGCACGCCGACGCGCAGGTGATGCTCACCTACGGCGAGGCCGCCCGGCGCTCGGCGCAAGTGGCCAATGCATTGCGCGCTGCCGGTGTGGAACCCGGCGACCGGGTGGCGATGCAGGCCGAGAAGTCGGTGGACGCGCTCATGGTGTATCTCGCCTGCATCCGTGCCGGTGTGGTGCTGCTGCCCATGAACACCGGCTACACCGCCGCCGAAGTGGCGTACTTGGTTGACGATGCCGAGCCATCGCTGGTGCTCGACGACACGGCCCTGGCCGCGCTGATGGCAGTGGCCGCGCAGCAGCCGGATTCGTTCGCCGACCACCCCAGCACGGCGCCCGACCTCGCCGCAATCCTGTACACCAGCGGCACCACCGGCAAGCCGAAAGGGGCGATGCTCAGCCACCGCAATCTGGCCTCGAACTGCTTCACCCTGGCCGACCTGTGGGGCTTCACCGAGGCCGATGTGCTGCTGCACGTGCTGCCCATCTTCCACACCCACGGGTTGTTCGTGGCCACCAACTGCACGCTCATCGCCGGGGCGGCGATGGTGTTCTTGCCCAAGTTCGAACCCGATGCCGTACTGGCCGCGCTCGAGCACTGCACCGTGATGATGGGCGTGCCCACCTTCTATACACGCCTGTTGGCCGACGATCGGTTCGATGCCCACGGATGTGCGCGGATGCGGTTGTTCATCAGCGGTTCAGCGCCACTGCTGGCGAGCACGCACGACGAGTTCAGGGCACGTACCGGCCAGGCCATCCTCGAGCGCTACGGCATGACCGAAACCACCATGCTCACCTCGAACCCGCTGGTTGGCGAACGGCGCGCCGGCACCGTGGGCTTCGCCCTACCCGGCGTGGAGGTGCGAGTGGTGGGCGACGATGACGTGCCGGTTGCCGAGCGCGACGCGGTGGGTGGCATCGAGGTGCGTGGCCCCAACGTGTTCGCCGGGTATTGGCGCAAGCCCGAACTCAGCGCCACCGAGTTCACCGCCGACGGGTTCTTCCGCACCGGCGATGTGGGTCGCTTCGATGCCGACGGCTATCTGCACATCGTGGGCCGCTCGAAAGACCTCATCATCTCCGGTGGGTTGAACGTGTACCCGGTGGAGGTGGAGGCCGTCTTGAACGAACTGCCCGGTGTGCTCGAGAGCGCGGTGATCGGCCTCCCCGATGCCGACTTCGGCGAGGCCGTGGTGGCGGTGGTGGTGCCCGATGGCAGCGTGCCGATCGCGCCCGATGAGGTGCGCGCGGCGGCGCGCCAACACCTCGCCGGGTTCAAGGTGCCCAAGCAGGTGCATGTGGTGGATGCGTTGCCGCGCAATGCCATGGGCAAGGTCGAAAAGGCGGCCCTGCGCCGTCGATACGCCACTGAGTAGCCTGCCGGTATGAGCATCGCTGTACCCCTGGCCGACCTCGCCGCCACGCTCGAGGCCTACCCGTGGGGCTACATCCTCACGGTGGGCGACGATCAGCGCAGCCATCTGCTGGCGGTACCGTCGACCATGGTGGAGGGCGTCTTCGTGGTCGACGCAGGGCGCAGTGCACGCGCCAATGCGGCCACCCGACCCGAGGTCACCCTGGTGTTCCCGCCAGCCACCGGCCGCGAGTTCAGCCTGGTGGTCGATGGCACCGCCACGGTGGTGGGCGAACAGGTGCACGTGTTGCCCACCTGGGCCGTCATGCACCGGCCCGCGCTGCGCGACTGAACCGCCTGCCTACTGGCGCAGGTCGACGCCGAACTTGCGCGCGAAGTCGTCGTAGTAGTCGTTGTCGTCGGCCCAGGTGCCCAGTTCCACCCAGTCGGCGTCGCTGAGCACGGCCCTGCCCTCCACCAGTTCGGGCCCGCCCCAACTGACGGCGTATCGCAACTGCGGCGTGTCGGTGGTGACCGCATGGTGAATGACGGCAGCCACCTCGAACGGATCGGTGGCGTGGGCCATGCCAGCGGCGTAGAACTGGAACAGGCGGCGGTATGCGGTGTCGTAGGCGCCACTCTGGTTGGGGGCGTCGATGTTCTTGGCGAAGATGGCGCTCTTGGTGACGCCCGGCTCGATGATGGCGACACGGATTCCGAATGGTGCCAACTCTTGTGCGAGGCCTTCGCTGAGCCCCTCGAACGCCCACTTCGACGCAACGTACGGCGACTGGGCGAGCGCAGCGATACGACCCGCCACCGAGGTGATGTTCACGATGACACCGCTCCCTCGCGCACGCATGCCGGGCAGCACTTGCTGCAAACACCGCACGGCACCGCAGAGGTTCACGTTCATCACGTCGAGGTACAGCTCGGTGGGGCATTCCTCGGCCACTGCGTTGCCACCCACACCCGCGTTGTTCACCAGCACGTCGACCACACCATCGGTTGCGGCCAAGATGCGCGCGAACCCATCGCGCACCGAAGCGTCGTCGGCCACGTCGAGCTCGACGAGTTCGATGGCAACGCCAGCATCAGCGGCCATGGCCTGCAGCTTGCCAGCCTTGTCGATACTGCGCACGGTGCCGAACACGCGGTGCCCTTGCGTGGCGAGATGGATGGCGGTGGCGCGGCCGATGCCGCTGTTGGCGCCGGTGACGACAGAGATGGTGGTGCTCATACCGCCTGATCGTAGGCCTCGAACGGGTCGAACCACGCCGGATCGGGGTCGCACGTGATGGCCAGGCTCTGCACCCGGTCGTCGTCGACGAGGATCACGTCGAGCAACTGCAGGCCCTGCAGCATGTGCACGCGGCGCAGGGCGAGGTAGCCCTCGCGGTCGATGACAGCTGGTTCCTCGTCGATGTGGTCGACGATCACGATCGACAGGGTCTGGCTGAACTCGACCTCAGCCGTGGGCAGTTCGAGCATGCCCACCATCAACCCCACCGGGGCCGGCGGGTCGAGCAAGAGCGCGGTGACGCGGCGGTGGGCATCGAGCAACAGCAGCAGTTCCTGCTCCACCGGCATGAGCGTGAGGTCGCATGCCAACGCGGCCGCCTCGGCGAAGTCGGCGATGACCATCGGGTCGTCGGGGTCGGGCAACCACAGGCGGAACGATTCGGTTTCGAATTCGACCTCGAGACGCGCGTCGGCGCGGCGGCGACGGCGCGCAAGGTCGCGGCGGGGTGCAGACATGGTTCCTCCCGAACGGGTGGTGATGCAGTGTTCGGGGGAAGGGGGCACACCGAGGTGTGCGAAGGGCTCAGAGGAGCGCGGCCACCTGAGCGGCGAGATCTTCCGGTGTGGTGGTGGGGCCGAACCGAGCCACGACCGCGCCGGTGCGATCGACCAAGAACTTCTCGAAGTTCCAGGTGATGTCGGCGTTGTCGCCCTGCTCGGCTTTGAGCCACTGGTACAGATCGCACGCACCGTCGCCGTTGACCTCGATCTTCGAGAACATCGGGAAGGTCACGTCGTACTTCGACGTGGCGAACTCGAGGATCTCGGCATCGGTGCCGGGCTCTTGTGCGCCGAACTGATTGCACGGGAAGGCCAACACGTTGAAACCGTTGGCGTGGTTGTTCTCATGGAGCGTACGCAGACCTGCGTACTGGCCGGTGAGGCCTCAATACGAGGCGACGTTGACGATCAGGCAGACCTGACCGCGATAGCCGTCGAAACTCACCGTGTCACCGGTGATCGACGACATGGTGATGTCGTAGAAGTTGGACATGGAGGGCACTGTATCGGATGCTCAGCCGATGCGGTCGCGGTAGTGCTCGGCCACCCGCGAACCCAGTGCCAACACGGGGTAGGCCGCTGCCACGATGGCCGCCGCCACCGCATAGGCCCAGGCTGCGGTGAGCGGCAGGTCGAAGGTGGAGCGCCCGAACGGCACTACGAACGCCAGCACGAACAGCCCAACCATCGCCGATACGAGCGCCTTGCGCACCAGGTTGAGCGGCCGCGAAATGCGCAACAGGTTCTCGAGGGCGATACCACCGGCCACCAGCACGGCCACCGTGCGGGCGTGTGGGGCGTCGATCGAATCGTCGAGTTGCGCCAAGGCGAACATCCCCATGGTGGCACCGGCGATGACCACACCGGCCGGAATGGCCCGGCCCAACACCCGGCTGAGGAATCCGGGGTGCACGCGTTCGTCGTTGGGTTCGAGGGCGAGGAAGAACGCTGGGATGCCGATGGTGCACCAACTCAACAGGGTGAGGTGAATGGGCTGCAACGGGTATGCCAGGGCGAACACACCGGTGAAGATCGACAGCACGATCGAGTACATCGTCTTGGTGAGGAACAGGCTCGCCACGCGCTCGATGTTGTTGATGACGCGCCGACCTTCGGCCACCACCGCTGGCAATGCCGAGAAGTTCGAGTCGAGCAATACCAATTGCGCTACGCCGCGTGTTGCCTCGCTGCCCGACGCCATGGCGATACCGCAGTTGGAATCCTTCAACGCCAGCACGTCGTTCACGCCATCGCCGGTCATGGCCACGGTGTGCCCGCGGGCTTGCAGCGCCTGCACCATGGCCCGCTTCTGGTGTGGTGTCACCCGACCGAACACCGACGAACCCTCGACCGCGTCGGCGAACTCGGCGCTGGTGTCGTCGGTGGGCAGGGTTTGCGCGTTCACGTTGTCGGCCCAGGCAGCCAGCCCCGCGCGGCGAGCCACAGCGCCCACGGTGACGTTGTTGTCGCCCGAGATCACTTTCAGCGTGACGCCTTGAGCGGCGAAGTAGGCGAGCGTTTCCGGCGCATCGGCGCGCACCACATCTTCCAACATCACCAAGGCCATCGGGGTCACATCGGGCAGCACGGCGTCGACGGCATCGGGCATGTCGACGGTTGCTTTGGCCAGCACGAGAACTCGGCGTCCTTCGGCTGCCTGCCCCTCCACCTGGGCGCGCAGGTCGCCGGCGTATGCGGTGGTGAGCACGTTCTCGGGCGCACCGAGTACCCACGAGCCTTGGCCGGCGAAGGTCATCGCACTCCACTTGCGTGACGACGAGAACGGCACGCGGCCCGTGGTGTGCCACTGCGATGCAGCGGTGTAGAAGTCGCGGATTGCAACCTGTGTGGCATTGGGGTCGGGGTCGAGTTGAGCCATGGCGGCGAGTGCCGAGTCGATGAGCGCGCGGTCGCCGGCGAGCACCGCCACCTCGGCCAACTCCATCGAACCCTCGGTGATGGTGCCCGTCTTGTCGGCGCAGAGCACATCGACGCGAGCGAGCACTTCGATGGCCGGTAGCTCCTGCACGAGACAGCGTCGCTTGGCGAGGCGAACCACACCCACTGCGAAGGCGACGCTCGTGAGTAGCACCAACCCTTCGGGCACCATGCCGATGAGGCCGGCCACGGTGGAGATGATTGCGTTCTGCCAACTCTCGTGACGCCGCCACAACTGGCTACTGGCCAGCAGGAGGCCCACCGGGATGATGAGGTAACCCACCAGGCGCACGATGCGGTTGATGTCGTTGCGCAGTGGCGAGTCGACGAGCGTGAACCGGCGTGCCTCCTCGGCGAGCTTCGCGGCGTAGTTCTCGGCGCCAACTTTGGTGATGGCCACGCGCCCCGTGCCGGCCACCACGGCACTGCCCGACAGCACGTCGTCGCCGGTGAGTTTCACGATGGCATCGGCTTCGCCGGTGAGCAGCGATTCGTCGATCTCGAGGTTGTCGTGCACCAGCACCACAGCGTCAGCAACCACCTGCGCGCCGGCGCGCAACTCGACCACGTCGTCGAGCACCAACTCGTGTACCTGGATGTCGACGAGTTCGCCGTTGCGCACGGCATGTACCCGAGGGGCGGTGACGACGCGCAGCGAATCGAGCACCTTCTTCGCGCGGAGTTCCTGCACGATGCCGATGACGCTGTTGGCCACGATCACACCGGCGAAGAGAGCGTTCTTCGGCGACCCGGCCACGATCACCAACCCAGCGAGGATGGCGGTGATGAGGTTGATGGGCGTGAGTACGTTGGCGCGCACGATCTGGCTGACTGTGCGTGTGGGGGCCGCAGGAACGGTGTTGACCTGGCCCTTGGCAATTCGATCGGCGACCTCAGCGCTGGTGAGGCCGGTGGTGGGGTCGGGAACATGCGCGGTCACGGTGCACGACGGTAGCCGGTAAGGTCGCTCAATGGGCTCGGCTGATATCGCGAAGAACAAGTACGTGTCGATCACCACGCGCAAGCGCAGCGGCGACACGGTGTCGTCGGCAGTGTGGATCGCGCAGCTTCCCGATGGTCGGCTCGGGTTCACCACGGGCTCCGATTCAGGCAAGGTGAAGCGAATCCGCAACTTCGCCGATGTCACCCTGCGCCCCTGCGATGCTCGCGGCAAGGTGGCCGATGGCGCCATCGAGGTGCAAGCCGTGGCAAGTGTGCTCACCGGTGCCGATGTCGAGCCGGTGAAGGCTGCTGTGAAGCAGAAGTATGGCTGGCAGTTCACCATGGTGGAAGTGACGGGCACCCTGCGCGGCTGGTTCAAGAAGTCCACCGCCGCCGACTGCGCCATCGTCCTCCAACTCACCCCCTGACCCATCCGAGTCGCAAACCGTCATCCGAGTCGCCCGAAGGCACCCGAGTCGTTTCGGGCACCCTGGGGGCGCCGAAGTACTCGGATGCCGGGAATGACTCGGATGGAGCCGCCTGACTCGGATGGGGTGGGGCAGGCGGGGCAGTGCGAG
>JBAXQV010000139.1:0-8483 GCA_037131575.1 Actinomycetota bacterium
CGGCCTGCGTGCACCTCGGCATGTGCCAACGCGGCATCGATGGCGCCGCGAATACCGATCGAGAGATCGTGATGGGTGGTGGGGGCCTTGGCCGTGGCCACGATGGTGTTGCTCGCCTCGTCGTACACCACGGCATCGGTGAACGTGCCACCCGTGTCGATACCGAGCAGCAAGGTGGGGGAGGTGGCAGAGGTCATGGCATGTCGATTCGGGCCGGAAACCGGGTCAGGCTAGCGTCGCAGGTGTGAGCGAAACCCCCGCACCGCCGTCAGCAACAGCAGCCAAGGCCCAGGTGGTGCTGGCCTGTAACGACCTCTCGGCCACCATCAACTTCTTCACCCAGCGGCTGAAGTTCCGTGTCGATGCGATCTTCCCCGCCGACAGCCCCGCCATTGCCGAACTGTCGGGCCATGGCCTGTCGCTGCGCCTGGAACCCGGCGACCCGGCAGCAGCCGGCACCATCAGGCTGCTGTGCGACGACCCGGTCGCCTTCGGCGATGGAGCAACCGACCTGGTGGCCCCCAACGGCACCCGGGTTGAGTTGCGCGATGCCAACCCCGGCATCGTGCTGCCCCCGGTGCAACAGTCGCTGGTGGTGGGCCGCGTGGGCGATGCCTCGCAATGGGGCACAGGCCGTGCCGGTATGCAGTATCGCGACATCATCCCCGGCCGCCAAGGTGGCCGGTTCATCGGCTCGCACATCCGCATTCCCACGGCCGGCCCGGTGCCCGACTACGTGCACTATCACAAGGTCCGTTTCCAGATGATCTACTGCTACCGCGGGTGGGTGCGCCTGGTGTACGAAGACCAGGGTGAGCCGTTCATCCTGGCCGCTGGCGACTGTGTGTTGCAGCCGCCCGAGATCCGCCACCGGGTGCTCGAGAGCTCCGACGGCCTCGAAGTAGTGGAACTCGGGTGCCCCGCCGAGCACGAAACCCTCGCCGACCACAGTACGCCGCTTCCCACAGGTGTGGTGCACCCCGACCGCGTGTTCAACGGGCAGCGGTTCGTACGGCACATCGCAGCCGAGGCAGCCTGGTACCCGTGGCGACATGCCGGGTTCGAGTACCGCGACACTGGCATCGGCGCCGCCACCGACGGTCTCGCTGGCGCGCGTGTGGCGCGGCCGCTGGCCGGTGTGTCGGCCACGGCTCCGGCCACGCACGATGCCGAGTTCGTGTTCGCGTTCGTGCTCGAGGGCAGCACCACCCTGGTGTGTGCCGACCACGAACCGTTCGCGCTGGTTGCCGGCGACACCTTCGTGGTGCCGGCGGGCATGCAGTACTCGCTAGAGCAGTGCTCGCCCGATCTCGAGCTACTCGATGTGACCCTCGCTGCCGAGGTTCCGCTCACGCTGGGCTGAACGGCCCTGCCTCTTCAGCGGCACGTTGGATGCGTGCCACTGCGGTGGCGGTGTCGATATCGCCCCGCAAGGCGAGGTTGATGGCCTGCCATCCGGCATCTTCGATCTCCGGGAACCGTTCGAGCGACGGGTAGGTGATCATCGCCTCGTCGATGGTCTGGCGGGTGATGGCCAGGCGCCGGGCATCGACTGCACTGGTGGGTTGTACCGCTGCCAACGCGCCGATGTGCGCACACATCGAGCCTCCTGCCGCGTCGACGGATTGCGCCCCGGTACCGAGTAGCAGCTCGAGCGCGGCCAATGCCCCTGCTTCGTCGCCGCAGGTGGTGGGGATGGCCCACGCGTGACAACCCGAGTAGCTCACCCGGCGCGCCGGGCCAGCGGGGTAGAGGTGCGGTTCGAGCGCGAGGCCCGAGGCGGCGATGGCATCCCACCCACCCGGCCATGCGGCGGCCGCATCGAGACGTCCACCGAGCAGTGCTGCATCGACCTGGTCGTAGTGCCACTCGGGCAGATCGTGCGGCGCGCGCCTGGCGAGCGAACAGAGCAGTTCGACAGCCGCATGCGCTTCGGGTGAATCGATGCACGGCACGAGGTTGTCGTCGAACAAGCGCCCACCGTGGGCTACCACCAGTTCGAAGAACGTGCCGAACAGGCCCGACTCGCGTCCGGTGAAACCGAACACCACATCGCTGGCCGCCAGCTCGGCCCACGTGTCGGGAACGGTGGGCACCCGGTCGGCGCGAGCCCACAGCACGCGTACATCGATGAGACGCGGCAGGCAGTACTGCACCCCGTCGTGCCGACACAGTTCCACCGCTCGCGGTGCCAACGCAGCCACCGTGCTGGTGGCGACGAGCGCGTCGAGCGGCCGCAGCCACTGACGTTGCGAGGGCGCGTACTTCGAGTGCGTTGCGAGCAGATCGATGCGTTCACCGGCCGCGAGCCTGGCCGCCACCTCTCGGTTCAGCGTGGGGTGGTCGGCGTGCACCACCACCTCGACGTCGATGTGGTGCTCGGCGAACACACGGTAGAGCCGGTCGTACATCGGCCCGGCCACGAGAGCGACACGCAATGGCATGCGCACAGTGTCGCACGCAGTGGTGGCGGCACCCGCGAAGATGGGGTGATGGACGACGATCGACTGGCGTGGATCTATTCGGCAACCAACCCCACCGAGCTACGCGAGCGGTACGAGGTGTGGGCAGCCGAGTACGACGCCGACCTCGACGCCATGGTGTGGTTGGCTCCGCAGGCTGGTGCGGCGCGATGCCATGCGTGGGCGCCAGCCGATGCCCGCATCCTCGACGCTGGGTGTGGCACCGGCTTGGTTGGCGCAGCACTGCACGCGCTGGGCCAGCACACCGTGGTGGGTTTCGACCTGTCGCCAGCCATGCTGGCCCGATCGGCCGACCGCGGGGTGTACGCCGAGCTCGTCGAGGGTTCGCTGCTGGCGCCACTGCCGTTCGCCGCCGGATCGTTCGACGCGGTGGTGTCGGTGGGAGTGTTCACCTATGGGCATGTTGGCCCCGAAGCCCTGGCCGGGCTGGCCGCGGTGGTGCGCACCGGTGGGCATGTCAGCATCACGTTTCGCGACGATGCCATCGACGCGCTGGGGTACACCGCCGAAATCAACCACCTCGAACAGGCCGGCGTGTGGCGACTGGTCGAACGCACCGAACCGGCTCCGCTCATCGAAGAAGAGGGTGTTGGCGCCGACATGTGTGTGTGGACATGGGAAGTGCTGCGCTGATCAACCGATGAGACTGGCCACGACGTTCAACGTCATCGCCACGATCACTACGCCGAACACGTAGGCGAGCATGGCTTGGCGCATCACCGTGCGCCTGATCTCGCGGCTAGTGATGGCCGTGTCGGAAACCTGAAACGTCATCCCAACGGTGAATGCCAGATACGCGAAGTCTTGGTAGTCGGGCGCCTCGTGGCTGGGGCTGAAGTCGATACCACCCGGGGTGCCCGAGTAGTAGAGGTGGGCGTAGCGCAACATGAACAGCGTGTGGATGAGTGCCCATGAGGCTGCCACCGTGCCCACTCCGAAAATGGCGATCTGCAGCCCACTGCGGCTGGCGACATGACTGTTGTAGAGCGCCTGGCCCACACCGCCCAGGCTCAACACGCTCGACACGATGAGCAACAGGCGAGTTGCATTGCGGCTGTCGTCTTCGTGGAGCGCCACCCGACGTGTGCCCTCGGCGTCGAGCCTGCCCACCTGCCACCAGATCCACACGAGGAGTATCAGGACGGCGGTGTCCCACCCGATGAGCACCGCTGCTTCCCACGGTGTGGCGAACGCCGCGCCGATACCGGCAGCGAGCCCAACAGCGAGCGCTACCAAGACTCGCGTGGCTTCCTTCCCTGGTGTGGCCGTCGTGGGGGCAGATGGCATCACCTGCGACCCTAGCGGTTGGGGCGCGCAGCCTTCAGCCGTGCGCGCGCCGCCTGAGCAGCGTCACCAGCCGGCGTCGAGGAACTGCTGTAACGCAGTGAGGCCTGCGGCGCGCAGGTCGTCGTCGCTGCGCTCGGCCCATGCCCGCGCGGTGCGGCCGCCATGCAGCGCGAGCAGCACCGGCTTGCCTGTGAGCGGAGCGAGGTTGTACCACTCGCGAAATGGGGTGCCGGGTTCATCGACACGGGTCCACATCAACGACGTGTTCGACCAGAACTGCTCGGGAAACACGAACCACACCTTGTCGAGCAGCCCCGTGCCCATGCCGTCGATTGCGGCCCGGTGGGTGCTGGGCAGCGGTGGGTTGAACCTGATGTCGCCTGCCGCCAACACTGCCAGGGGCACGGTGATGACCACTCGGTCGCACGCGAACAGTGTGCCGTGGGCCAGGGTGAGTTCCACGCCCTCGCCGAGCCTCGACACGTCGGTCACGGCCGTGTTGAGGCGGATGTCGAGGCCCACCGCGAGATGATCGGCCAAGCCGCCGTAGCCACCCAGGACCAACAGGTCGTCGCCGTCGGTGCCCTCCTCAGTGCCCCACCACGCCGACAGCTCGTCGGCGTTCGCGCCGTACTCGCTGGCGAGTTCCACCTCGTCGACATGGTTCAATGCGAGAGGATCCGCCTTGGCGCTACTTGCGGTGACGGCTGAAGCGATCGACAGGTCGGCTTCGGCGTCGTTGGCCCACTCGATCGCGGTCTCGATGGCCTTCGCTGCCTTGGCGAGTGACGCCTGGGTCAACCCGCCGGTGAACAGTGTGGTGTCGTTGTCGTAATCGAACGTGGCGGTGTCGATGGCAAGGTTGTGGAGCTGAGTGGCGAGGTCGCTGGCAGCGATGTCGTGCACCCACGATGCGCCCAACTCGACCGGTACGGGCCAGGCGTCGGAACGTACGGTGGCCACGCGACCACCGATTCGATCGCGTGCCTCGAAGACCACCACCGAATACCCCTCGTCGCGTAACGCCCGGGCCGCTGCCAGCCCTGCCATGCCGGCACCCAACACCGCAACCACCTCTTTGGTGTCGGCCACGGCTGCCACCTCGTCGGCCGCCCGCCGGCCCGACGCCAGCGCTCCATGGACGGTGGCTGGGGCGGCGCCCGACGTGGCCTCACCAGCGATGAACAATCGGCCGCCGATCGGCTGAGCCAGGGCGGCGCGCAGTGCCGGTTTGGCGCCCACCGGCAGGTACGAGTACGAACCGCGGGCCCACGGGTCGGCCGACCATGAGGTTCGGATCATCGCCAGCGGCTCGGGCACGCGGTGAGCGTCGGGAGCGCTGGTGGATGGCCCGGTGGAGCTTCCGGTGGTGCTGTTGGTCGGGTCGGTGTTGGTGGTTGGGCCGGCGGAACTCCCGGTGACGGTGCCGTCGGTGCCATCGGCGCCATCGGTTTCCGCCGGCGACGTGGAGCGACATGCAGCGAGGGTGACGGCTACTGGCATCGTTGCCAGTAGCCGGAGGAGGTCGCGTCGCGTCGGGGTCATGGGGCCAGTCTGGCAGCGGTACCCAGCACGGCGCAGCGTGTGCGGGCGAGCACGTCGCCCTGGAGGCGAAACGAGGGGCCGACGATGCTGATGGCGGCGACGACGCGGCCGTCGGCGCTACGAACCGGGGTCGACACTGCGGTGATGCCCGCCTCGACCGCATCGACACGCACCACCACACCGTCGGGGTCGGTGCGCCCGGCCAGGGCCGCGCCAACGGCCGTGTCGCGACGCGAAACCTGGTGACCCAGCCAACTCACGTGGCGGATGGCGTGGTGCCCTTCGGCTAGGCAGGTGTACACGGCGTGGGTGCGGTCGAGCGGCTCGGCGAGGTAGGCCGACTCGCCTGTAGTAGCAGCTAGTTCGGCCAACAGCGGCTCGGCCACTCGGGGGAGTGACGCCGCCGTCACGAGCGCGCGGGCAATGCGAAACAACTCAGGTCCCGGCTCGAACCGGCCATCATCGGGGCGACGATGCACGAAGCCAGCCACCTCGAGTGAGCGCAGGTGGCGCAGCGCCGTGCTGGGGGCGAGATCGACGGTGCGGGCAGCATCGCTGAGGGTGATGCCGTCGGTGTGGTCGGCCACCACTCGCAACAGACTGAGCCCTCGATCGGCTGCTTGCGCCATGTTTCATACTCTGGCAGAGTTTGCCACTGTATGAAAGTCATCGAACTGGCAGGCATGGGGCTCGGTATCGACGATGTGGTGGCTGTCGCCCGCGATCGAACCCCCGTGGCACTCGGCGCAAAGGCTCGCGAGGCCATGCAGGCCAGCGCAGCGTTGGTGGATGGTTTCGTGGCCGGGGAAACGCCCGTATACGGGGTCACCACCGGGTTCGGCGCGTTGGCCTCCACGGTCATTCCTGCCGAGCGAACCGCTGAATTGCAGTTGGCACTGGTTCGCTCGCACGCCGCGGGAATGGGTGACCCCGTGGAACCCGAAGTGGTGCGCGCCACCTTGCTGCTGCGGGCACGCAGCTTGGCCATGGCACGCTCTGGTGCCCGACCCGAATTGGTCGACCTTCAACTCGGTCTGCTCAACGCGGGCATCACCCCCGTGGTGCGCGAATACGGCTCACTGGGTGCCAGCGGCGACCTCGCCCCGCTGAGCCACTGCGCGCTGGCGTTGGTGGGCGAAGGTGACGTGTCGCTTCCCGACGGCAGTGTGCACCCCGCCGCATCGGCCCTCGCCGCGGCAGGGCTGCAACCGGTTGCCCTGCGAGCCAAGGAAGGGTTGGCGCTCATCAACGGCACCGACGGCATTCTCGGCATGCTGGCCCTGGCCTTGGCCGACCTGAGCGCGCTTGTGCGCCTCGCCGATGTTGCCGCGGCCATGACGGTGGAGGGCCTGCTCGGCACCGACCGCGCCTTTGCCGCCGACCTCCAGGCGCTACGCCCGCAAATCGGCCAGGCAGTGAGCGCTGCCAACCTGCGCAGGCTGCTGGCTGGTTCGCCCATCGTGGCCAGCCATCGCGAGGGCGATGGTCGGGTGCAAGATGCTTACTCGTTGCGTTGCACACCGCAGGTGCACGGTGCAGCGCTCGACACGCTCGTGCACGCCCGTGCGGTGGCCGAACGCGAACTCGATGCTGCCATCGACAATCCGATGATCCTGCCCGATGGCCGGGTCGAGAGTTGCGGCAACTTCCACGGCGCACCGCTCGCGCTGGTGTGCGACTTCCTCGCCATTGCGGTGAGCGAACTGTCGGCCATCGCCGAGCGTCGTACCGACCGCATGCTCGACAAGGCCCGCTCGCACGGGTTGCCGCCCTTCCTCACACCCGACCCCGGCGTGAATTCGGGGTACATGATCGCCCACTACACACAGGCGGCCATGGCCATGGAGAACCAGCGCCTCGCGGTACCGGCCAGCACGCAGTCGTTGCCCACCAGCGCCATGCAGGAAGACCATGTGTCGAATGGTTGGGCCGCTGCCCGCAAACTGCGTCGAGCCATCGACAACCTACGCCGCATCGTGGCCATCGAAATGGTGTGCGCGAGTGCCGCCATCGACCTGCGTGCGCCGCTGGCACCGGCGGCCGGCACCGGTGCTGCGCTCGGCGCGCTACGCGAAGCGGTGGCGGGCCCGGGCCCCGATCGCTGGCTCTCGCCCGATCTGCGAGCGGCCGAGGAGCTGTTGGCCGATGGCAGTGTGCTCGCCGCTGTGGAACATGCCCTTGGCAACCTGGAGGTGCTCTGATGTCTGGTCCTCGCCCTGTACGCGCCCCGCGCGGCACTCAGTTGAACACGCTCGGTTGGCAGCAGGAAGCGGCGTACCGCATGCTGCACAACAACCTCGACCCCGAGGTGGCCGAACGCCCCGACGACCTGGTGGTGTACGGCGGCACCGGGCGGGCCGCGCGCAGCTGGGACGCGTTCGATGCCATGGCGCGCACCCTGCGCACCTTGCGCGACGACGAAACGATGCTGGTGCAGAGCGGTAAGCCGGTGGGTGTGTTCCGCACCCACGAATGGGCGCCGCGAGTGTTGCTGGCCAACTCGAACCTCGTGCCCGAGTGGGGCAACTGGGACGAGTTCCGTCGCCTCGAAGATCTCGGTCTCACGATGTACGGCCAGATGACCGCCGGGTCGTGGATCTACATCGGCACCCAGGGCATCCTGCAGGGTACTTACGAATGTTTCGCCGAGATCGCTCGCCGCAAGTTCGGGGGCACGCTCGCTGGCACCATCACACTCACGGCCGGTGTGGGTGGCATGGGCGGCGCACAGCCGTTGGCGGTCACCATGAACGACGGGGTGGCGCTGTGCATCGACGTGGAACGGTGGCGCCTCGAGCGCCGGGTGGAGACGCGCTATCTCGACGAGGTGGCCGATTCGGTCGACGATGCCATTGCCCGCTGCGTGCGTGCGCGTGACGAGCGCCGGCCGCTGTCGGTGGGTTTGGTGGGCAATGCTGCAGTGCTGCTGCCACGCCTGCTCGAGCTCGACTTCCCAGCCGACATCGTGACCGACCAGACCAGCGCCCACGACCCGCTCAGCTACGTGCCCGCCGATCTTACCGCCGAAGCCACGGCCGAACTGGCCCGCACGAACCCACAGGAGCTCATCCGGAGGTCGCGTGAGAGCATGGCGGCGCACTGCCGAGCGATGGTGGGCTTCCTCGACAAGGGCAGCGAGGTGTTCGACTACGGCAACAGCCTGCGCAC
>JBAXQV010000140.1:0-8423 GCA_037131575.1 Actinomycetota bacterium
TCGACCACGCCTGATGGTCGCTGGCATTGTGCTGCGGCCCCAACGGTTCGAGCCGGAAGCCATCGCCCATCAACGATTGCGGCACCTCGAACTCGTCGGGCACGAAACGTGCTGTACCGGGCATGGCGTCAGGCGCGGCCCGTGTGTCCGAAACCGCCGCCACGATCGTTGCCGTCGAGCGTGTCGACCGGCTGCCACTGCACCGTGGCGAACCGTTGGATCACCAATTGCGCGATGCGGTCGCCACGGCGTACCTCGAACGGTTCGTGCGGGTCGGTGTTGAGCATGATCACTTTCAGCTCACCCCGGTAGGCCGCGTCGATGAGCCCTGGTGCATTCGCCAACGCAATGCCGTGCGTGAGCGCCAGCCCACTGCGCGGCAGCACCCAGCCGGCATGACCTTCGGGAATGGCGATGGCCACACCGGTTGGTACGAGCACCCGCCCCCCGGCCGGAGGGATGACCGCGTCGATGCGCGACCTCAGGTCGAGACCGGCATCGCCCGGGTGGGCGTAGGCCGGCAACGGCAGGTCGGGGTCGAGTTGCACGATCGGGATGTCAACCATGGCAGCCGAGAGCCTACGCTCGTGCCTGTGAACTCGACGCCCCCGCCGCCTGCCACCACGGGTCGCGGCAGCGGCACGCCTGGCACTCGCCCTCCCAGCGTCGATGCGCTCGCTCGGTCGTTGGGCAGCTCGGGCCTGCCCCATGCCATCTGTGTCGACATCGCCCGCGAGGCCATCGCCGCGCACGATGTGGCGTCCGCCTCGGAACGCGCCGAGGCGTTCCGGCGCACACTGCTCACCGATGTGGTGAATGCCACGGGAGTGCTGCTGCACACCAACCTCGGCCGGGCACCGGTTGCATTTCACCTCGACGCCCGTGCCATGAACGTGGAGTTCGACCTCGCTACGGGCGAGCGTGGTTCGCGGCAACGCACCGTCGGTCAGCTGTTGGCGCGGCTGTGCGGCACCGAAGCGGCGATGATCGTGAACAACAACGCTGCCGCCGTGCTGTTGGTGTGCGCCGCGCTCGGACATGGGCGCGAGGTGCTGGTGAGCCGCGGCGAGAGCGTCGAGATCGGCGGCAGTTTCCGCGTGCCCGAGGTGATGGAGCAATCGGGCGCCACGTTGGTGGATGTGGGCACCACCAACCGCACCCGCCTCGCCGACTACCGGCGCGCCATCGGCCGCAAGAACGCCGACGTGGCGATGGTGTTGAAGGTGCACCCCAGCAACTACCGCGTCGAGGGGTTCGTGGAAGACACGCCCATCGATCAACTCGCCACGCTCGGTGTGCCGGTGGTGGCCGACATCGGCAGCGGCCTCATCGACGCCGCCTGCCCGTGGCTCCCGGGCCCCCCTCCCGCATGGCTGGCCGGTGAACCCGCCGCGGTGCAGGCACTCGCTGCCGGCGCCTCACTGGTCACCTTCAGCGGCGACAAACTGCTCGGTGGGCCACAGGTGGGCATCATCGCCGGCCGCAAGGAACTGGTCGATCTGTGCGGCAGGCATCCCTTGGCTCGCGCGTTGCGCCCGGGCACCCTGGTGCTGGCTGCGCTGCAACACACGGCGCTGTCGTATCTGCACCGTCGTGTGGTCGATGAGGTGCCGTTCTGGGCCATGGTGGCCACACCGGTCGATGCGCTGCGCGCTCGCGCCGAGGCCATCGCGGCACAGGTGCCGGCGGCCACTGCACGGGCCATGGACGCCCTGCCCGGGGCCGGCTCGGCACCGGGCACCACCATGCCCAGCTACGGCCTGGCACTGGCAGGCGACCACCTCGCCGCACTGCGGGCCGGTACGCCGCCCGTGGTGGCACGCGTGCGCGATGGCCGCACGTTCATCGACCTGCGTACCGTGAGCCCGGCCGACGACCATGTGGTCGTGGCGGCGCTCACCGCGCTCAGCGCAGCGGGTTGACCATGCGGGTCGTCGCCACCGCGGGCCATGTCGACCACGGCAAGTCGTCGCTGGTGCTCGCCCTCACGGGTACCGACCCCGATCGCTTCGCCGAAGAGAAGCGGCGCGGCCTCACCATCGACCTCGGGTTCGCGCACACCACACTCCCGTCTGGTGAGGCGATCAGTTTCATCGACGTTCCCGGCCATGTGCGGTTCCTGCGCAACATGCTGGCCGGTGTGGGCGGGGTCGACGCGTGCGTGTTCGTGGTGGCCGCCACCGAGGGTTGGAAACCGCAGAGCGAAGAGCACCTGCGCATCCTGCAACTGCTCGGCCTGCGCCACGGTGTGGTGGCCCTCACCAAGTGCGATCTCGTCGACGACGAATGGCTCGAACTGCAAACGCTCGATGTTGGCGATCATCTGCACGGCACGTTCCTCGCCGATGCACCCATCGTGCCCGTGAGTGCCACCAGCGGCGCGGGCCTCGATGCTCTGCTCGCCGCACTCGACCACTTGGTGGCACACAGTGACGCGTCGCCCGACCGTGGCCGGCCGCGGCTGTGGGTCGACCGAGCGTTCGCAGCGCGGGGCAGTGGCACCGTGGTCACCGGCACGCTCACCGGTGGCACGCTGGAGGCCGACCAACGCATCGACCTCGTGCCCGCCGGGTTGCAGGCTCGGGTGCGCTCGATCCAGAGCCACGGCCACACTGCCGAACGCATCGAACCTGGGAACCGGGTGGCGTTGAACCTGGCCGGTGTCGACCACCACCAGGTGGCCCGCGGCGATGCCGTGGTGGTGGCCAGCCAATGGCGGCCCACGCAACGCTTCGACGCCACGCTCGACGTGCTCGAATCGCTCGATCATGTGGTGTCGCGGCGCGGCGCATACATGGCCTACATCGGTTCGGGTGAGTGGCCGGTGAAGGTGCGCATCCTCGGCACCCAGTCGATTGCGCCGGGGGCGAACGGGTTGGTGCGCATCCACCTCGCCGTTGCTCTGCCGCTCGTGGCTGGCGACCGGTTCATCCTGCGCGAATCGGGCCGCAACGAAACGGTGGGCGGTGGCGCCGTGCTCGATGTGGCCCCGGTGCTACCCGCCTCGAAGGCCCACCCCGACACATCGGTGGAACGCATCGTGCGCGAACGCGGCTGGGTGCGCGCCGACGACCTGCAGGCGTACACCGGCGTCGCACTCGCCCCCACCATCGGCGATTGGGTGGTCGACAACGATGCACTGGCGGCCACGGTGGCTCGCTTGCGCACCCGTATCGACACCGCTGGCGACCTCGGCCTCGACCTCGCATCGCTCGATGAACGCCAGCCTGCAGTGGCCGCCACGCTCGACGGCGTCACGGTCGACGCCGGCCGGATGCGGCCCGCAGCAGCGGTCGATCCGTTCGCCGACCATCCATTGCTCACCCGGCTCGCAGCCGAGGGCACCGCGCCGAATGAACCCACTGGTGTCGACAAAGCCACGCTGCGCGAACTCGTGCGGCGCGGGCTGCTGGTGGAACGCGAGGGCCTCTACTTCCACCCATCGGCCATTGCCACCGCGGCGCACGCCATGGCGGTGCTGCTACGCGATCAACCCGGTGGGGTCACCATGGCGCAGCTGCGCGACGCTCTGGGCGTCACCCGCAAGTTCGCGTTGCCGTTGGCCAACGAACTCGACGCCCGTGGCATCACTCGGCGGCGCGACGATCTGCGGATTGCTGGGCCTCGGTTGCCCGCGATCTGAGCGACGGCGTGCGGCGAACACCGCGCCGCTGACCCGACGGAGCGTTCGCTTCCAACTCCCGCGCCGCCTGAGCGATGCGCACATCGTTGGTGATGATTTCGCCGAAGTGTTCGGGGTCGGCCAGCAACCAACTGTGCGTACCATCCACAACGGTGCCCTGCACACCCGACGCCACACACAGCGCCTCGAACGATTCACGCGGAATGATGCCATCGCGCTCGGCCCAGATGATGGTGACGCTCATCCCCCGGTCGCGCAGCGCTTCGAGTTCGCCGCGCAGGTCGGCGCGCCGGGCCAGCCTCGCCACGCGCATGAACGCGCGAGGGTTCCGCAACACATTGGGCACGAGGTCTTCGGCGATCACGGGCAGCACACGGGTTGCCTGCCGCACGGGCCAGATGTCGGCCGGGAAGTGCAAGCCCCAGTCCCACAACGGCCGCTCGGTGATGGACGTGAGCACACCGTTCTTGCGCCACGCCGAGCCGCCCACCGAGTTCACCAACACCAGCGACCGTGTGCGGGTGGGGTGGTCGTGGGCGAACCTGATGGCCACACCGCCACCGAAGCTGTGCCCCACCACCACGGCGGGTTCATCGATGCCCAGTACCTCGAGCAAGTCGGCCACCCACTGTGCATAACCCCCGATCGAGAACGCCGAATCGGGCAGTTCTGCCGAACCGCCGAACCCGGGCATTGCCGGCGCGATGACCCGGCACCCTTCCTGGGCAATGCGCTCCACCACATCGCGATACGAGTGCTGGGCGAGGCCCCAACCATGCAGGAAGAGAACGGGCATCCCCTTCCCGGCCGTGCTGTATGCAGCGGGGCGACCCTGCACCCAGGTGCGCTTGTCGACCGCGACCACTCGGGGCGCAGCCGCCCTCCCCGAGTTGCGATCAGTCATCGTGTGCTCGTGCGCCGTTCGCGGTAGTCGCGCGCCGCTCCGGTGAGGGGCTCGACCTCGAGGGTGACACCATCGATGGCCACCACGCGCACCTCGTCGCCATGCTTCAGCGGTGTGGCGCGGTTGGTGCGGGCCCGCCAGCGCGCCCCCGCCACGGTGACGGTGCCGTCGGGGTCGATGTCGCCCACGGCGCTCCCCGATTCACCGATCATCCATTCACGCCCGATGGTGGGTGTGGCAAAGCGTGTGCGCACCATCGACGGCATGCCCACGATGAACGTGAGGGCACACCCACCCAGGCCCACCAGCAGCGCGAGCCAGCTCAACCGCATGCTCGTGCCCGGTAGTGGTTGATAGAGCCACAGGCTGCCGATGGCGAGCATCACCAGGCCGATACCGGTCCACAGGCGCGGCAGACCCACTTGCACATCGATGGCGCAGGCCAGGATGCCGGCCACCAACAGGCCCACGGCCCAACCGCGGGCGGGCAGTTCGGCGAGGCCGAAACAGGCGAAGAACGCACACGCTGCGCCCACCACACCGGCCACACCCACGCCGGCGGTGAAGAACTCGAACACCAGCAACGAAAGACCGATGAGGAACAACAGGTACGCCACCGGCACGCTCGACACGGTGTGGAACAACTGATCGATGAGGCCCAACTTTGCAAAACGCACGGTGGTGAGGGTCACCTGTGTCTTGCCGTCGTTGCCCACCTTGTCGGTGGCCGTGTTCAGCACCTTGCCATCGGCTTCCACGCCGTCCATCACCTGCACCATGTTGCGAATGGTGGGCACGCCGATGTCGGGCGTCTCGAGCTTCAACGCGCCCAGCGACCGGGCCTCTTGGAAACTCAGCGAACCGTCGCGCAGCCGGTCGTCGGCCACCCCGAAGGTGATCTGCTTGCCATCAACCTCGAGCAAGCGGCCCGTGTGCCCGATACGACTGCCGCTCACCATGGCGGTCACATCGGCGACGGCCATCATCTGTGCGGGCATGCCATACAGCCTGGCACCGCTGGTGGGCCCCACCCAGATGCCGATCGGCACTGGCGCGTTGGCAACCCGCTCGATGAGACCGCGTACATCGGCGTCGGCAGCGACCGCACCGCTCGAGTTCACCTGCAGGATGAGGGCTTGCGCGCCGTGCTTGGGGGCGTCGGCAATGGCCTGCTCCACAGCGTCGATCATGGTGCCGTCGAACAAACCGCTCACCTGCAGCACGTCGACGGGTGCCAGCGTTTCATCGGCAGTTGCCGACGTGGTGACCGCTACCGGGGTGGCAGCAACAGTGGTTGTAGTGGTGTCGGCAGCGGCCGAGAAACGGGCCGATGCAAGCAGGCCGATCGCTGCGACCGAGACGGTGGTCGCGGCCATGAGTAGTCTGCGCACAAGTGCCTCCGAAGCGCGTGGATCCACGAGAGTTCCTGAGCACCACCCGATTGGTCGTTGTGGCCGGAAAGGGTGGTGTTGGGAAGACCACGGTAACCGCAGTTCTGGCGCGTACCGCATCGGCGATGGGCCTTCGCGTGCTGGTGGTCGAACTCGACGGGAAACCGCACCTGCGACAACTGGTCGGCGATATCGACTTCTTGGCCCTCACCGCCCCCGATGCGCTGGCCGAATACCTCGACGACCACGGGTTCAAGCGGGTGGCGAAGCGGCTTTCCACGCACGGTGTGATCGATGTGGTGTCGACCGCGGCGCCCGGTATCGACGACATCGTGGTGCTCGGCAAGCTGAAACAGCTCGAACGCAGCGGCACGTACGACCTCATCGTGGTCGATGGTCCGGCCGCCGGGCATGCCATCACGTTCCTCATGTCGGCCCGCGGCCTGCTGAACACGGTGCGCGGCGGCCCCATCCGCACGCAGGCGCTCGATGTACTCGAAATGCTCAGCGACCCAGTGCGTTGCCAGGTGGTGTTGGTCACCCTTCCCGAAACCACGCCCGTGAACGAACTCATCGAGACGGCGTATGCGCTGGAGGACCGCGTGGGGGTGAAGCTCGGCCCGGTGGTGGTGAATGCCGTCGATGAGGGTGAGCCGCTGCTGGTTACGGCGAGCACCGACCCGGCTCTGGCGGCAGCCGCTGAGTTCCGCACCTCGCGTCGGCAACTGCATCAGCGCGAGATCGCCCGCCTCAGCGACCTGCTGGCCATCGACCAGATCCACCTGCCCCGGGTCATCTCGGCTGGCCTCACCGCAGCCGACATCGACCGGCTCGCCGAGGGGCTGCAATGAGCGCTTCCACGCTGCGCGGCGCGCTACACCAGGCCGAGGTGATCATCTGCTGCGGTTCGGGCGGTGTGGGCAAGACCACCACGGCGGCAACCATCGGCCTCGAACTGGCCCGCCAAGGTCGGCGTGTGGTGGTGGTGACCATCGACCCCGCCAAGCGGTTGGCCGACGCGCTGGGGCTCAGCGGTGGCCTCACCAACGAGCCGGCACTGCTGGGCACGGGGGCCCTCACCGGTGCGTCAGGCGGCGAACTGTGGGCCACCATGCTCGACACGGCTGCCACGTTCGACGGCATCGTGCGGGCAAATGCCGCCGACCCCGAGCAGGCCGAACGAATCCTCGGCAATCGGTTCTACCACAACATCGCCGGGGCGCTCAGTGGCACGCAGGAGTACATGGCGGCCGAGCGGTTGCACACCCTGCACGGCGACCCCCGGTTCGATGTGGTGGTGGTCGACACCCCGCCGTCGCGACACGCGCTGGACTTCCTCGACGCGCCCGGCACGCTGGCACGGTTCCTCGGGCACCCGTTGTTCGGGCTGTTGATGATGCCCACCCGCACCGGGTTGAAGGTGCTGAACCTGGCTGCGCAACCGGTGCTGCGCTCCATCGGCAAGGTGGTGGGCGGCGAAGTGCTGGCCGACGCCATCGCCTTCTTCCAGGCGTTCGAAGGGATGGAAACCGGCTTTCGCCAGCGCGCCGACGAGGTGATGGCGCTGATGCGTTCGGCGCAGACTCGCTACGTGCTGGTGGCGTCGCCCCAGCGCGACACCGTCGACGAGGCATCGTTCTTCGCGCAGCGGTTGCGCGAGGTGTCGACCGGCGCTGCGGCGCTGGTGGTGAACCGATGCACGCCCACCTTCCCCACGCCTTCCACGAAGCGCCGAGCCGCCGACGCCGCACTCTGGGCCAACTACGACGAACTGGTGGCCCTGGGCGCCGTGGAGCGGGCCCAGTTGGCCGGCCTGCGCGCCGAGGTGGCCGACGCCCCCACTGTGTGGGTGCCGCTGCTGGCCGACGACGTGCACGATCTCGACGGCCTCGATGCCATCCGCCGGTTGCTCTTCGACTCGGCCACGTCGGCCGGGTAGCCTTCGCTCGTGCACATCCTCATCGCCACCGATGCCGATGCCGTCCTCGACGACATTGTCGCCGCCTTCGCCGGCCCCGATACCTCGTTCACGGTTTGCCGCAATGGCCGCGACGTGGCCGGGGTCGTGAAGCAGCGCACGCCCGACCTCGCCATTCTCGACCTGCAGATCGGTTCGATGGGCGGTATGGCCACCACCATGGCGCTGCGCCTCGACGAAAGCTCGGGCCGGGCACCGCACGTGCCGGTGCTCATGCTGCTCGACCGGCAGGCCGATGTGCACCTGGCCAAGCGCAGTGCCGCCGACGCCTGGGTGGTGAAGCCGCTCGACGCTCTCACCCTGCAGCGCACCGTGGCCGCCGTGCTGGCCGGTCCCGCCGAGCCGGTTGCCGAAGCTGCCGAAGGTGCGGCCTCGGCCGGTGCCGAGGAGGAAGAAGCGGTCCCGGCCGGATAGAGTCGCGCCGCACCATTCGGGGTGTAGCGCAGCTTGGTTAGCGCGCCACGTTCGGGACGTGGAGGCCGGGAGTTCAAATCTCCCCACCCCGAC
>JBAXQV010000141.1:0-8409 GCA_037131575.1 Actinomycetota bacterium
GCGCCCGGAACGGCATCACCATCTTCGGCATGCTCACGCCCAGCACCCCACGCAGGCGACCCTGCCAGCCGTAGAGCGCGGCGAACGAACCATCGGTGGAACCGGCGAACACGTGCACATCGTCACCACCGTGGGCGCGGCCGACGAACTGGATGCGGCTCTCGAACTGATCGCTCCAGAAGAACGGCACGGCCTGGTACGGCGCGGCCGGTTCGCCCTGTGCCACGGCCAGCAAGTTGCGGGCAGCGGCGGCACCTTGCTCGGCGGCGTTGGTCCAGTGCTCGACGCGCATCTCGGCATCGTCGTGCGGGTCGAACACACGGTTGTGCCAGCGCGCACAGTCGCCCGCGGCGTACACGCTCGGCTCGCCGGTCCACAGCGCGTCGTCGCACACGATGCCGTCGCGCAGCACCAGATCGCTGCCAGCCAGCCAATCGGTTGCAGGGGCCACGCCGATGCCCACCACCACCACGTCGCTGGCCACCAGTTCGCCATCGGCGAGGCGCACGCCGCGCACCCGGCCACCAACCTCGTCGAAGCCGGCCACCTGCACGCCACAGCGCACGTCCACCCCGTGGCGGCCGTGCACGCTGGCAACGGCCTCGCCCATCTCGGCGCCGAGCCCACGGATGAGCGGCGCCGGCCCACCTTCGAGCACCGTGACCGAACAACCCCGCTGGCGGGCGGTGGCGGCCACCTCGAGACCGATGAACCCGGCACCGATGACGGTGACCCGGGTGCCCTCACCGGTGAGCCGATCGCGCAACGCCATGGCATCGGCAAGGGTGCGGAGTTCGAAGATGCCGTCGAGCGCTGGCTGACCGGGCAGGCGGCGACATGCTGCGCCGGTGGCGATGATGAGACCGTCGTAAGTGAGCACCGACTCGTCGGCGAGTGTGAGTTCGCGGTTGGCGGTGTCGAGGTGCTCGGCGCGCACACCAAGGCGCAGGTCGAGGCGCAGGCTGTCGAAGTCGTCGGGCTTGCGCAGCCGGATGCGATCGGGTTCCCACTCGCCGGCGAGCAACTTCTTCGACAGCGGCGGCCGGTCGTAGGGCACCTCGGCCTCGGCCCCCACCAACGTGAGCCAGCCCTCGAACCCGTCATTCCGCAGCGTTTCGCATGCCCGCAGGCCAGCCAGCGAGGCCCCAACCACCACCACATGATCCATCCACACAGCATGTCATGTGCATCGGCTCGCTCCTACGGCTACCGTGATCGGTGGCCCTGGAGCCTCCGCCATGACCATACCCATCGACCCCGTTCTGCTCAGCCCTCCGCCCGCCGTCGAGGAAGCAGACGCCCCTGCTGTGGCCGCTGCACTGTTCGGTGTGGACGCGCACCGTGCCACCGACCTGGGCAGCGAACGTGACCGGGCGTTCCTGCTGTGGCGTGGCGACGAACGAGTGGCCGTGATGAAGGTGTCGAACGCCGCCGAGCACGCCGACGTGCTCGACATGGAGGCCGAGGCGGTGCTGCACGCGCTGTCGGTGGATGCCGAACTTCCCATTGCCCGGCCGCTCGCGGCCGTCGACGGTGCGTTGCGTGCAGCGCACACCACCAGCACCGGTGAGCACTGGGTGCGGCTGTACCCCGTGATGCCTGGCCGCGGGCGGCTCGACCCGCTCGAACTCGACGACCGAGCCATCATCGAGTGGGGCGCCACGGTGGCGCGACTCGGCCGAGCCCTGCGCGGGTTCATCCACCCCCGGGCCGTGCGCACCCTGCCGTGGGATGTGCAACATGCATCGGCCACGCGGCCCATGCTCGATGCCATCAGCGATGCCGAACGACGGGTGTTGGTGGCCCGCACCCTCGACCGTTTCGACGCGGCAGTCGCGCCGGTGCTGCCGAGTCTCCGCTCCCAAGTGGTGCACGGCGATCTCACCACCGACAATGCGCTCGTCGATGGTGGCGGCCGCATCACCGGCATCGTCGACTTCGGCGACATGAGCCATTCGGTGCTGCTCGTCGACATCGCCTCGATGCTCGATTCACTGGCCGCTGGGCGAACCGGTGAGGAACTGCTGCGCACCGCCCGCCTGGCGCTCGATGGCTATCAGCGCATCACCCCGCTCGAAGCCGATGAGTTGCGCATCGTGGGTGAACTGTGGGCGGCGCGCACCGCGGTGGGGTTGGCCATCGGTTCGTGGCGGGCGGCCGAAGGCCTCGAAGACGAAGCCTTCGCGCAGCGCTACCACCACAACGCTGCGCGGATGCTCGACGAGTTGCTCACCATCGGGTGGGATGGTTTGGCCCGCGAACTCTCGGGCGATCGCGACCACTCGCATGACAGCGACCTCGTCGATCGTCGCCAGGTGTTCGGCCCCGCCACCGAGTCGCTGAGCTACGACGAGCCCATCCGCATGGTGCGCGCAGAGGGCACCTGGATGTTCTCCGCCGACGGCCACCGCTATCTCGACATGTACAACAACGTGCCGAGCGTGGGTCACTCGCACCCTCGCGTGGCCACCGCCATCGCCCGTCAGGCGAACGTGCTGAACACGAACATGCGCTACCTCCACGGTGGTGCCATCGAACTGGCCGAGCGGCTCACCGCCACCTTGCCGGCATCACTCGACACCGTGTTCTTCGTGAACTCGGGCTCCGAGGCCAACGACCTCGCCTGGCGGCTTGCCACCACCTTCACCGGGAACATCGGTGGGCTGTGCACCACGCGCGCCTACCACGGCATCAGTGCTGTCATTGCGCCACTGTCGCCCGAGACGCTCGACGCACATCACCTCCCGGCGAACATCGAGCGCTGGGCCCCCACCGACACCTACCGCGGCCTGCACATCGACTCGGGCGAGTTCGCGGCGGCACTCGCCCGGCTCGCTGCACGGGGCATCGCGCCGGCGTTGGCCATTCTCGACGGTGTGTTGCAGAGCGATGGGGTGTACGACCTCGACCCATCGCTGGTGCAGGAATGGGCCGCACTCACCCGCGCCGCCGGTGGGCTGTGGGTGGCCGATGAAGTGCAGGGTGGGTACGGCCGCACCGGTGAGGCGATGTGGTCGTTCGAGCGGTTCGGCATCGAACCCGACATGGTCACCCTCGGCAAGCCGATGGGCAACGGGCACCCGGTGGCGGCGCTCATCACCCGGCGCGACATCGCCGAACGGTTCGCCCGCGACACGGTGTTCTTCTCCACCTTCGGTGGCAACCAGGTGTCGGTGGCCGCAGCGCATGCGGTGCTCGACGTGCTGGCCGACGAACGAGTGCTGCCCCGTGTGATGGAGGCTGGTGAGGTGTGGCGCACGGCCACCCGCGCTGCCACCGCCGGCCATGCAGCAATCGGCGATGTGCGCGGTATGGGCCTCGCCAATGCGATCGAACTCGTGGCCGACCGGGCTACGCGCGAACCCGATGCTGCGCTCACCGATCGGGTGAAGAACGGTCTGCGTCGTCACGGCGTGTTGGTGGGCACCACTGGTGTGCACGGCAATGTGCTCAAGGTGCGCCCACCGTTGGCGTTCACGGCTGCCGAGGTTCCGGTGTTCGTACAGGCACTCACCGCCGCGCTCGACGACATCGCCTGAATCAGCGACTGACCACGGCCTCGAGGCTGGCTGCCAGGGTGTCCACGATCTGGTCGATCTCCGCCTCGGTGACCACGAACGGAGGGGCCACCATCACGGCGTTGGCCACCGGCCCCGAACCCGCCGGGTACACCCACAGGTTGCGGCTGATGGCCTCCATCACCACCTCGTCGCGGCTCACATCGATCTCGATGCCGTAGAACAACCCGCGACCACGGATGTCGAGCACCGCACGATGCCCGCTGAGGGCGTCACGCAGGCGCGCACCCAGTACCTCGCCCATCACTCGTGAACGCTCGACGAGTTGTTCGCGTTCGAGGATGTCGAGCACGGTGAGTGCCGCTGCGCACGAAGCGTCGTTGCCGGTGAACGTGAAGTACATGAAGCCCGACCCCTCGAGCACCGTGGCCACCTCGTCGCGTGCCGCCACCGCGCCCATCGGCACGTACCCGCCACCGAGGCCCTTGCCGCCAACGATGACGTCGGGTTCGAACGGGAAATGCTGGTGCCCCCACACCAACCCCGTGCGGCCATAGCCGGTCATCACCTCATCGGCGATGAGCAAGATGTCGTGCTCGTGGCAGATCTCGGTGACCGCGCTCCAGTACTCGTCGCTGGCCGTGAGGCACGCCCCAGCCGCACCCGTCATCGGTTCGGCGATGAACCCTGCAATGGTGCCGGGGTCTTCCCGTTCGATCACCACGCGCACCTGCTCGGGGTCGTTCCACGGCACCTTCGGGAGGGGCAGGAGCAGTGGTTCGTACCCGGCCTGCCGCCCGGTGTGGCTCGCCGCAGCCATGGTGGCCAGCGTCATGCCGTGGTAGCTGGGGTGTCGGCCCACCACCTTCCAACGGTCGGGTCGACCCTTGGCGAGTTGATACGCACGCGCCAGGCGCAGCGCCGAGTCGGTGCTCTCGCTGCCACCGCTGGTGAAGAACACGTGCCCGAAACCGGCAGGCAACCACCGTTCGATGAGCCGATCGCGCAGCGCCAGTCGATGTTGTGTGGGCCACAGCGGCACCACATACGCGCCTGTGGCCATGGCGGCGCGCACTGCGTCGGCCACCTCGGCTCGACCCCAGCCGATATTGCCCACGATGGCACCGCCGGCCCCGTCGAGAATGCGCCCGCCGTCGGCCGTATGCAACCAACTCCCTGAACCCCCCACCACCGTGGGGTACTCGGGGCTGCCGGGGACGAACGAGTAGCGAGCGGTATCGGTCACCGGGCGATTGTCGCGCACCGGCGCCGGCACTCACTGCTCGGGTGAATCGGCCTGATCGTGACGGAACATGATCGACAACCGCGGCCCCACGGCGTGGGCGGTCTTCGGCACGCAGTGCTCCCAGTCGTGCTGGCACGCGCCACCCATGACCAGCAGGTCGCCCTGGCCCACTTGCCAACTGCGCGACGCACCCCCGCCGCGAGGACGCATCTGGAATGTGCGTGGCGCACCGGTGCTGACGATGGCCACCACCGGATCTTCGTGCAGGAAACGCTCTTGATCGCCATGCCACGCCACCGAATCGCGGCCGGTGCGGTAGAGGTTGAAACCCATCGTGTCGAACCAGCGTGCGTAGTGGCTCGACAGCGCAATCCTGGCCTCGGCGAGCACGGGGAGCGGCTCGGTGCGTTCCGACGATGTGGTCCACCACGCGGTGAGCCGTGGTTCGGGGAGCAGACGATCGAACATGACCACCTCGCGCTGACGCCAACCGAGCCGTGCCACCAATTCCCCGAACACCAAGTCGGCGCCACGCAACCAGAAGGGCACATGGTCGACCCAGCTGTGCTCGTCGAGCCAGGTGCGATGCAAGCCGCTGAAGGTGTGATCGCACGACGGATCGTCGATGGCCAGCAACGACCCCTGGTAGGCGGCCGTGCTGAGCGGTGAGTGGGTGGGCACACAAGTCATCCGTCCAGTGTGCCGGATCGAACGGGTGTTCGCAAGGGACGTTTGGGTGGGGTGGGTGCGAGACTGGTCACATGCTGGCCGCGGTTCCCATCGTCGATGCCCTCGATCCGCGGGTCGATGTGTACCGAGGGTTGCGTGCCCGCGAGAGTGCCGACGTGCTGTGGGCCGAGGGCCCTACGGTGGTGCAGCGGGCACTTGCAGCAGAGGTGACGGTGCAATCGGTGTTCCTCACCCCGGCTGCACTCACTCGGCTCGACACTCAACTCGACGCATGTGCGGCCACGGTGTTCGTGGCCGAGCAACACGTGCTGAACGAGGTGGTGGGTTTCAACTTGCACCGCGGGGTGATCGCCGTTGCCGACCGGCCGCACCTGCGCAGCGTGGCCGATGTGGTGAACGGCGCCCGGCGACTGATTCTGCTCGAAGGCCTCAACGACCCCGAGAACCTGGGCGCCATTGCTCGCTCGGCACGAGCCCTCGGTGCGGACGGCCTGGTGCTCGACCCCACCTGCGCCGACCCCTACTACCGGCGCAGTGTGCGCGTGTCGATGGGCGAGATCCTGCACCTGCCCATCGCCCGGGCTCCGCTCGCCGAGGCGTTGCAGGTGCTCGACGGTGCCGGTGTGGCCACCTGGGCGCTCACGCCGCGACGTGACGCCGCAGCCATCGGCGCGCTCGCACTTCCGGAACGGTTGGCGCTGCTGTTCGGCGCCGAGGGGCCGGGCCTCACCGCAGCCATGCTCGAGCGACTGCCGAATGTACGCATCCCCATTCGCGCCGATGTCGACTCACTGAATGTGGGCCACGCAGTGGCGGCCGCCCTGGCGCTCACCCAGGCGGATCACTGAACCCGAGCGCGCGGCGCAACAGGGTGGCGCCCAGGTAGTCGGCGGCGAGTTGATGAGCCGAGTCGGTGGTGAGGTGTACGCCGTCGGGCCGCCAGGTGGTGTCGTTGGCGTGGCCGTGGTCGGTGAACCACTGATCGAGTTCGACCACCCCAACCTTGCCGGCCTGCGCGCTCGCCCCGAACCCCGCAGCCACCTCACGGATCACATCGTGTTGCACGGCATATCGCGTCGGATCGTTGCGCTCAGGCTCCACGAAGCGGTGGAACGGGGTGGGTGCAACCACGAGCAACACCTGGCTCGCGCCGCTGGCGAGCAGCGTGGTGCTGAAGCTGCGATACCGGTCGACGAGCCGCTGCCGGTAGCGGGCATCGAAGGGAGTGAGTGTGCCCTCCGACTTGCTCCAGCGACGGTTCACCACGTCGTTCAGGGTCACCACCACCAACACGATGTCGGGTTTGAGGCGCGTCACGGTCTCGGGAGCATCGACCGCGATGATTTGGCGGGCGTCGCGGAACTCCTTCGCCGAGTCGAAGCTGGTGTTCACGCTGTCGTAGAGCAGCGTCACCCCAGGGTGCCACAAAACATCGGCTTGCAACATCGAGGGGTGATCCACCGACCAGGCAGCCAACCCCTGCGCCAGGTACAGCGACGTCGAGTCGCCCACCACCAACACTCGAACCGGGCGTGTCGGTGCCGGTGGGAGCGATGTGGAAGGAAGCGTCGCCGCAGCGCCATCGGGCGAGACGCTGGTGGTGGCGGCGGCTGCAGCAACGGTGGTCGCCGTGGTCGTGGCGGTCTGCAGCGGGGCAAGGGTGCCGGTGCCCACCGGGGCGATCGATGCCGCGGTGAGCAGTTGGTGATCGACTGCGATGAAGGGCATCGGCGCTGGGAGCACCACCCCGAGTGGGACGAGGCACGCAGTGGCCACACCGGCGCCAACGAATGATCGACGTGGTGACCACCCGTTCAGGCGAATGGGTCGCTCGACCACCACGAACGAGGCGACGCTGATGGCGAGTGTGATGGCTGTAGCGACCACGAACCCTGCGGGCGATGCGAGCTTCCAGCCGCGCTCGCGCAACACCACATCGACCGGCCAGTGGAACAGGTACACGCCGTAGCTGATGCGACCGAGCCACACCAGCGGCTGCCACGACAGCACCGATCGCACCGGACCCGGGGTTTGCAGCGACCAGATGAGCGCGCCGCTGACGAGCGCGAATAGCGGGAGCGCACCGTGAAAGGCGATGCCGCGCCCGTTGGGGAGCAGGCATGCCAACAGCACGATCACCGCCAGCGCAGGGGCAGCCAGGTGGCGAGCGGCGCGAGGCACTGCAGGCGCGGCACGCAACGCGCAGGCGAGCGTGGCGCCCACCAGCAACTCGGCGAGACGCGCAGGTGTCGCCCAGTAGGCGGCGTCGGGGCCGAACACCATGGCAATGAGCGGAGCAGCAAAGGCGAAGAGCACGGTGAGCGCCAACACCGGCGTGGTGCTGCTGCGCCGTGTGCGAGTGGCCCACCGAACAAGTGCCACCAACACCACCGGCCAGACCCAATAGAACTGCTCCTCGATGGCGAGTGACCAGTAGTGCTCGAGAGGTGACGTCACGCCCACAGAGCCACCGGCGAAGAGATCGGCGTAGCTGCTCGAGCCAGCAAGGCGCACCCAGTTGAACACCTGCAACAGAGCGCCCACGATGTCGGCCCGCAGGTGTTCGACTCGGCTGAATGCGCCGAACAGTCGGGCCACCATGAGGGCGGCGATGCACAGCAGGCTCGCGGGCAGGAGACGGCGCACGCGACGCCCGTAGAAGGCACCCATCGCCACCCTGCTCGACGCGTCGTGTTCGGCCAGCAACAAACTGGTGATGAGGTAGCCCGACAGGGTGAAGAACACCGACACCCCGAGATAGCCGGCGGGTAGCCACGACACGCCGGCGTGGAACACCACCACCAGCGCTACGGCCACGGCCCTCACGCCGTCGAGTGCTGGTTGGTAGGCGAGCGATCGTTGTTGCATCGCCACCCCCCGCTCGTGATCGGCCTCTGGGTTCTCGATTCTATGTTCAGCAGCGGCCGAGCCGCTCGACAACCACTGCGCTCGACC
>JBAXQV010000142.1:0-8306 GCA_037131575.1 Actinomycetota bacterium
GTGATGACCTTGATGACCGCGGCGCTGCCGAGCGGACCCATGTAGAGGATGGGGTTGCCCACGGCCTCGAGCAGGTGGCGATGCTTCTCGAACACGGCTTCGTCGCCTCCCACCAGCACGGTGATATCGCCTTCGGCGGCCTTGTGCACACCGCCGGTGACAGGGCACTCGAGCATGTTGAACCCACGCTCCACGGCCATGGCGCCCAACCGCATCGTCTCGTCGCGGTCGTTGGTGCTCATGTCGATCCAGGTGCCACCTTGGCGGAGGCCGGCGAAGATGCCGTCGGGACCGGTGACCACGATGTCGATGACCCGCGGTGAGGGCAGGCAGGTGAACACCACGTCGCTGGCCTCGGCCACGGCCTTGGCCGAATCGGCCCACCGGGCACCGGCGGCCACCAGCTTGTCGCCCGCCGCCTTGTCGAGGTCGGTGATGGTGACCGGATGCCCGGCCCGCACCAGGCTCGCAGCCAGGTAGTTGCCCAGATTGCCCAGACCGACGAAGCCAACGTTCACGACAAGAACCTCATTTCCGTGCACCCCGTTCGTGCACCCGTGCGCGCTTGCGACGCTATCAGTCGGCCGATCTGATGACTGAATGGCTGATCAGTCGCAGGGTTGTTCCGCACGGTTTGGGTTTGTGAACTTGTACACAGCAAACTATTTGTCACCTGGCGGTATCCACCGCTTCTTCTCCCCAAGGAGTTCGCCATGACCACTGCAGTCATCGTCGACGCCATCCGTACCCCGCTCGGTCGCCGCAACGGCAAGTTGAAGGACTGGCACCCGGTCGACCTCGCCGCCGAAACCATGAAGGCACTCATCGAGCGCACCGGTGTCGACCCGGCCCTCATCGACGATGTGGTCATGGGTTGCGTCATGCAGGTGGGCGAGCAGGGTGTGAACGTGGCCCGCAACGCTGTGCTGGCCGCTGGCTGGCCCGAGGCCGTGCCCGGCACCACCATCGACCGTCAGTGCGGTTCGAGCCAGCAGGCAGCGCACTTCGCCGCACAGGGTGTCATCGCCGGTGCCTACGACATCGTGGTCGCCGCTGGCGTGGAAGTGATGACCCGTGTGCCGATGGGCTCGTCGATGGCCGATGGCAAGTTCGGGTTCCCGTTCGGCCCTGCCGTCACCAGCCGCTACGCCAGCGTGGGTGGCCTGGTGCCGCAGGGCATCTCGGCCGAGATGATCGCCGACAAGTGGGGCCTCACCCGCGACGAACTCGACGCCTTCGGTGTGCGCTCGCAGCAGTACGCCGCCCGGGCAACCGCCGAGGGTCGGTTCCAGCGTGAGATCCTGCCCGTCATGGGCGCCGACGGCCAGATGATGACCACCGACGAAGGCCTGCGCGACACCACCATGGAGAGCCTCGCCAAGTTGAAGCCCTCGTTCCGCTCGGAAGAAGAGGGCGGCCGCGTCACCGCCGGCAACTCATCGCAGATCACCGACGGCGCGTCGGCCATCCTCATCATGAGCGAGGAGAAGGCCAAGGCCCTCGGCCTCACGCCCCGGGCCCGGTTCGTGAACTTCTCGCTGGCCGGTGACGACCCGCGGATGATGCTCACCGCACCCATCCCCGCCACCCAGAAGGTGCTCGCTCGCGCCGGGCTCACCATCGACGACATCGACCTGGTGGAGATCAACGAAGCGTTTGCGTCGGTGGTGCTGGCGTGGGAGAAGGAACTCCACCCCGACATGAGCAAAGTGAACGTGAACGGTGGTGCCATCGCGCTCGGCCACCCCCTCGGCTGCTCAGGTGCACGTCTCATGACCACGCTGCTCAACGAACTCGAGCGCACCGGCGGCCGCTACGGCCTGCAGACGATGTGTGAGGGTGGCGGTATGGCGAACGGCACCATCATCGAACGCCTCGGCTGATAGCCGCCCCGTTAGGTTGTCCACATGCCAGCGCTGTCAACCGTCATTTGGGTGCTCGTTGGCATCGTGATGGGCTATGTGTTGTGGAAAGCCGGAATCGGCATGTTACGCAGCTTCACTACCCCGTTGCCTCCCCCGCCTCCCCCGGGAGAAATGCGCAGAGTGAACGTGAGGTATCGGTGCAGTGTCTGCGGGTTGGAGATCAAGTTGACACTTGCTCCCGATGAGGATCCACCTCCCCCGAAGCACTGTCTCGAGGAGATGATCATCATGGCGCCGATCATGGAGTGATGTCCACAGCCTGTGGACAACTCTGTGACCGAATCACACCGATGTAAGCAGCAACCAGGCGCGCGCCAAGGGCGCTAGTGCCATTTGGTAGCGGTGTACAAGCCACCCAGCAGGAACACCAGACCAATGGCGACGGGCCAGTTGGTATCGGTCCAGATGAAGTAGTGCAACAGAATCACGAGCACGCCGACGCCGATGAGCAATGCCATCAAGATGGGTACCCAACGCGGGCTTTCGTACATCTCGGGCGGGGTCGGCGGCGTGTAGCGAGACGATGCTGCCACGTCGCTCTGGTCGCTACGGCGACCCTTCCCACTGAGTCCTGCGGGTTCGGCCGTGGGCAACGGACGCGCCTCACCAGGCTTGGTGCCCTTGGGGGTGACTCGGCCGCTCGTTGTTCTCTTGGGGGGTGCCACGGTCGGTGAGTCTACGCTGTCGATATGCCCGGCCCTCGCGTTCTGGTGATCGACAGCTACGACAGCTTCGTCTACAACCTCGTGCAGTACCTCGGCGAGCTAGGTGCCGAACCCATCGTCGTGCGCAATGATGAACTCAGTGTCGAGGAAGCAGTGGCACTGGCACCCGACGCCGTGCTCATCTCGCCCGGGCCGGGGCGCCCCGAAGATGCCGGCATCATCTGCGCGGCCATCCCCGCCTTCGCCGAGCGGGGCATTCCGGTTCTCGGGGTGTGCCTCGGCCACCAGGCCATCGGCCACGTGTACGGCGCTACGGTCGAGCGGGCCCCGCACCTCATGCACGGCAAGACCTCATCGATCGTGCACCACGGTGCAGGCGTGTTCGTCGGCTTGCCGTCACCACTCACGGCCACTCGCTATCACAGCCTCGTCATCGCTGCCGATACGGTGCCCGACTGCCTCGAGGTCACCGCCACCACCGACGACGGCATCATCATGGGCGTACGCCACCGCACCCTGCCCATCGAAGGTGTGCAGTTCCATCCCGAGAGCATCCTCACCGCCGCGGGTCACCAATTGCTCACCAACTTCCTCGGGCTGATTCCAGCCCGCTGACGGGTCAGGGTGTGGCGAGCGTTGTGCTCGTGGTGGTGGTTGTTGTTGTTGGCGGCGTGGTTGGCGGTGTCGTAGGTGGTGTGGTGGGCGGTGTGGTGGTTGACGTCGTGGCCGGTGCAGCAGCGCGACCCACCTGCAGGCTCACTGCTGAGCCCGGGTCGACCTTGGTGCCCGGGGGGACGCTCTGGCTGATGACCCGCCCGTCGTTGGCATCGCCAGCCACCACGTTGATGTAGGTGACGGTGCCCACCACGAGACCCTTCTGGGTGAGGCGGGTGCGTGCCACTGCCTCGGTGTTGCCCACCAGTGGGTCGACCACCACCTGTTCGGGCCCACTCGAGACGATGAGGGTGATGGCGCCACCCACAGCGAGTTGCGCGTTGGCTGCTGGCTCGGTGCGCAACACCAACCCCTTGGCGACCGTAGGGCTGGCCTCGGTTTTCACCGTCACCGCGAATTTGAACGGCTCGGCCTTGAACAGTGCCGTCGCGGCGTCTTGGGTTTGCCCGGTCACATCGGAAACCACCAACGTGTTCGGCCCGCCCGACAACACGATGGCCACGGGTGAGCCCACCTTCAGCGCCGTACCCGCAACCGGGTCGGTGCGGGTGACCGTTTCCTTCGGTTTGTCGGAGGTCTCTGCGGTGACGGTGCCCACCGTGAGGCCAGCCTCGGTGATGAGGCGCTTGGCCTCTTCGAGGTTCTTCCCGGTTACGTCGGGAATGGCGACAGGTTGCTTCGAGGGGTTGAAGTACACCTTGATGGCCGAACCGCTGGCCACCACGGTGTCGGCCACCGGGTCGGTTTGGAACACGATGTTCTCGGCCACGGTGGCGTTCTCCTGCGGCACCGGCGTGATCGACAGGCCCGAGTCGCTGAGCGCCTTACTGGCTTGATCGAACGGGAGCCCGACCACACTGGGCACCGCGCGAGTGGCCGGTGCCGGTGTGTTCGATGAGTTGACCGCGTTGTAGAGCACCACACCACCGATGGCGACCAGCAAGATGGCGACGATGCCCAGCACGGTGTAGAGCCTGGTGCGATCGGGCGGTGGCTCCACATACGGTTGCTGCGCCGTGGGAACGCCGGTGGCCGTGCGCGGCATCGCTGCGGTGGCGGCATAGGCGGCTTGCCCGGCGCGTTGGGCGGGCATCGCCGTGGTGGGCGCTGCCGCTGCCGCGGCGGGCGGCGAGATGGCGGCGAGCGCCTGCACAGGTTCCCCGGCGCGGAAGCGACGCAGGTCTTCGCGTGCGGCGTCGGCATCGGGGTAGCGCATGGCCGGGTTCTTGGCCAGCAGTTTGGCGACGATGGCCTCGAACGGCCGGGGGATGTCGGCGATGATCTGATTCAGCGGTTGCGGCGCGTCGTGCACCTGCTTGTAGGCAATACCAACCGGGTTGTCGCCGGTGAACGGAGGCCGACCCGACACCATCTCGTAGAGCACGATGCCGAGTGAGTAGAGGTCGCTGCGCGGATCGGGTTGCGCGCCCTGGGCCTGTTCGGGCGAGAAGTAGGTGGCCGTGCCCATGACCGCACCCACTTGGGTGAGGTTCGATTCCATCGGCGCGTTCATGGCGCGGGCGATGCCGAAGTCGGCCACCTTCACCTGACCCGCCGAACCGATGAGGATGTTGGCCGGTTTGATGTCGCGGTGCACCACACCATTGCGGTGGGCGAAACTGAGCGCTGCCGCCACCTCACTGGCGATTTCGGCGGCCTGCATCGAGGTGAGCCGGCCGTTCACCCGCATGATGTCGGCCAGGGTGCGGCCCTGCACATACTCCATGGCCATGAAGTAGGTGTTGAGGTATTTGCCCCAGTCGTACACGCTCACGATGTTGGGGTGGTTGAGGTTGGCGGCGGCCTGTGCTTCGCGGCGGAAGCGTTCGACGAAGTTGGGGTCGGTGGCGAACTCGGGGAACAGCACCTTGATGGCCACGGGACGATCGAGCAGCAGATCGCGCGCCAAGAACACGTCGGCCATGCCACCTCGGCCGATGCGGTTCTGAATTTCGTAGCGATCGTTCAGGACGATCCGCTCTGGTTTGTCTGTCACGACGTCCTACTTCGATGTTGCGCGACCTGGCGACGGTGGTGGCGAGAGGATACCGACCTGTAACGGCTCATGGTTGCGCGGCGCCGGTTGTGGGCACGGCGGGCACCGTGGTGGTGGCCTGCGCCGCGGCTGCGGCAGCGTCGGCAGCGAACAGATAATCGAATACTTGCTTGGCTACCGGCCCGGCCACTTTGCCGCCGGTGCTGGCACTGATCTCGTCGTTGGTGCCCTTCAAGATCACTGCGATCGCGTACTTCGGCGCAGCAGCGGGGGCGAAAGCGATGATCCACGCGTGCGAGCGCTGCGGTTGGCCGGTGGCGTTCAGTTGGGCGGTGCCGGTCTTCGCTGCAGCCTGAATGCCGTTGGCCAACTGCATCGGCTTGCCGGTGCCCAGGTTCACCACGTTCACCATCAACCCGTTCAGGGTGAGCGCCAACTCCGGAGTGATGGGCGTCTTCCATACCGACGGCGTGGTTCGACGGATCACGCGCCCATCGTGGTACAGCGTGCGGTCGACCACGTACGGGCTCATCATCCGGCCACCGTTGGCCACGGTCGCGGCCACCATGGCCATGTGCAGTGGCACCATCACATCGTTGCCCTGGCCGAACCCGCCGATGGCCAGTAGCGGCAGATTGTCGCTGAAGTCGGCGACCTCACCGAAGCGACTCGCCACCGGCTTGGGAAGGTCGATGGGCAGGGTCTCGCCGATGCCCCAATCCTTGGTGGCGGCCACCATGCGCTCGGGCCCGAGTTCGGTGGCCATCTGCGCGAAGGGGATGTTGCAACTGCGGTAGAACACCTCCACGAGTGAGCCGCCGCAGGCCGAGCCGCCGTAGTTCTGGATGGGGTCGGTGGTCTGCGGCGGCACCCACTCTTTTTCCACCGGGAACTGCCGGTCGAGGGTGGCCACGCCATTGCCCAGTGCAGCCGCCGTGGTGATGACCTTGAAGCTCGACCCGGGCATGTAGCGCTCTTGGTACGCGTTGGCGAGCAGCGGCTTACCGGGGTATGCGTTGAGGAACGTCAGCACATCGCCAGCTTTCGCTGCATCGTGCACGGCGATGAGGTTGGGGTCGTAACTCGGGTAGCTGTACATCGCCAGCACTGCGCCGGTGTTGGGGTCGAGCACCACCACCGACCCCTCGCGGTCGCCCAACGCCTTGCGGGCCACCAACTGGGCATCGGCGCGCATGGTGAGCACCACCGAGCCCGAGGTGTCGGTGCTCGTGAGCAGGTTGCCGATCGATTCGATCTGCTGATCGGCGGTGGTGCCCATGAGCACGGCGTTCTGCGTGCGTTCGAGTTGTGTGTTGCCGTAGCTGTAGGTGTGATAGCCGGTGACGTTGGCGAACAGGTCGTTGGTGGGGTAGCTGCGTTGATACGTGAACGTGTCGTCGGGGTCGGTCACCCGAGCGCTCTGCGCCACCACCACACCGTCGGCAGTGATGATGGGGCCGCGCGAATGGTTGAAGTCGCGCACGGTCTGCCGGTCGTTGCGCGGGTCGCTGGTGAGTGCGGGCCGCCTCGTCACATGCAGTGTGTTGAGCTGCACGAACAGCGCCACGTAACACACGATCAACCCCAACGCGAGGTGGCGGATCTTTGCGTTCATCGGGTCCTCGTGCCGCGGCGCAGCACACGTCGAGCTTCGAAGCGTTCGCCGATGGTGAGGTCGTCGGGTATCTCACCGAGATGGCGCGCCGTGGCATCGCTGGTGCGCATCAGCAACGCCAGCAGCACGTAGTTGGCGAGCAGGCTCGAACCGCCGTAGCTCACGAACGGCAAGGTGATGCCGGTGAGCGGCACCACACGGATCACGCCGCCGATGATGATGAATGCCTGCACGCCCACGATGGTGGTGAGGCCTACCGCGAGCAACTTCTCGAACGGCCGATCGGTGCGAATGGCGATACGCAGGCCGGCACCGATGATGAGCAGAAAGGCGACGAGAATTGCCGTGGAACCCAGCAGGCCCAACTCTTCCCCGAACGCCGCGAAGATGAAGTCGTTCTTCACCTCGGGAATCTTGTTGGGATTGCCGAGGCCGAGACCGGTGCCGCCCAAACCTCCGTTGGAGATGGAGAACATCGATTGGATGATCTGGTAGCCCTTGCCCTGATAATGAGGCCACGGGTCGAGCCAGATGGTGACGCGGGTCTGCACATTGTCGAACAGTTTCCATGCCGTGACGGCGGCGATGGCGAACAGCAAACCGCCCAGCACGAGGAAACTGGCGCGTTCGGTGGCGACCCAGAGCATCACCACGAACAGGGCGAAGAACAGCAGCGAGGCGCCGAGGTCGCGCAAACCGACCATCACCAACACGGCGAATGCCCAGGCGAGCAGGATGGGCAGCAGATGGCGTGGTTCGGGGAGGCGCAGCGGGCCGACTCTCCAGGTGTTGGTGGCGATGAGCTCGCGCCGTTCGGCGAGGTACCCGGCGAAGAACAGTGCAAGGGCCACCTTGGCGAACTCGCCCGGCTGGAAGTTGATGGGGCCGATGTGCACCCAGATGCGGGCGCCACCGAAACTGCGTCCGAGCCCGGGCACCAAGGGCGAGAGGAGCAGCGCCGCACCGATGGCGAAGAACGTCCACTTGTAGCGGGCGAGGTCGACCGTTCGCTGCACGAACAACAGCGTGGCCACGTAGGCAATCACCCCGAGCAGCGTCCAGGTGGTCTGCAAACCGGCGAGGCGTTCGTTGAGGCGCGTGATCATTACGTAGCCGAGGCCGTTGAGCAGTGCTACGAGGGGCAACAGCGTGGCGTCGGCACCGCGGGCAAGGCGACGGGTGGCGATGTGCGCCACGATCAACAACCCCAGCAAGGCAATGAGGAACGGCACGATGATGGGCGGTATCGCGGCGTTCTTGCCGAGCGATGCGAGGGTGTAGGCCACTGCGGTGATGACACCGGCCATCACCACCAGGCCGAGTTCGGTGCCGCGGCGGGCCGACGCGAGCGGCGACGGTGTGCTCATGGCCCCGCGGTGGTCGGAGGGGCGGTGGTCGGAGGGGCGGTGGCCGGTGCGGCGGTGGTGGCG
>JBAXQV010000143.1:0-8294 GCA_037131575.1 Actinomycetota bacterium
CCCAGCGAAGGTTCGAAGGCCCGGGCCGTGCTCATGACGGTGGAGGAGTACGAACTGCTCCGCGAGGCTGAACAAGCTCGCTGACCTGCCTTCGTGCCATGATGGTGCGCACTGCGACACCTGGGGGGTAGTCATGGCCGAGTTGACCGAAATCACATCGGGGCTTCGTTTCCCGGAAGGACCGATCGCGATGCCCGACGGCAGCGTGATCTTGGTGGAGATGTTCGGGCCGCGCATCACGCGCGTCATGCCCGACGGAACCAAGCACACCATCGCCGAGATCGAGGGTGGCCCGAATGGTGCTGCCATCGGCCCCGACGGTGCGATCTACCTGTGCAACAACGGCGGCTGCTTCACACCGGTCGACATGGGTGAGTTGCTGTTCCCCGGCCCGTTCGACCCCAGCCGCTACATCGGTGGCCGCATCCAGAAAGTCGACATCGCCACCGGCGCAGTGACCGACCTCTACACCGAGTGCGACGGCCGCCCGCTGCGCGCCCCCAACGACTTGGTGTTCGACGCGCATGGCGGGTTCTGGTTCACCGACCACGGCATCCGCGACGGTGAGGCACGCACCAGCGACCTCACCAGCATCTACTACGCCAAGGCCGACGGCAGTTCCATCACCGAAGTGGTGCATCCGGTGGAAGGCCCCAACGGCATCGGTCTCTCGCCCGACGGCAACACCGTGTACTGGGCCGAAACCCACAACGGTCGGGTCATGCAGCGGCGCATCGCCTCGCCCGGTGTGCTCGAGCCGGCCATGCCGGTCGACCCCACGGTGTGCCTCGCCGGCCTGCCCGGCTACCAGTTGCTCGACTCGCTTGCGGTCGACGGAGCAGGCAATGTGTGTGTCGCCACCCTGGTGAATGGCGGTATCACGGTCATCGCTCCGAACGGCCAGATGAGCCATGTGCCCACGGGCGACCTGCTCACCACCAACATCTGCTTCGGCGATCGCGATGGCAGCGGCGAGTACCGCGACGCCTACATCACCTGCTCGGGCACAGGGCGTTTGTTGCACATGCGCTGGCCGCACCCCGGCCTGCGGCTCAACTACCTCTAGGCCAGCTGCGGCGTAATCGGGCCGCGTCGTGTTCGGCGGGTAGCCTCGTACCCATGGGGCAGCAGTTCTACGTCGAAACCTTGGGCTGCCCCAAGAACCAGGTCGACAGCGACAAGCTCATCGGCACCTTGCTCGCCGACGGCATGACCCCTACCGACGATGCGACATTGGCAGACCTGGTGGTCGTGAACACCTGCGCGTTCATCGATGAAGCGCGGCGCGAATCGATCGACACCATCCTCGCACTCGACGAACAGCGCAAAGCCGGTGCCCGCTTGGTGGTGACGGGGTGCATGGCCGAGCGGTACGGCGACGAACTTGCCGAGGCGTTACCCGAGGTCGACCAAGTGTCGGGCTTCGGTGTACCCGTCACGCTCGGGCCCACCTCGGCGGGCAAGCGCACCATTCCGGTGAACGCCGCGCCCATTCCGGCATTCGACCTGCTCAATCTTCCCCGCCCGCGGTCCACCAGCCCGTGGGCGTACGTGAAGATCGCCGAGGGATGCGACCGTACCTGTGGCTTCTGCGCCATTCCGTCGTTCCGTGGGCCGCAACGAAGCCGCGATGTGGAGTCGATCTTGCGTGAGGTCGACGAACTCGGGGCGAAGGAAATCGTGCTCATCGCCCAAGACCTGGCGAGCTACGGCAAGGATCGCCCCGACGAACTCGGTGCCGGCTCCATCGTGCCGTTGGTGCGTGCCGTGGCCGAACGCGCGGCCTGGACCCGGTTGCTGTATCTGTACCCGAGCGACCTCAGCGACGATCTCATCGATGCCATCTGCGCAACCGGTGTGCCGTATTTCGACCTGTCGCTACAGCACGTGAGCAAGCCCCTGCTGCGCCGCATGCGCCGTTGGGGCGATGGCGACCGGTTCCTGCGCCGCATCGCCGACATCCGCGAGCGCGAACCGCAGGCAGCGTTCCGGAGCAATTTCATCGTGGGCTATCCCGGTGAGACCGAGGAAGATCACGACCAGTTGTTGCACTTCGTGGAGGAAGCCGAACTCGACTGGTGCGGGTTCTTCACCTACTCGGTGGAGGAGGGCACCTACGCCGCCGACCTCGATGGCGCGGTACCGCAGAGCCTCATGAACGAACGCATCGCCGAGTTACGCGAGATGCAAGACGACATCACTGCTCGCCGACGCGACGATCTCATCGGCACCACCGTGCGCGTGCTGGTCGATGAACCTGGCGTGGCCCGCAGCCATCGCGAGGCACCCGAGATCGACGGTGTGATCGAAGTGCCGCACTCGCTGCGCGTCGGCGAGTTCGCCGAGGTGCGTATCGTCGACGCGATGGGGCCCGATCTGGTGGGTGAAGCCGTCACCGAAGGAGGTGAGCATGCCCGCTGATCCGAGCGATGTGGCCACCTGGGCCAACCTCGTAACCGTCGGGCGTCTGCTCATCGCTCCGCTGGTGTTCTGGATGATCCCCGACGGTCGGCAGGGTTCGTGGCCGGCCTTCCTGCTGTGGTTTGTGCTGTGTGCCAGCGACGGTATCGACGGTTGGTTGGCGCGCCGCCATGGCACCACCACCCTCGGCACATTCCTCGACCCGTTGGCCGACAAGGTGCTCATCCTCGGGGCGATGTTCACCCTGGTCACCCGCAACATCTACTGGATTGTGCCGGTGGTCGTCATCGCCGTACGCGAAATCGTGATCAGCATGTATCGCACGTATGTCGCCACGAAAGGCGTCAGCGTGCCCGCCTCGAAGCTCGCCAAATACAAAACTGTCACGCAACAACTCTCAGTGGGCTTCGCCATTGCGCCACTCACCTCCATGGATGCGAAGTGGTTGTGGAACGGCCTGCTGTGGGTGTCGGTGGCCCTGGCGCTCATCAGCGGAGCGCAGTACCTGTGGCGAGGTCAATCGATGCAACCAACCGGCCCGCCCGTCACCGTGCCGCTGAGCGGCCTCAGCGAACCCGATTGAGTCACCATGCGCTGTGACGTTGTGGCCATCGGCACCGAACTGCTGCTCGGTCAGATCATCGACACCAACTCGTCGTACATCGGCGAGCAACTCGCGTTGAACGGTATCGATTCGTTGCTGCAGGTGAAGGTGGGCGACAACCTCGGCCGCATGGAGACAGTGTTGCGCCGGGTGCTGGCCGATGCCGATGCAGTGGTCATCTGCGGTGGGCTCGGCCCCACTCACGACGACGTCACCCGTGAAGCCATCGCCGCCATCATGGGCGCCGAACTCGTCGAGGACGAGGGCGTGGTGGCGGTGATCACACAACTGTTCGCGGCGCGTGGGCGGTACATGGCACCCAACAACCTGCGTCAGGCGTTGGTGCCCGTGGGTGCGTCGATCATTCCGCAGACGCGTGGCACTGCGCCGGGGCTCATCTGCCCGGTCGTCGTCGATGGTGTCGAGAAGGTGATGTACGCGGTGCCCGGCGTGCCGCATGAGATGAAAGACATGCTCGAGCGAGCGGTGCTTCCCGACCTGCGTTCGCGTGCGGGGGAGGCCTCGGCCATCGTGAGTCGTACCCTGCGCACCTGGGGCGAGAGCGAGAGCGCGCTGAACGAACGGCTCGAGCCGGTCATCGAACAACTCGAAGCAGTGGGCAACCCCACGCTCGCGTTCTTGGCCAGCGGGTGGGAGGGCATCAAGGTGCGCCTCACCGCGAAGGCACCCACGGCGGCCGCTGCCGAGGCGCTGCTCGAACCGGTGGAGGCGCACGTACGCGCCATCGTTGGCCAGCAGGTGTTCGGTGTCGACGACGACACCATGGAGTCGGTGGTGCTGCAGCTACTGCGCGAGCGCGGCCTCACGCTCGGGTTGGCCGAGAGCGTCACTGGCGGGTTGGTGGGGGGCCGCATCACGGCCGTACCGGGTGCCAGCAGCGTGTTCCGGGGTGGCATCATCAGCTACGCCAGCGAGGTGAAGTTCGACCTGCTCGGTGTGCCCGAGGGGCCGGTCGTGAACGAACCGACGGCCGCCGCCATGGCCGAGGGTGCATGCCGGGTGCTCGGTGCCGATGTGGGCCTGGCACTCACCGGGGTGGGCGGGCCTGCTGAACAAGACGGCATGCCGGTGGGCACATTGTGTGTCGGCGTGAGCATGCCCGATGGTGCGGGCGGTCGAAGCACCATCACCCGCACGTTCCGCCTTCCCGGCCAGCGCGACCAGATGCGCCAGATGAGCGTCATCACTGCGCTCGACCTGTTACGCCGCACACTGCTCGACCTGCCCGCCCAGCAGTAGCATTCGGGCATTCGCCTCCGTAGCTCAACGGATAGAGCAGCGGGTTTCTACCCCGTTGGTTGGGAGTTCGAGTCTCTCCGGGGGCGCTCGAACAGTTGTGTTTCAACTCATTGCCACGAAGGAGCGCATTATGCCTCGCATCAGCCAGATCGATCCTGCCGACTGGGACCCGCGTATGGCCGAGGTGATGCGCGCCAGCGAGCGCACACCGCTCGAGAACGGGTTGATGCGCTACTTTGCGCACCGACCCGAACTCGCTGCCGGGTTGATGGCCTTCTCGGGGTCGCTCAAGCGGCACCGCCAACTCGATGCCCGCCTGCTCGAGTTGATGCGCCTGCGCATCGCGTTCCACAACCAATGCCGTAGCTGCATGGCCATCCGCTACACCGACGCCATCGAGGCCGGCCTCACCGAAGACGCCGTGTGTTCGCTCGCCACGCCGTACGAGGCGCCCGATCTCACCGAGGCCGAGCGTGCAGCAGTGCGCTTCGGCGACCTGCTCGCCAGTAACCACCTCGCCATCGACGACGCATTGTTCGACGAACTGCACCGCCACTTCGACGACGGCCAGATCGTCGAGTTGGCGCTCTACGCGGCCATGTGCGTGGGGGTGGGGCGCCTCGGTGCAGTGCTGCACATGGTCGACGAACTGCCCGAGCCCTACCAGCAGGTGCCGGTGGGCGAGCATGCGCTCACGCCGTGGCAGAACCCGTCGATCGTGGTGCGATGACCTATCCGTCGCTGCCCCCGCCGCCTCCGCCGCGGCCGCCGGCAGCGCTTGCTCCGCCGCCGGCACCGCCAGCCCCGAAGGCCAGTCGCGTCGGGCTCATCGTGGGGGTGTTGATACTCGGCATCATCGCCGGTGTCATCGGTGGCGTCATCGGCGCGGGGCGTGCCTCTCGTTCGGGTTCTGCTTCGGTGTCGTCGTTGCCGGTTCAGGTCGCCCCGCCGCCCGTCAGCGGTTCGCTGCCCACGAACACGGGCCTCGATGTGGCCCAGGTGGCGGCTGCAGTGGGGCCCTCGGTGGTGACCGTGGTGGGCTTGGTGGGCGGCTCCGAGGTGTCGGTAGGCAGTGGTGTGGTGCTCACCGGTGACGGCCAGATCGTCACCAACGCGCATGTGGTGCACGGCACCGACTTCGTGCGGGTACGCCTGCTCGGCGAAACCGAACCGCGTGAGGCAAAGGTGTTGGCGGCCGATGTGCCCAACGATCTGGCTCTGCTGTCGGTCGATGCGACCGGGCTCAGGGCAGCGGTCATCGCCGACCCGACGTCGATCGCGGTGGGGCAACCGGTGGTGGCCATCGGCTTCGCCCTGGCGCTCGATGGCGCCGCATCGGTGACCAACGGGGTGGTGTCGGCGCTCGACCGGTCGCTTGTCACCGAGTTCGGTGCGCTCGACGATCTGCTGCAAACCGACGCAGCCATCTCCTCAGGCAACTCGGGCGGGCCGTTGGTGAACGCTCGCGGTGAAGTGATCGGTATCAACACCGCAGTGGCCACCAGCAACCAGAACCAAGCCGCCACCAACGTGGGGTTCGCCATTTCGGCGCGGCAATTGTTGGTTGAAATCGCTTCGCTCCGCGAGCAGGCCACCAACGGGTCCGTCGCCGAAGGGTTCCTCGGTGTGGCGGTCGACGACCGCAGCGACGGTGGTGCAGGTGCCCTCCTCACCGAGGTCACCGCTGGTGGGCCGGCCGATACCGCCGGGTTGCGCAAGGGAGACATCGTCATCGCCGCTGCTGGCCGGCCCGTGGCTGGCAAAGGTGGCCTCATCGCCCGCATCCGCGACGGCAAACCGGGGGCCTCGTTCACCATCACGGTGCTTCGCAACGGCAAGCCCGTCGATCTCACCGCCGTGCTGGTGGCCCGGAAGGGTGGATGAATACATCTTCCGTGGCGTTCCACCCGGTAGAGGGAGGGATTTCGCGTTTCCGGCCCTACTCTTGAACAGCGGCCGATGCGGTGTTCATCGGTTCGAACGCTCGTCACACGATCGGCCGCCCGATCGTTCCCCCCAGCGAGGTCTTGCGTGAAGTTCAAGAAGGGCGAAACCGTCATCTACCCCCAGCACGGTGCCTGCATCGTCATGGGGACCAAGAAGATGGAAGCGTTCGGCTCCAGCCAGGAGTACCTCATCTTGCGCACGGTCATCAACGAGATGACGCTGTCGGTGCCCACCGCCAAGGCCAGCGAAGTGGGCGTGCGTCCGCCGGTGTCGTCCGATGAACTCGAAGACCTCGTGGCGGTGCTGTCGAAGCCCGACCCGCGTGTGCCCAGCAACTGGAGCCGCCGGTTCAAGAACCACCAGGAGAAGTTGAAGAGCGGCGACGTATACCAAGTGGCCGAAGTGGTGCGCAACCTTGCAGCCCGCAACCGCGACGCCTCGCTGTCGGCCGCCGAGCGCACCATGTACGACCGTGCCCGCATCAACCTCATCAGCGAAATCGCCCCGGCGCTGAAGGTAAGTGCCGAAGAGGCCGAGAACTACCTCGACGACGCGCTTGCCCGTGGCGTGCTGAAGCCTGCCAAGGAACCCGCCAAGAAGAAGGCCTGACGCCCTCGCCGGCCTGCGCCGTGCACGAGGAACGCTGACCACGATCTACAGTCGAGTGCATGTCGTCACGTGTGCATGTGTCTCGCAAAGATCTCGAAGCCAAGATCGAGGCCGGTGAGATCGACACCGTGCTCATGGTGTTCCCCGACCTGCAGGGCCGCCTCACCGGCAAGCGCACCACGGGTCGGTTCTTCCTCGAGCATGTGGCCGACGACGGAACCGAGAACTGCGACTACCTCATCGCCTGCGATATCGACAACAACCCCGTGCCCGGGTATCGCTTCACCAGTTACGAGCAGGGCTACGGCGACATGCTGGCTCGTGCCGACTGGAACACCATCCGCATCACCCCGTGGGTCGACAAGACGGCGATGGTCATGTGCGATCTGTTGAAGGTGGACACCGAGGAACTCATCGAGGTTGCGCCGCGCACCATGCTGAAGCGCCAGGAGGAGGCCGCCGCGGCCATGGGTTTCCTGCCGATGGTGGCCAGCGAGATCGAGTTCTACCTGTTCAAGGACACCTACGACGAGGCCCACGCCAAGGGCTACCGCGGCCTGCAGCCGCATTCGCCGTGGCTCGAGGACTACCACATCCTGCAAACCACCAAAGACGAATACATCCTCGGGCAATTGCGCCGGGGGCTCGAAGCGGCCGGTGTGCCGGTGGAGTTCTCGAAGGGTGAGGCCGGTCGGGGCCAGCACGAGATCAACCTCGATTACACCACCGCCGTCGAGATGGCCGACCGCAACAGCGTGTACAAGAACGCGGCGAAAGAGATCGCTCACCTCAATGGCCGTTCGGTCACGTTCATGGCCAAGTACGACTTCAACGACACCGGCTCGTCGTGCCACATTCACTCGAGTCTGTGGAGCCTCGACGGTTCGACGGCGCTGTTCGACGATCACCACGGCCCTCACGGCATGAGCAAGGTGTTCGAGCATTACCTCGCCGGTCTCATCGCCACCGCTCGCGAGTTCAGTCTGCTGTGGGCGCCCACCATCAACAGCTACAAGCGGTTTCAACTCGGATCGTGGGCACCTACCGGCATCGGCTGGGGTATCGACAACCGCACGCTCGGCTTCCGCAAGGTGGGCCACGGCAAGGGCACCCGAGTCGAGTGCCGCATCCCCGGTGCCGATGCCAACTCGTACTTCGCCTTTGCCGGGCAGATCGCCGGTGGCTTGTACGGCATCCGCCACGAGCTGCCACTCGGCGAACCGTTCAGTGGCAACGGCTACGAAGCCCCCGACATCGACCGCATCCCGTGGAACCTGCCCGATGCCATCGCCCTGTGGGAGCACTCGGCCATCGCTCGTGAATGCTTCGGCGACGAGGTGCACCACCACATCCTCACCATGGCCAAGGCCGAGTGGCAGGCGTTCAACCAGACCGTCACCGATTGGGAGATGCGCCGCTACTGGGAACGCATCTAGCGCCACCCAGCCCGCCC
>JBAXQV010000144.1:0-8196 GCA_037131575.1 Actinomycetota bacterium
GGTGCGCGTTGCAGTTGCCCGAGGTCTACCCGGCCTCCCCCGCGGAGGAAGCTCGCAGCCACTCGACGCACACCGCGGAGGTCGTCGCGGGCCGTACGGGCGACATGTACCCGGCTATCGGGGTCGTCGACCCAGTCGACTGGCACTTCATGCACACGGAGGCCGTTGTGTTCGGCCAGGAGCAGCAGTTCCGTGTCGAAGAACCAACCATTGTCGAGTACCTCGGGAAGCAGGCAGCGGGCGATATCGGTGCGGATGGCCTTGAACCCGCACTGTGCATCGCGGAAGCGGTTGGCGAACACGACGCGCAAGATCATGTTGTAGGTGCGCGAGATGAACTCTCGCCGCGGTCCACGTGCCACCGTGGCCCCGGGCGCCAGACGTGAGCCGATGGCCACATCGCTGTGCCCGGTGATGAGCGGCGACACCAGGGGGAGGAGTGCGTCGAGGCCCGTCGACAAATCGACATCCATGTATGCGCAGACGGTGGCATCGCTGGCAGTCCAGGCGTCGCGCAGAGCCAAGCCGCGACCCTTGCGGTCGAGATGCCGCGCGCGCACTCCTACCAGCATGTTGGTGAGCTCGGTGGCGATGGCGAAGGTGCCATCGGTGCTGGCATTGTCGACGATGGTGATGCGCCACGTGAACGGGAAGTGCTCGGTGAGGTACTGATGGAGCGTGGTGACACTGCGCTCGAGCACATGTGCCTCGTTGTACACGGGCACCACGACGTCGAGCACCGGGGCGCCGTCGACAGGTTGCTGGTGAGGTGGAGCGAGCGGGTGCATGGCGTGCTACGAGGGTAACCCGACCCGCCTGCTGAGAGCGGAACCGCTATCGTGGAGGTTCCGCACAGTCGGTCGGAACGCAGCTCTCAGCTCGCGGCGCGCCGAGGCAGCGGATGGGCGAGGACCGTGAGCGACGAGAACAACACACCCCGCACTCGGTTTGGCCCGCAGTTACCCCGCGCAGCCTGGGGTGCCGTCGTGGTTGGTGCGCTGTGGCGTAGCGGTGTGCTGGCCGTCGACAAGTGGAACAAGGCGCTGTTGTTGAACGATTCGTTCTACTACTCGGGACAGGCGAGCCAACTTGCCCGCGGGGTGTGGTTCCGCGAACTGTTCGTCGATCAACCGGGGGCCGAACATGGGCCGCTCACCTCGATACTCATGGCCCCGGTGAGCTGGATGGGGCATGCCGTGCCCTGGCAGCGCACCGTCACCGTGGCATGTGGCATCGCCACCATCGTGGTGGTGGCGATGTTGGCTCGCGACCTCGCCGGTCATCGGGCGTGCATCATCGCCGCCTGGATTGCTGCGCTCTATCCGAATCTGTGGATGAACGATGGCCTGGTGATGTCGGAGAGCGTGAGCACATTGCTGATCGCAGTCTTGCTCTGGCGCCTCTTGCGCGTACGGCCTACCGCATCGGGGCGAGCGGTCGTCGCGATCGGCGCCGTCGCCGGCCTGGCCGCGTTGGCGCGGTCGGAATTGATCGTGCTGGTTGGTCTGAGTGCCGTGTGGTTGTGGGCGACCGATCGCGCGACGAGCGACGACCCTACGGCAGAGGGCCGTACCGTGAGTCGGTCGCTGCGGCGGCCGGCCCTGTTCGTCGTGGGCGCCGGTGTGGTGGTGTTGCCGTGGGTAGCGTTCAACCTGAGCCGCTTCGAACGGCCGGTGTACCTCACCACCAACGATGGCACCACGCTCATGGGCACCTACTGTGCGGACTCCTTCTACGGCCCGGGTACCGGAACCTGGTCGCTGAACTGCATCACCGCCGACCCCGAGTACCGTGCCGATGAAGAGCCTTCGGTTCGGTCGGCACGGCAACGTACGTTGGCTCTCACGTACGCGTCAGATCACCTTCGCCGCCTTCCAGTGGTGGTTGCGGCCCGTGTCGGCGGCACGCTCGACCTCTACGGCGTAGGCAATGCCGTGCACCAAGACGTGGGCGAAGAGCGCTATCGCTGGGCGTCGTGGGCCGGCATCGGCTGCTGGTGGATCATGGCTCCACTCGCCGTGGTGGGGCTTCTCCGTATTCGGCGCGCACAACGGTGGTTGTTGCTTCTGCCTGTGATCGGCGTGGCCTTCACCACCGTTGTGTTCTACGGCGGGCACCGCATTCGCTCACCGCTCGAGGTCAGCGTCGTGGTGGCCGTCGCCGTTGTCGTCGCGCGCTTCGGTGGGCGTGAGGAAGTGGCCGAATGAGCCGCTCGCCACGCACCATTGCCTACCAACCGGCGCTCGATGGGTTGCGCGCTGTCGCCGTAGCCCTGGTGCTGGTCTTCCACGGCGGGTTCACCTGGATGTCGGGCGGATACGTGGGCGTGTCGGTGTTCTTCACCCTGTCGGGGTATCTCATCACCACCTTGTTGCTGGTCGAGCATCAACGCAACGGCGAGCTCGACCTCGCAGCCTTCTATGCGCGACGGATGAAGCGGCTCCTGCCAGCCAGCCTGGCGGTGTTGGCTAGTATCACGCTGCTCGCTGGGCTCGGCGCATTCCGCTGGGACGAGTCACTCCGCCGAGATCTCCTCGGTTCGTTGTTCCAGGTGGAGAACTGGGTGAAGTTGGTGGGCAAGGCGAGCTATGCCGATCTCACCAACGCCACGTTCGGCCGAGTCGGCCCACTCGAGCACTACTGGTCGCTCGCCATCGAGGAGCAGTTCTACTGGGTGTGGCCGCTCACCATGTTGGGCTTGGTGCGGTTGACGCGTCGGTGGCGCAATCCCACACGTGCACGATGCGGGCTCATCGTGACGATGGCCGTGTTTGCCGTCGCGTCAGCACCGCTCATCGCTCACCATTGGGGACCGAACGTCGCCTATTGGGCCACACCGGCCCGTATCGGCGAGATTCTGGTGGGTGCGGCACTGGCAGCCATCCTGCACGTACGCTCCGTCGACCTGCCCGGAGCGACATGGGTGGGAAGCGTTTGTTTGGCGGTAGTCGTGTGGGCTGCCACCACGTGGGCGTCGGGAAGTGGCCTCGCCTACCAGGGTTGGCTCGGGGTATTCGCTGTGGCCACCGCAGGGCTCATCTGGGCGTTGCGCTCGCCCGGGCCGTTGCGAGCGGCGTTCAGTTGGCGACCGCTCGTGTTCCTCGGCACCATCAGCTACGGCATCTACCTGTATCACTGGCCGGTCTTCGCGCTCGTCACTTCGAATCGGTTTGGCGGGTTGGGGAGGGCACCGCTGTTTGCCCTACGTGTTGCCATCACGCTCGCGTTGAGCGTGGTGTCGTATCGACTGCTCGAACAGCCGGTGCGAAGGCGCGAGTTGGCACCGCGTCGCGTGGCGGCGGGGGCGGGTGCCCTCACCGCAGTGCTCGCCGCAGCCATCGTCGTCGTTGTGATCCCCGTGCCAGCGTTGGGCAGTTCATCGATCACTGCTTCCGGCCAGCAAGCCTCAGCAATCGAGGCCGTCAACGGAACGTTGGCCCCGCTCGCCACAACCGGCGCGGCCAACGCTGCCACCGTCACCACCGTCGCTACCGTTGTCGGCAGCCCGGCTGGCACTGTGGCCAGCAACCCGGACACCACGGTCGGGGTGCCCGCAGTGAGTCGCCCGGTGCGCATCGTGGTGGTGGGCGACTCGACGGCCATGGTCACCGGCGACGGGCTCACCGACTGGGCCAACGACCACCTCGATGTGGCACGGGTGGGCATGGCGGCTGCGCCCGGGTGTGGATTCATTCGCGACGGAAAGATTCCAACGGACGGAGCAATTGACTTCGCCGGTGCGTGCAAGCGCGTCCTCGACAAACTGCTTCCCGATGTGTTGGCCCAGCAGAAGCCCGATGTGGTGATGCTCATGGTGTCGATGCGCGATGTCGAAGACCGGATGTGGAACACATCCGAAGGTGCCATCTCACCATTCGATCCGCGATTCGTGACGCGACTCACCGCCTCGTACACGGCCATGGCCGACTGGCTCATCGCCCATGGCGTACCACGTATCGCATGGGTGTTGGCCCCGGTACCGACGTCACCGTTCGGGCCCGACCAACGCAAGATGCTCGACCCAGCGCGTTATGAGGTGCAGTACAACGTGATTCGTTCGCTCGCCGCGAAGTACCCCTCTGTGGTGCGCGTAGTCGACCTCAACGCCTGGCTCACCTCGACCAGGCTGACGCGCGACCTCACGGTGCGACCCGACGGATTGCACTGGTCGCCGGAGGCGGCACGTTGGGTGTGCGATACCTACTTGGCAGGAACGGTGGTGTCGGTAGCGGTGTCGTGATCGCTTCCCAAACAGGCCACCAACAGCAACACCACCACGGCCATACCGAGTCGGTGCAGGTCTTCGAAGTGGCTCAACCAGGCCGCCTCTGGCATCCAGCGGTTCGCCCGTTGGCGATACAGCACCGTGAACCCGAGGCCAGCCGCGAGCACGGCCGCGAGCCAGCCCGCCACACGCGGACGTCGCGTGAGCAGCACCACACCGCCGACTGCAGCCCCGTAGGCCGCCCACACCGGGGCGATGAGCAATCCACCGCCAACCACCGCCACAGCTGCAGCAACGCCAGCGGCAGCGCGGCTCACCGGCGGAGCGCGGAGCACCAGATGCGGTGGGTCGAACTCGAGCACCGTGCCGCGGCGCTTGCGGTCGGCGAAGGCAAGCACGATGCAGGCAAGCACCACGAGCGCAGCCAAGAGCAATGCTTGGTTGAGGCCCGCCTGTGGCGGCCACTCCATGGTGACGGTACGTGTGCTGTTGCTGGGGGGAAGCCACCATCCGTTGAACCCTCCGCTCACCTGCACCGGCGCGCCGAGGCTGGCGGAGCCGGTCTTGGCCCGCCAGGCGCGGTCGTAGCCTTCTCCGAGAATCAACCAACAGCCGTCGGGGCAGGGCGCCACCGTTGCGACGCGTGTGGAACGTGTGCGCACCACGGTGGGTTGGCTCACATCGGGGCCGCCGGCGACGCCAGGGAAGGCGGAACGAAGCACGATGCGGTCGATGTCGATACCGGTGGTGTGCGCAGCATCGCGGCCGCCGTTCGTGACCAGGAGATGGCGGCCGGACGCGAGCCCAAACGTGGTTGCCGAACACACTGTTGTGGTGACACTGTCGCCGCGCAGAAGCGAACGGAGCTGGTCGGCACTCACGGTCAGCCCCATCGGTGCACCGTCGATGATGAGCAAGTCGGTGCGGCAACCGGTGTCACCAACCGGTGTAACGCTTGCCGCGGGTGCCACCGGAAGGCCGACGATCTCGGCGATGGCCGCCGGCAGTGCTGTCGGCTCGCCATAGCGACGGTCGATGGTGATGTTGGCTGCCACCGAAGTGATCGTGAGCAGTGCGTGGGCGCCCGCGGTGGCAGCGAGCGCTGTCGGCAGCGTCACGACGCTGGCACCTGAAGCGTCGGGGGTGGGCACCGTCAGGTCGAACTCGTCGCTTCCGATGACGAGATGGACTCCGGTGATGACCGAGTGGTTGGCATCGATCTGCTGGGAGATGGTGAACGTCGACACCGAACCGGCAGTGTCGAGCGGGATGTCGAGCGATGCACCCACGGCGCGTCCGATGGGGGTGGTCCATGCGGTGGAGGGGTCGTTGTCGAGGGCGTTGGCACCTCGGGCCTCGATCACTCCGGTGAGGCGTTCGCTGGCAACGGGTGCATTGGGTGTTCCCAGTAAGCGATTGAGCACCGCATCGTCGGCGCGTGCGTCGAGACGGAGCGTGACCGTTGGTTCCACCGTGCGGTTCACGGGCAGCGTGAACTCACGGGTGATGGCCGCTTCGGGGTCGCTGCGGAAGCGGTTCGTGGCACGCGTGTGGTCGCGGGCGAACACCAGAGCGAGCGGTGTATCGGTCGCGATGGTGGAGAGTTCATCGGTGGGCGGCCGTACCACCTCGTGCGCCACAGGGCCGAGTTCGGCAAAGCCGACAGCACTGAGCCCGGCGTCGGTGCCACCCTCCACCTTGGTGACCCCGGTGATTGTGATGGTGACCGGAGTCGAGCCGGTGAGGTTCACCGTCTGGCCCGGCGCGGCGAGCGACCTGTTGTCGAGACTCACGTCGACCGAATGGCTGGTGCCGGCCTCACCGGTGGTGATGCGCACGGTGGAGATTCGCCGGTTGGCGCCGACTCGCTGTGCTTGCACGAGATGCAAGATGCCATCTGTGGCCGACACGCTGATCGACTCGCCGATGGGGTCGGCGCGGTCGGCGACCACCCACGCCGTACCGGGGTCGCCATCGACAGCCATCGCGGCACGGTCTTCAGGGCGGTACGCCAACGGCTCGCCGTAGCTCGACGCTGTCACGTCGAGCGTTCCACCGGATGCGCCCACGAGAGGGTCGAGCTGCAATGTGGCTATGGTCTGGTTCGCTTCGGTCTGGTTCGGGAACACCGCCAGGCGTTGATCGGCGGTGTTCTCCTTGGTGACGCCTGGTGCGGCTCCGCCGGTTTCGGTGAAGCCGAGCACATCTTGTGAGCCGCGCCACATCTCGGCCCGGTCGCGGTTCGAGTCGGTCACGATGAGTGGTGTGTTTCCGATGGGGTTGCTCGAGGCGCCGGCGGTACGGGCTGCAGCTTGACGAGCCTCTGTGACGTCGGCGCCGTAGACGATGAGTTCGTCGCCCGTCAGCAACCCCGCCGCGGCAGCGTCGACCACACCATCGCCACTACCCGCCAGACGTACCGTTCGCGCCGCGGTGCGCACGATGGGCACTGGGTTCACCACCCGCACGAGTTGCACCGGTGGGAGGGGAGTACCCACCAGAGGGTCGGCGATCTGTTGTTCATCGGTCACCGGCACCTGGGGTTGGTTCACCACAGGTGCGCCGTACGACGTGGGGGCGCTCAATCCTGCAGGCTGCTGAGCGAACAGATGGGCGACATCTTCGGGGCGAGGTGTGCGGAAGCGATCGAAGGCGAGGTCGTTGGGCACCCAAATGGTGTCGGTGCCGAGCAAACGGGCCGTTGGGGCAATGCTCGCTGGGTCGATCGTGCCCGTCTGGAAGCGGTTGTCGAGGGCATTGAGGAGGTCCATCGCCCCGGGGCTGCCGAGCGGAAGCAGATCGCGAGTGATCAGTGGCTTGTTGGTGAGTCCGGGCAGGGGAGGGTCGACCGTGTAGCCCCAACGGAATGCGCCGAACTCGGAACCCGGCACTTGCATCACCCGATAATCAGGCGAGGATGCATCGAGCGCTGCCACTGCCTCGTTCCACGCGGCGGGCGGGTTCTGGTCGCGCACGAGTGCCGGGTCGACGAAACCGCCATGCCAGAGCGCGGGCAGGTTCACGATGGCAAGAAGCACCACGGCCGGTATGGCCAGTGTCCGTATCCGCAGTCGGGAGAACGACATCGCGTTCACCAACGCCGCTGCACCGAGCGCGAGCCCGAACGTGCTGAGCGGCAACGCCCGGGTGCTACTGCGCAGCGCCAGGCCGAGCGCCGAATGGGCAAGTGGGCCCATCAGCGGTGACGGGTTGTCGATGGGGTGCACCCCCACACCGAGGACGATGCCTGTGACCACCAAGAGTGCGGCATAGCGGCGCTGGCTCCAGCGAGTGGCCACCAAACCCACGAGGCCGAGTGCGGTGAGCGCGTATCCGGCGATGATGACGGCGCTCGACGTCATGTAATCGATGGACGCTGTGGTGGTGAACGCGAAGGGGTCGCGCACGTACATGAGCCAGTACCCGAGGCCGCGCAGGGTTTCGGTGCTCAGGGCCGTGTGCGACACCGCTTCGAGTGTCTCGGAGAACGCCAGCACGTCAGCGCCGTACTTGCCCTGCACCAGGAGCATCACGATCCACCACAGCGATACGCCGAGCGACAACACGCCGATCTTCAGCGCAGTCATCACTGCGACACGCCAGGTGATGGTTCGTGCCCATGCAGCGTGCAGCAACCACAGCACAGGTGCTGGTGCCACGAGCGCGAGCGCGGTGGCGTTGACGGCACCGATGGTGAGCACCACGAGAGCGAACAGCGCCGCATCACGCCACCGGGTTCGTGTGGTGGCGCGAATGGTGAGGCCGACCATCCAGCCCACCCCGGCCCAAGGGAGGAGCATCACCGATGTACGCGAGATGTACGGCAGGATGTACGGCGACAGCGCGTACACGATGCCCGCCACCGACGCAGCGCCGCTCGCCAGGCCGAGATGTTTCGCCGCCCAGCGCACCCCTAGCCCACCGAGGAACAGCAGCGTGCCGATCCACAATCGATGCGCCACCCAGTCGGG
>JBAXQV010000145.1:0-8108 GCA_037131575.1 Actinomycetota bacterium
GATGCGGCCCGCTTCCGCAAGCAGGTGGGCCCTGGCGACACGTTGGTGCTCGAGGTGGAACTGGGCCGAATGTCGGCACGGGCCGGCAAGGGCTCGGGCCGGGCGCTGTTGAACGGTGCTGTGGCCTGTGAGTGCGACTTGATGTTCGTGCTGGTCGACGCCTGAACCCGACTGGCGATTCGGGCGGCGTTACCCCTGGGCCTCCACAAAGGCCGTGACGATGGCGAGCAGCCGGTCGCCGTATTGCTCGAGCTTCATCGGCCCCACTCCCTTCACCCGGGCCAAAGCATCGAGTGTGACCGGCCGCGAGGCCGCGATGCGCTGCAGGGTGCCGTCGCCGAACACGGTGTATGCGGGTTTGCCGTTGCGCACATCGTTACGGAACTGGCGCAGGAGTTCGAACAACTGCTCGCCCAGCGCGTCGAGCACCACCGTGTCGGCGGTGGCCGCTGCTGCCGTGCCGCTGGTGCCGCCACTGCGCCGCGCCCCGCCACCCGACGTGGCAGGCACGGTGGAGCGCACCACCGAACGCACCCGTTCGTCGGCGCTCGGTTCGACATCGAGTTCGCGTAAGAAGGGGCTGACGGCGCCGCTGGAACTGACCACCTGCACCTGACTGCTGGTGCGGGTGAGGGCCACATGGAAGAGTCGCCGTTCTTCGGTGACATCGTCGGCGAGACGATGTGGGAATTGGTGTTCGTCGGCGAGGTGCACCACCACATGAGGCCATTCCTGCCCCTTCACGCGGTGCACGGTGGCGAGAGTGACCACATCGTCGCCCGGGCCGGTGGCGGTGCGGGGTTGATCGAACTGCTGAACGAGCCAACCGGCAAAGCCCGAGGGTTGCGGGTGGAGTGTGGCGAGATGCCGCATGGCGAGCAGGTCGTCGCCCTGTGAGGGGGCGTTCATACCGTGACGGTTGAGGTCGAACGTGGCGAGGGTGCCAGCGAGGCCCATCGAGTCGACCAGGGTGTCGATGATGTCGAGCGTGGTGCCGGTGGCGGCTACCTCCTGCACCTTGTCGACATCGGCGGCGAAGGCGAGGATGGCGCGGGCTTCGTTGTCCTTGTTCATCCGGTCGGCAAGTCGTTCGAGGTCGCGAACGGAACGCTGATCGCCCACCCATTCGGCGATTCGTGGGTGCAGCGACCGCGAGGGGCGTTGCAGTGCCTCCTTGAGGTCGGTGCCCTTCAGCGATGAGCGACCCGAGGTGGCCACCCGCAGCCAGGCGAGTGTGGAACGAACCGCCGAACGGGTGAGGAATTCAGGCCCGGCCACCGTGGTGGTGGCGATGCCACGGCCACGCAATGCCACCTGCACAGGGGCCAACACGCTGTTCACCCGCGCCAGCACCGCTACCGACGCAGAGGAGTTGCCGGCAGCGAGCACGTTGGCCACATGGTCGACGGTGGCGGCCAGTGGGTCGTCGACCACCACACGGTGCATCCCCTCGGCGGTGCTGTGATGAGCGCGGATGGCTTTGGGTACACGCCGATGGTTACGCCGCAGCATGCGCTCGACCGATACCACCACATCGCCGGGACAGCGGTAGTTGACCTCGAGCGGGTGATCGCCTGCGCCAGGGAACAGCGAGGCATAGTCGATGAGCCACCCGGGGTCGGCACCGTTGTAGCCGTAGATGGTTTGGTCGTCGTCGCCCACGCCGAACGTGCCGAACCCGGGGGCGCTGAGCAGGCGAATGAGCAAGATGTGCGCCGGTGTGAGGTCTTGGAACTCGTCGACCAGCAGTACCCGGCAGGCCCGCTGCGCAGCGGCCCGGGCGGTGGGGTTGGTGAGCAGCAGGGTGATGGCCGACAGGATCTGCGAGTCGAAGTCGACCGAGCCCGAACGCTGCATGGAGGCATCGACCTGCTGCATGACCTCTTCGAGGCCACTCACATCGCCGTCGTAGCGGGCCTCGACATCGTCGTGGGTGAGCAGGCCCAGACGCACGGCCGACATGGCCTCGAGCCATGGGGCGAGTGGGTCGACATTGCGTTTGCGTGGTGCCTGCACGAGGTCGCCCAGCAGGCGCCGAACACCCATCTCGTCGAGCGTCTGCCAGCGGCGCGGTTGCGGGGCGAAGGGCGCCACACCGTTGATGATGGCGAGCGCCAAGGCATTGAGCGTGCGCACCTGCACGCTGGGGAGGTCGGCGAGGCGCTGTTGCATCTCTTCCTGTGCCCGCCGGTTGTAGGCCACCATGGTGATGGCCGATGACGGAAGGCCCCACACCGTGATGAGGTGCCGGGCCCGTTCGGTGAGCACGCGGGTCTTGCCCGAACCAGCCGGGGCGATGATGCGGGCCGCGCCGCCGGGGTGGGTGACGGCGGCCAACTGATCGGGTGCCAATGCTGCGGTGCAGGGCGCGAGCCCGAACGGTCGCAGCGAGCCGTGCTCGACAGCGATGGCCGGCACCACCGGTGCACCGTCGAGTGGACCGCTGAGCCGCAACGGCCCACCGTCGACCCAGCAAGGGCCCAACCCGGCTACCTCGACGTCGGCGGTGGCCGCTGGCGACGCGCCCAGCGCCATGGCGCGCTCGGCCCACGCCCACCGGGCACCCTCTACGCCGAGCACCACGCTGTTGGACCACACCAGGTGGTGGAGTTCGTCGAGCAGCAACTCGCCGCGGGCACCCACCTCGTGCAGTGGCCGCGCATCGGTTTGGGCGGGTGGGCGCTGGAATGCTGCACGCATGACGATGACCATTCGCTGACGCTGATGGTGGGCGCTACGCAACCGGGTGACGGTGGAGGCAGGTGCAGCGAGCACCTCATGGTCGACCACCACCACCTCGCAGGCTCGCCAGGGGAGTGGCACATCGACCTCGTCGAGCAGCACCAGGTGACGGCCGAGCGCATCGGGCCCTGCCCAGCGTGCGGCATCGCCCGAAAAAGCGGCGGCGAACACCGGCGTAGAGGTGGCGACCGGCGCGGTAGCGACCACCCGATCGGAAGCAGCCTCGCGTTCGGCTCGCTCGGTCAGTTCGGCTCGTTCTTCGGCAGAGGTGCGCGCCCAGCAGGCGCGAACCTCATCGGCACGCTGATGGCTGCCGCCGCAGTAGATACAGGAAATGGCCACGGCTCTGTTGTACCGCGCCGGTGTGACAGGGTTGGCTCAGCGAGCCGGAGGGCCGATGATGACGGTGCCGTTGTGTCCGCCGAAGCCGAAGTTGTTCGACATGGTGGGGCCGGGCGTCCATGGCCGTGCTGCGCCCACCACCAGGTCGATGACTGCGTCGTCGAGCACCTCGGTGGTGTTGGCCGTGGGTGGGATGAGCCCGTGCTCCATCGATAGCAGTACGGCTGCAGCCTCCAATGCACCTGCGGCGCCGAGCGCATGGCCGGTGACCCCCTTGGTGGAGGTCATCGGTGGCAACCCGCCGGCGAACACGGTGGCCACCGCCTGGGCCTCGGCTGCATCGTTGAGCGGGGTCGACGTGCCGTGAGCGTTGATCTGGGCGATGTCGCTCGGCGAGAGGCCGGCATCGGCGAGGGCCAGGTTCATGCAGCGCACCGCACCCGAACCACCGGGGGATGGGGCGGTGATGTGATGCGCGTCGGCGGTGCTGCCGGCACCGAGGATTTCGCCCACGATGTTGGCGCCCCGGGCCACGGCCGATTCGTACTCTTCGAGCACGAACACCGCAGCACCTTCACCCATCACGAACCCGTCGCGCTTGGTGTCGAACGGCATGCTCACGCCGCTCGACGACAGAGCTGTCATGTTGGTGAAGCCAGCAACACCGGTGAGGGTGATGCATGCTTCCGATCCACCGGTGACCACGGCATCGACCATGCCCCACGAGATGAGCCGGGCGGCGTAGCCGATGGCGTGCGTGGAGGCTGCGCAGGCAGTGACCACGGTTTCGTTGGGCCCCTGCAGGCCGTAGCGCATGGAGATGGCGGCACCTGACGCGTTGGCCATGAGCATCGGGATGAGGAACGGCGACACACGCCGCTCACCCTTTTCGAGGCGCACCTGCACGTTGTCTTCGAGGGTCTGCAAGCCGCCGATACCGGTGCCGAAGATGGTGCCGAACCGCTCGGGGGCAACATCGGGGCGGCCGGCATGCTCGAACGCCTCAGCGGCAGCGGCAAGCGCGAACTGCTCGACGCGGTCAGCGCGCCGAGCCTCCTTCGGATTGTCGAAGTACGGCAGTGGGTCCCAGCCCTCGAGCTCGGTGGTTTTGCGGTCGGTGATGCCCGGGCCGAGCAGGCCCTGCCAGAAGGCCGCTTTCCCGAGACCGCAGGGAGCCACGACGCCGTAGCCGGTGATGGCTACTCGGCGACGCATGGCCATCAGAGCTTGCTGATGACCAAGTCGTAGGCCTGGCCAACGGTCTCGACGTCGTTGAGTTCGTCTTCGGGCACTTCGACACCGAACTCTTCTTCGAGCGCCATGACCAACTCGACCAGGTCGAGGCTGTCGGCATCGAGGTCGTCGCCGAACTTGGCCTCGGGGGTGACGGCGGCCTCATCGACCGACAGCACCTCGACGGCGCACTTCTTGAAACGAGCGAACAGTTCCTGATCCACGGGATCTCCTTGATGTGTGGTTGGGTACGAATCTAGTGGCCCATGCCCAGTCCGCCATCGACCGGGATGACAGCCCCGGTGATGTAGGCGGCATCGGCAGAGGCGAGAAAGGTGACGACACCGGCGATTTCGTCGGCCGAAGCCATGCGGCCGAGCGGCACAGCGTCGGTGAGTTCGGCGAGTCGCTTCTCGCCGAGGCCTGCGGTCATATCGGTTTCCACCGGGCCGGGCGCTACCACGTTCACGGTGATGCTGCGCGACCCGAGTTCACGCGCCAGCGAGCGAGCTAGGCCAACGAGGCCCGCCTTCGAGGCGGCGTAGTTGGCTTGGCCGGCCGAACCGAGCAGGCCTACGACCGATGAGATGAGGATGATGCGGCCACTACGCGCCCGCAGCATGGTGGGTGTGGCGCGCTTGGCCACCCGGTAGGCGGCCGTGAGATTGGTGTCGATGACCGAGGTGAAGTTCTCCTCGCTCATCTTCATGAACAGCCCGTCTTTGGTGATGCCCGCGTTCGACACGAGAATTTCCACCGGCCCGAACTGCGCCTCCACTGCCTTGAACGCGGCATCGACACTGTCGGTGGACGTGACATCGCACTGCACGCCGAACAGACCATCGGGTGGAGGCGATGAGTTGTAGGTGACGGCCACGTTGTCGCCGAGTTCGGCGAAGCGGCGGGCGCAGGCCAGGCCGATGCCCTTGGCGCCGCCGGTGACGAGCACGGTGCGTGCCATCAGTTCGCTGCCTGCCCGCCGAGCAAGGTGGCGCCGCCACCCCAGCGAATGAGCGCGCTGGCCGCGGTCATGCCGGCACCGAAGCCCACCATCAGCACGAGGTCGCCGTCGTTCACTCGGCCGTTGTCGAGCGCGTCGCAGAGTGCCAGAGGAATGGAGGCCGATGACGTGTTGCCGGTGAAGGGCAGCACCACGGCTCGCTTCTCGGGCGGCACCCCGAGGCGTTCGCAGGCGGCATCGATGATGCGCACATTGGCCTGATGCGGCACCACCAACGCCACATCGGCGATGTCGACCCCAGCGTGGGCGAGGGTCTTCTCGGCGGAGTCGACCATGATGCGCACCGCCCGGCGGAACACTTCCTTGCCTTCCATCTGGATGAACCCACCCACCTCGGCGTACAGGAAGCGTTCGGCTGCGCCATCGGCGTCGAGGTCCCAGCCGAGCAGTTGCCCGGGGCCATCGCAGGCCTCGAGCACCACGGCACCCGAGCCGTCGGCGAACAAGATGGCGGTATTGCGGTCGGTCCAGTCGGTGATGCGCGCCAGCGTGTCGGTGCCGATGACGAGCACCTTGTTGGCGCCCATGGCGATGAGGCCGTGCGCCATCACCAAGCCGTACATGAAGCCCGAGCAGGCGGCATTGATGTCGAACGCGCCGCAACGCAGGCCGAGTTCTTGAGCCACTCCGGGCGAACTGGCCGGCACCGTGCGGTCGGGGGTGGTGGTGGCCAGTACCAGCGCGTCGATGCTGGCAGGGTCGACACCGGCCTTGTCGAGCGCCTTGCGGCCCGACTCGATCGACAAACCGGTGGTGGTGCCACCCACGTGGCGTTCGCGGATACCGGTGCGCTCGACGATCCACTCGTCGTCCGTGTCGAACATGCCCTCGAGGTCTTTGTTGGTGAGCACTTTCGGCGGCAGGGCGGAACCCCAACCCGTGATGCGCGCGCCGCGTGCGCCAGCCGGAATGGAAGGCATCAGTTGGTCCTCAACCAGGCGATCGGCTGACGCAGGGTGACACGCTCACCTGAGACGGCGATGAAGTTCTGCAGCACGCCATCGAATGCTGAACGCACCTCGGTGTCGCCGATGTGGCCGATGACCGTGCCGACGCGGATGGAATCGCCATCGGCGATGTTGGCGACCGGTTCGAACACGCCGGCCGCGGGACTCACCACGAGGCGTTCGGTGGCGAAGAGATGCTCGCCTTCCAACGCGCCCGGTTTCGTGGCAGGCCGTGTTGCCGAGTCGACCCAGTCGAGCAACTTGTTCAGCTCTTCGGGTGTACTCACCGACAGCGTGCGAGCGGCGTCGACCGTGCGCTTGGCCATACCGGTGAGTACACCGCCGGGGCCGAGTTCCACATAGTCGGTGACACCCAGTGAAGCGAGCGTGAGCAGGCAGTGCTTCCAACGCACCGGGCTGCTGAGTTGCGCCGACAACAGGGTGGCCCAGTCTCCCCCCGTGTTGTGGGCGAGCGCATCGACATTGGAGATGACCGGTACTTCGGTGTCGCGCGGGCGAGCCTCGGCGATGGCTTTGCGCAGGCGGTCGCGGGCCGGGGTCATGAACGGTGTGTGGAAGGCGCCCGACACCTGCAGCGGCATCACCTTCTTGGCGCCGAGTTCCTTGGCCACCACGCTGGCGGCGGCCACACCCTCGGGTGAACCGGCGATGACCACCTGGCCGGGGGCGTTGAAGTTGGCCACCCACACGTCGCTGTCGGCGCGGCGGCAGGCCACCTCCACCAGGTCGTCGTCGAGGCCCAACACGGCGGCCATGGTGCCCGGGTTGTCGTTGCCGGCGTGGTGCATCGCATCGGCGCGCTCGCACACCAGGCGAACACCATCGTCGAAGCCCAACGCACCCGTGGCGGTGAGAGCGGTGTATTCGCCCAGGCTGTGGCCGGCACAGAAGCTGGGTTCTACACCGATGCGTTCGACGGCGTCGAGCACGATGAGGCTCGATACGAACGTGGTGAGTTGGGCGTTGCGGGTGTCGCGCAGCTCCTCGGCGTCGGCATCGAGGAGCAGTCGAGCCACATCGCGCTCGGCCACTTCGGAGGCTTCATCGACAAGTTCCCAGCTCTCGTGGTCGGCCCAAGGGCGGCCCATACCGGGCCGTTGTGAACCCTGGCCGGGGAAGGTGAAGGCAAGCATCGTGTTCGGAGGTGCTCCTTGTGCGGGAATCCGAAAACCCGACGATAGACGCTCTGGCTACCCGGCGCGGTACTACCGCCGGGTAACCGTGCGGGTGCGGAGTTCGCCTCGGTGAGGGTTATCCTTCCGGGGTCACTCGCCCGAGTGGCGGAATGGCAGACGCGACGGACTCAAAATCCGTTGTCCGAAAGGGCGTGTGGGTTCGAGTCCCACCTCGGGCACCAGGTCGACGCGATGTCACTGCTCTCGGCCATGCCCTCAGTCTGCGTCATCGGCATGAGGGGCAGATCAGGCCGTGGCGTAGAGCACCATTGCTTGGCGGGTGTCGAGGTACTCCTCGAGGCGGGTGATGCGGCCGTCGTTCACCCAGAAGCGAATCATCGCGGGCATCTGCAACGGCCCCGCGGCGGCGGTACCCACCAGCACATGCTGTTGCACGAACCCGCCGGGCGAGGTGAAGCGGCGAATTTCGGTGTACTGCAAGCCGGTAGCGCGGCCGTGCAGGTCGACCAGGGTGCGCAGGTTCTCGTCGACATCTTGTTCGCGCTGGTCGAAGTTGTGCCAGATGCGTGCGTCGGGGGCGTAGATGGCGCGCACAGCGTCGGCGTCGCCGGCCACGATGGCAGCCACCAAGCGGTTGCCGAGGTCGTGCATTTCGTCGTCGGTGAG
>JBAXQV010000146.1:0-8082 GCA_037131575.1 Actinomycetota bacterium
CCACGATGGCAGCCACCAAGCGGTTGCCGAGGTCGTGCATTTCGTCGTCGGTGAGCTCGGCGGCGTTGGCGGAACTGGTGGAGTCAGTCATGGGCGCAGCGTAGATCGGATGAGGATCGTCGGTGAACGGTGCGTGACAGACGATCAGTCGCCGGCGTCGACCGAGGCGAGCGAGATGCTCACCGTGTCGGGAACGGGGGAGAGGCGCAGCGTCGCCAACCAGGTGATGGCAACGAAGGCAGCCGAGCCGAACAACGCGAGTGCCAACCCGCCCCACAGGTACAGCACGCCCGACAGCAGGGTGCCGACGAACCGCCCGGCGGCATTGGCCGAGTAATAGAAGCCCACGTCGAGGGCCACATCGTCGCCGTCGGAATAGGCGAGCACGAGGTACGAGTGCAGCGACGAGTTCACGGCGAACACGACGCCGAACACGATGAGACCGCCCACCACGGCGGTGGTCCTGGCCACGTCGAACGCAACGGCAAGTGCGATGAGCGCCGTGACGGCGCCCAACACCAACGCCCACTGCTGGGCGGCGCCCACTTCGTCGATGGTTCGCCCACCGCGGCCGAGAATGCGCGGGGTGAACGACTGCACGATGCCGTAGCCGATGACCCAGATGGCCAGGAAGCCACCGACGCCTCGATGCGACCAGCCGAGTTCGTTGGCGAGGAACACGGGTAGCGCCACCACGAACCAGATGTCGCGTGAGCCGAACAGGAAGAAGCGGGCCAGTGAGAGTCGGTTGATGGAGGTCGACTTCGACAGGATCGAACGCAGCGGCGGCTTCTTCTTCGACTTGCCGATGTCTTCGTTCAAGAAGACGAGCAACACCACCACCATCACGCCGAGGGCGGCGGCCATGAACCACAGCGCGTTGTCGTAACCGGTCCAGCTCAACAGGGCTGCGCCGAGGAAGAACCCGACACCTTTGAGGGCATTCTTCGAGCCGGTGAGGATGGCCACGAGACGGAACAACGAGCCATCGCCCGCCACGGTTTTCACGGCGCTCTTCGAGCTCATCTTGGTGAGGTCTTTCGCCACGCCCGACAGCGCCTGCGCGGCCATCACGAACGTGACGGCGAACCACACCGGCCAACTCGGCCGTTCGGCGGTGAGGGCTGCCAGCGCCACGATCTGCAACCCCAGGCCGGCCACGAGCGTGCGGTTGAGGCCACGGCGAGCACCCACCCAGCCCCCGAGCAGGTTGGTGAGAATGCCCATGAACTCGTACGAGAGGAACAGGAAGGCGATCGACACCGCCGAGTACCCGAGCTCGTTGAAGTGCAGCAGCACGAGCATGCGCAGGGCACCGTCGGTGAGCGTGAACGTCCAGTACCCGGCAGTGACCAGGGCGTAGTTGCGGAGTTTCACAGCGTGCTCGCGCCTGCGATGGTGCCGGCAACCTTCGCGGCGAGCTCGACCATGCGGAAGGCATAGCCGTACTCGTTGTCGTACCACACCAACACCTTCACCATGCGGCCGTCGATGACCATGGTGGAGGGACCGTCGACGATGCCCGATCGCGTATCGTTGGTGTAGTCGGCCGACACGAGCGGGCGATCTTCGAAGCCGAGGATGCCGTTCAGCGGGCCGTCGGCTGCCGCACGTAAGAGGCCGTTCACCTCATCGACGGTGACATCGCGGCTCATGGTGAACACGGCATCGGTGAGCGAAGCATTGAGCAGTGGCACACGCACGGCGATGCCGTTGAGCTTCCCGGCGAGTTCGGGGTAGATGAGCGTGATGGCGGTGGCCGAGCCGGTGGACGTGGGGATCAGTGAGTTCAGTGCCGAACGAGCGCGACGAAGGTCTTTGTGCGGCGCATCCACCACCACCTGTGTGTTGGTGACGTCGTGCATGGTGGTGATGGCGCCGCGTTCGATGCCGATGTTCTCGTGCAGCACCTTCACCACGGGGGCGAGGCAGTTGGTGGTGCACGACGCGGCGGTGACGATGCGGTGCGCGGCGGGGTCGAAGAGGTGGTCGTTGCAGCCCATCACCACATTGAGCACACCGGGGCTCTTCACCGGGCACGCCACCACCACATGGCGAACACCGCGGGAGAAGTGCGGTTCGATGTCGGCCGCGGTCTTGAACTTGCCGGTGGCTTCGATGACGAGGTCGACTCCCAACGCGTCCCAGGGCACGTCGCCCGGTGAACTGAACTCGCTGAACGACACCGACGAACCGTCGATGGTGATGGTGGAGCCGTCGGTGGCGACGGTGCCGGGGTAGCGGCCGTGCACGCTGTCGAACTCGAGGAGATGCGCTGCAGTTGCGGCACCGCCTTTCACCTCGTTGATGTGCACGAGCTGCAGCCCGGGTTGCTGGCGCAGTGCGCGAACCGCGAGCCTGCCCATGCGGCCGAAGCCGTTGATGCCGATGCGTGTGGTCATGACCTTCTCATTTCTCGGGGTCGGTGAGGTTGGGGAGGAGGGCGGTGATGCGGGCGTCGATGGCGGCCAGCGCGTCGTCGAACGCGTTGGAGGTTCCTGCCTCGACCGGGTCGGGTATCGACCAGTGCCACCACTCGGCGGTTGGTTCGAGCTCTTCGTGCGCGCGGTCGCACACCGTCACCACTTGGGTGCCCGTAGCGATGGGCCCCACCAGACGCGGCTGCGCATCGCCGAGGCGCAAACCGGCCCGACGAGCTGCTGCCACCGCGCCGCGGTGCACGCGTGCCGCCGGGTGTGTGCCGGCCGACCTGGCGGGCCGACCGGTGCGAGCGGTCCAGAGCGCGGCGGCCAGTTGCGATCGTGCTGAGTTGTGGCTGCAGAGGAACAGCACATCGCCGGTGGGCGGCGTGCCCACGATGCCGAGTGCGGCCAACGGTTGGCGGACGAGTTGTATGTACTTGCGACGGCCGTCGCCTGCTGATGCGCACCGCATGACGAGCCCGACCTGCTCGAGCACGTCGAGGTGATGGGCGAGCAGGTTCGACGCAATTCCCAAGCGCGTGGCGAGTTCACCGGGCGAACGATCACTGGTGGCGAGATCGTCGACGATGGCCAGTCGGGCGGGTTCTCCGAGCGCGGCATGCATCGCAGCGCGTTGCTCGAGCGACAGTCGAGGGGAGGTCATGGAGCCATCGTAATGACTCAATGAATATTGAGGCAAGATGTATTGAATGAAAGCTGCCGCCGAGATGATCGTCGATGGCGTCGATGGCGTCGATGGTGGCGGTATGAGGCGCGCGAACAAAGGCCACTCCGGCCCATCGTGGGAGACACTTGGTTCAGAGCAGCTGGTCCACCGGCACGGGCAGCAGACGGCACCAGTTGGGTGGTCCAACGGTGCCGGGCACATTGGGTTGGTGCACGGCACCGGCGAGGTCGTCGCTGGCGAGCAGGCGCAGGGCACTGGACGACGCGATGAGGGCCGTGTGCACGGCCGTCGTGGCTGCGCGGGCATCAGCGGCTCCGGGTGCCACCTGTTCGAGTCGTCCGCGCAGGGGGTCGACGGCATCGCGTGCGAACACGCCCGCGATGGTGGGCAGGTCGTGCGTGGTGATGGTGGCCAACGCGTGCTTGGGCCACTGCGCTGGTGGCTGGGGCTCGAACCACAGCACCCTCGTGCCGGCGATGCCGCACGCCGCCAGTGCCTCGCGAACCTCGGGCTCCACCGTGCCGAGGTCTTCACCCACCACGAACGCGCCCGCTCGCGTGGCCTCGAGGCAGATGATGGCGAGCAGTTCATGGGCCGGGTAGCGCACATAGGCGCCATCGCGTGGCGAGCCACCTGCGGGTACCCAGTACTGTCGGAACAGACCCATCACATGGTCGATGCGCAGGCCCTGCACGCCGCGCATGGCCGCTCGAATGGTGTGGATGAAGGGCTCGTAGAGTGCGGCGCGCAACTTCCACGGGATGAACGGAGGGATGCCCCACTCCTGGCCATCGGCATTGAAGGCATCGGGTGGTGCGCCCACGCGAACGTCGAGGGCGAGCAGTGGCGCATAGTCGTTGGCATCGGCTCCGTCGGGGGCGAAACCCACTGCGAGGTCGCCAACCACCGCCACCCCGGTGGCCGTCACCTCGGCCAGTTGGGCATCGATGCGTGCCTGTAGCCAGTCGTGAAAACGGGCGACGTGAATCAACTCGTCGGGTTCGGCATCGGGCCGTTCACAGCGAGCGTTCCACCACGCGATGGCGCTCGGTGCTGGTGCGGTGCCTGAGGTCTGCGGGAACGAGTCGAATTGATGCCACAGGGCTGCCCGCTTGGCCTGCCACACGGCATCGCGGTCGACGAGCACATCGGGCGTGCAGCGCAGGTGCGCGGGTGGGGGTGTTCCCATGGCGATGAGTAACGGGTCGCGGGCGCGGCGTGTGCTGGGGTAGTAGGGGCTGTCTTGGCGGGGATGGGTAGGGGCCGCCTGATGCATCGGGCTGAGCAGCAGTGCGCCGCCCCCTGCATCGGCGATCTGCTGAGCGAGCGTGGCCACATCGTGCAAGTCGCCGATGCCCCACGAGTGGTCGCTCCACAGGGCATAGGTCTGCGCAGCCACGCCCCACGTGGTGGCCAGGGGTGGGCAGGTGGTGGGGTGCACCACCAGGCGAGTCACGGGGCCACCGTCCACCGGCGCCAAGTCGTGGTAACCCATCGGCACGGATGAGTCGATCGCGTCGACCACTCCCCATGACTCACCGCCTTCCACGATCAGTTCACACGGGCCGAGCAGCGAGTGTGTGCTGCCTACCGAGATGAACCACAGCGGGCGTGGTTGGTGCGCGACACCGATGATGGCAGCGAGGCGGGCGCGTACCTCGGGCGTCACCGGGTGCCATTGGCCGTCGATGTCGTGGTAGCCCTCGCTGATTGCGGCGGCGCCGTCGACGCTGTCTCCGTTCACATCCGCCAGTGTGGCCTCTCGTGGGCTGGGTACGACGGTCGTAGGCTGGGTATGTGGGCAAGCGGCTGATCGAACGACAACTCCGTGCGACGGGCGCCCGGCTGCGTGGGCTACGCGACGAATTGGGCACCATCGACGCGCAACTCGCCCAGTTGCGCAGCGATGCCGACGATCTGTTCACCGACGCCGCCATCGGCGTGGTGGGCGCACAGGGCGAACACCGTCGGGCCGCCGAGCATGCCGAGACCATGGCTCGCCATCGCGCCAAGGTGGTCGCCGAGATCGCGTCGCTCGAACAACGCCAAGACCAACTCCTCGACCGCCTCACCGCAGGGTGACGCGGTGCGGAGGTGGCAATCGCGGAAACCGACCGGTGCCGTGTGTCGCTGGAGATGCTTGAATGGCACTCACCCAACCGTGAAAGGACGCCGCCCGTGACCATCCGTGTGGTGATCGCCGAAGATGAAGCAATCATCCGGCTCGATCTCAAGGAGTCGCTCGAAGAAGAGGGCTATGAGGTCGTGGGCGAAGCCAGCCGCGGCGATCAGGCGGAGGCGTTGGTACGCGAACTGCGGCCCGATCTCGCGATTCTCGACATCAAGATGCCGGGCGTCGATGGCCTGACGGCCGCTCGCGCCATCGCCGCCGATCGGTTGTGTGCGGTGCTCATGCTCACTGCATTCAGTCAGCGTGAGATCATCGAAGAGGCTCGCGATGCAGGTGCGTTGGCCTACCTCGTGAAGCCGTTCCAGAAGACCGACCTCATCCCCGCCATCGAGGTGGCCATCGGCCGGTTCCGCGAGTTGCAGCAACTCGGTGGCGAGGTCGACTCGCTGGCCGAACAACTCGAATCGCGCAAGGTGGTCGACCGCGCCAAGGGGTTACTCATCGACGAATGCGACATGCGTGAGGCCGATGCGTTCACGTTCATCCAGCGCACCGCCATGAGCGAGCGCTCGCGGATGCGAGAGGTGGCCGAGCGCATCCTCGACGGGTCGCTGCGGCCCTGAGGCACTCGTCATGAAACTGCTGCTGCTCGACGGCAACTCGCTCACCTACCGGGCCTTCTTCGCGTTGCCCACCGACATGGTCACGGCCAGTGGGCAGGTCACCAACGCTGTGTTCGGCTTCACGTCGATGCTCATCAACCTCATCAAAGATCAGCATCCCGACGGTATTGCGGTGGCGTTCGATCGCCCCGAGCCCACGTTCCGCCATGTGGCCAACCCCGAGTACAAGGCACAGCGCGAAGCCTCTCCCGACATCCTGCGCCAGCAAATGGGGTTGGTGCGTGAGGTGCTGGCGGCGCTGCACATCACCTCGGTCGACATCGTGGGCTTCGAAGCCGACGACGTCATCGCCACCCTCAGCGAACGGGCCAAGCAGGCGGGTCACGACGTCATCATCGTCACCGGCGACCGTGACAGCTACCAGTTGGTCGCCGACCCGCACGTACGGGTGCTCTACAACCGGCGCGGCGTGAGCGACTACGCGTTGTACGACGAGGCTGGCATTCTCGAGCGCACGGGGGTCACCCCGGCTCAGTACGTCGACTACGCGGCCATGCGCGGCGACCCCAGCGACAACCTGCCCGGCATACCGGGTGTGGGCGAGAAGACCGCAGCGAAGCTCATCACCACCTACGGCGGTCTCGACGGCATCTTCGCCAACGTCGACAAACAGACGCCGAAATTGCGTGAAGCATTGAGCGCAAATGAAGCCAAGGCGCGTGCCAATGCCGACCTCATGGTGCTGGTGCGCGATGTGCCCCTCGATGTCGACATCGACCAGTTGGGGTTTACGCCCGACGACGCCGAAGTGCGCAAACTGTTCGACTTCCTCGAGTTCAAGTCGCTGTACGACCGCCTGCGCGATGTGCTCGGCACCAAGGGCGGCGGCACCAGTGCCGGTGCCGGTGCAGGGTCGCCGAACGGGCAGACGCTGGTAGCCGAGCTCACCGTGCCCGCCACACCGGCGCAGGCGGTGGCTGCGCTTGGGCGGGTGCAGGTGGCCGACATCACGGCAACCTGGGCGGGCGACCCGGGTCGCAGCGAACTTACCGGAGTCGCCGTGGTGCTCGATGCCGCAGCGGCCGATGTGCTGTGGCTCGATGCTGCCATGGTGGCCCAAGGCGAGGTGCTCGATGCACTGTGCACCGTGCCTGCGGTGCGCGGGCACAACGTGAAGCCGCTCATGCGTGCGCTGCTGGCCGACGGTCGGTCGCTAGGTGGGCTTCAGCTCGACACCGCCATCGCGGCGTACCTCATCGACCCGGCCGAGAGCCGCTACGCCATCGCCGATCTGCTGGCCAAGTACACCGACCATCGCCTCGACGCGTCGGCGGGTGGCGCAGCGCAGGGCGAGCTCGACTTCGGCGACCGCGGCGACGGTCGCGAACAGGCGGGCGCCGAGGCGCTGGCCGTGGGGCGGCTCGCCGAGGTGTTGCTGGTGGCGCTCGAACGCCAGGGCATGGCCGACCTGTACCGCACCATCGAGAACCCGTTGGTGCACGTGCTGGCGAAGATGGAACAGGTGGGCATCGCCGTCGATGTCGACGAACTCCGCCGCCTCAATGCGCGCCTCACCGCCGAGGTCGAACGGCTGGGCTCCGAATTGGTGCGTGTGGTGGGTCGCTCGTTCAACCTGAACTCACCGGTGCAACTGCGCGAGATCCTCTACACCGAGCGCGGGCTCACACCGGGTAAGAAGACGAAGACCGGGTTCTCCACCGACGCCGCCACGCTCGAGAAACTGCGCGACCAGTGGCCCGAGTTCATCGACCCGCTCATGGCCTACCGCGAGGTCGAGAAGTTGCGCAGCACCTACGGCACCGGGTTGTTGGCCGAGGTGGCGGGCGATGGGCGTATCCACGCCACCTTCAACCAGACCGTGGCTCGCACCGGCCGTCTCAGCAGCGACCAGCCCAACCTGCACAACATCCCGGTGCGCAGCGAAGAGGGGCGGATGTTCCGCAAGGCCTTCGTGCCGGCGCCCGGCCATCGCCTGCTGGTGGCCGACTACAACCAGATCGAACTGCGCTGCATCGCCCACCTCGCCGGCGACCCAGGCCTCATCGATGCCTTCGCCAGTGGTCGCGACATCCACAACGCCACCGCAGCGCGTGTGTTCGGTGTCGACCCCGCCGAGGTGACCATCGAGCAGCGCTCGAAGGCGAAGATGGTGAGCTACGGCCTCGCCTACGGCATGGAGGCCTACGGGCTCGGCCA
>JBAXQV010000147.1:0-8036 GCA_037131575.1 Actinomycetota bacterium
CCCCGGGCCGGTGATCGATGAACGTGAAACCCGCCCCAAAGCCGCGCCGGTCACCCATGTCGACATGCGCCGAGTGGTGGGCGCGTCGATGATCGTGCTCACCCTGGCCATCGGCATCGAACTGCTGGTGCGGATGCTGCCCCCGTCGGGTATACCCGCCGCCGTCATCTCGGTGTTGGCCGGTTTGGTGTTGGTGCCATTGGTTGCGTCGGTGATCGAATGGTTCGTCCATCGTTTCGTGTACCACCAGCCGGTGTTGGCCCCGTTGTCGGCCATCTACACGGTGCACACGGCACACCACTACGCGTTCTTCCCCACGTGGCGATACACGACCTCAGGGCCGGCCAAGCGACTGTCGATCCGCAAGCGCACGCCCGATATCCATGGGCAACGAATCCGCAATGCAGGGGTGCGGCTGGCTCACTTCGCTTGGTATGTGAGTTTCGGAGTGGTGTTCATTTGGGTGCCGTCGTGGTTCGTCACACACGATGTGGCGTTCATGGCAGGGCTGGTGGTGGCGTCGCTCGTGGTGTCGAATCTGTTCATCGTGGTGCACGACACCATTCACCGGCCGGGGAGCCACCGCATCGTGGAGGCGCAGCCATGGTTCGCCTTCCTCGACAACCATCACTACATCCACCACGTGTCGCTGGGCGCGAATTTGAACTTCCTGCTCCCTCTTGGCGATTGGTTGTTCGGCACCCTGCGCACCGACCTGTCGAAGGGCGAGATCACTCGCCACGGCACACTCGCCGAGGCGAAGCAGCAGCCCGTCGGCGCGGGCGAACGTGCCCGCGCCCTGGTCGAGTGAGTACGAGCGAGACCGCCTCATGCGCATTGCGCTGGTGAGCCCGTACAGCCTGTCGATACCCGGTGGGGTACAGGGCCAAGTGGTGGGGTTGGCACACGCCCTGCGCTCGCTCGGCCACCATGCCGACGTGATCGCGCCGGGCGATGCCGGTGACGCGATGCCCGACGCCATCGGTGCCGGCCGTACCTTCAACGTGCGCGTGAACGGTTCGGTGGCGGCGCTGGCGCTGCAACCCGCGGCGGTGGCGCGCACCCGGCGCGCGCTTCGCGACGGTGGGTACGACGTGGTGCATCTACACGAACCACTTGCCCCCAGTATCACCCTCGCGGCGTTGGCCGACCATACGTTTCCCACGGTGGGCACGTTTCACGCGGCTGGTCACCGCACGCCCTACCGATGGGCCGAGGTGCCACTACGGCACATCGCCCAACGGCTCGATGCCCGCGCGGCGGTCTCTGGTCCGGCGGCTTGCCTGGCTCAACGGCACCTCGGCGGCCGCTACACCATCATCGGGAACGGCATCGACGTACACGAATATCGAACCGGCCAACGTCTGCCCATCGATCGACCCACGGTGTTGTTCATCGGCCGTCACGAAGCACGCAAGGGGCTGTCGGTGTTGTTGGAGGCTGTGCAGTATTTCGGGGCCGACCTCACGGTGTGGGTGGCCGGCGAAGGGCCCGAGACCCACCGATTGCGGCGTCGATACGGCGCGGATAAGCGGATCCAGTGGCTGGGCCCGATCGACGATGCGGAGAAGCGGTCACGGCTGCGCAGCGCCACGGTGCTCTGTGCGCCGGCCCTCGGCGGCGAGTCGTTCGGCATGGTGGTGCTCGAGGCGATGGCCGCCGACACGCCGGTGGTGGCGAGCGATATCGAGGGCTATCGAGTGCCGACCAACGATGGGCATGCAGCCGTACTGGTTCCGCCCGGCCAACCGCGACAGCTTGCCGATGCCCTGCGGTTGGTCGTGAGTGATCACAGCACCCGCGAGGGGCTGCGGCTCGCTGGGGCAGCGCAGGCGCAGATGCACTCCATGCGCACAGTGGCCGAGCGCTATGTCGAGTTGTACACCACGGTGCGGTGACGAGTTTGCGGGCTCAGCCTGCGGCGCGTTTGCGCGGGTCGGTGGGGAAGGCCTTCGCAGCCAGCACTCGGTCGCTGATGTTGCTGGCCCGGTCGATGATGTGCTCGATGGAGCCGCCGAGCGCCGCAACGAGCGCTTGTTGCGACACGTCGGTGGCGGTCTCGATGGCCAAGCGCGCCTGGCGGCCAGCAGGGGAGAGCACGCCGTCGGCTGCCCAACCGCGCGCTTCGAGGAAGTTGAACGCCTCCGCCAATCGATCGGGCCCGAACCCGCGCGTGCCGCTGTAGTCGCCGAGGCCGAAGCCGAGCCAGAGTTCGGTGAAGACGTTCATGGTCACAGCGTCGAGGCCCGCAGCCACACATGCCGCGAGGTGCCCGTCGCCGCGGTGCTCGCGAACGAGTTCGGCGGCGCGCCACAGTCGCCCGGCAGCGGTGTCGGGTATCGGCAGGGCTCGCAGGGCGCTGAACAACGGTCGACCCATTCCGTCGAGCGAGGCGAGGGCCTCCAACAGGTCGTCGGCCAATGCGCCAGCCTCGGCATCGTCAACCAGTTCGGAGAGCGTGGCACCGGCTCCTTCGGCACGTGCCGCCAACACGGCCTCGCGCGGTGCCAGCGACGAACCGTGTTGATACACCGCGGTGAGCAAGGCGGGGTCGAATACACCGAACGTGCTCACCACGAGTGCTGGCGGCGGTGTGCCCAGTGCGGCAGCACGGCCCCACACATACCCGTCGAAGAACCCGAGGCCCAGAGCGTCGATTCGCTCGGCTGCACCGCGCGACCACCAGCCGAGGGTGGCGATCGGTTCGAGTGCATCGCGCAGGCGGCGGGCCGGTGTGGCGGGCAGTTCCGGAGTGGGGAACGGCACGCTTGGTTGGGCCATGAACACCGCAATGATGTCGTCGTACGTCATCGTGCGAGTCTGACAGGAACACGCTGAGTAGTTGAACAGATGAGACCTCGAGATGAGGAACGTTCAGGCCGGAGCGAGGCGAGTGGGCGGCGCTGATACGCTCACGGCTGCCGTATGAACACGCTGGTCGGAGGAGGATTGCTGGGCCAATGGTCGCTGCCTACCTTCTCTGTCTGATCGCTGTCTTCGGGTACGGCATCGCCGCAGTGCTGCAGGCCAAAGGCATGCGGGCTGCCATGGCGGCCAACCCCGACCAGTCGTTCAAGTTCATGGGCAACCCCTACGTGTTGGTAGGGCTGGTACTCGACTTCGTGAGTTGGGGCCTGAGCCGTGTGGCGCTCGGCTACCTGCCATTGTTCGCCGTGCAGACCGTGCTCGCCGGGTCGATCGCCGTCACCACGGTGGCGGCTTCGCTGATGCTCGGTACCAAACTGTCGCGTACCGACCGGTGGGCCGTGATCGCCATGTGCGTGGCCATCACCGTGGTGGGCGCAGCGGCAGCGCCGGTGGTCGACGACGTTTCACCACCGGCGTACGAGCCCTACCTGCTCGCCGCGTTGCCGGTATTGCTGGTGTTGGGGCTCACGGTCGCTCGCCGCTGGACCCCCGTGTTCGAAGCGGTGCTCGCCGGTATTGCATTCGTGTGCAGCGCCATGGCGGCCCGTCTCGTGCAGGGTCACCTCGGCATCATCTCGGTTCTCACCTCGCCATTCACCTGGGCGGTGGTGGGGCACACCCTCGTCGGCATCTGGCTGCACACGCGAGCCATGGGGCGCGGTGGTGCAGGGCAGATCACGGCCGTCATGTGGTCGACCGAAGTGGTGGTGGCCACCGTGGTCGGGTTGGTGGCCTTCGGCGAGTCAGTGCGCTCGGGCTGGGCGATCCCAGTGGCCTTGGCCATCATCACCGTGCTCGTGGCCACCGTGGTGTTGGCTCGCACCTCGGCCGAAGCAGTGGAGGCGCGCACCGATGTGGAAGCGACTCTCTTGCATTCCACCGAAATGGCCTGACGGCCGGGAGCGAGTGTCAGCCGTTACGGGGTAGGTCGCGCCAGGGTGTGGTGCGTTCGTTGCTCGGTTCCTTGGGAAGCCCGAGTACTCGCTCGCCGATGATGTTGCGTTGCACTTGGTCGGTGCCGCCGTAGATGGGCGGTGCCTGCGCGAACAGCGCCGTTTCGGTGATGAACGCCAGTGCGGGGTTACCGGTGGCGGCATCGAGCGTGCGACGGTGATCGCTGTCGTAGGCGTGCAGGGTGCCGTAGGGGCCGGCGATACGTAGGCCCAGGTCGCGGGTACGACGCACGATGTCGCTCATCGACAACTTGCCGATGTTGCCGGCGCCAGGCACCTCGCGCCCGGCGGCCTTCTCGGCTTTGATGCGCAGCGTGAGGTAGCGGCCGATCTCGTTCAGCGTGTGCAGTTCCATCAACTTCTGGCGCACCGTGGGGTCGTGCAACATGCCGCTCTGGCGGGCCATGTCGATCATCAACCGGTTGCTGGCTGCGGCCATGGCACCGGAGCCGCCACCACCCGGCGACCGTGGGGGCCGCACGAAGTCGCCGGCGCGTTTGGGTAGATCGCCGACGATGGAGCCGGCCCCTGCGAGCGAGTTTCCTTCACCGCCACCCGAACCCAACCCAGCGCGTTCGAACGCAAGGGTGGTGTTGGCGACGGCCCAGCCGTTGTTGTGGCCGCCCACCAGCGCGTCATCGCCCACCCGAGCATCGGTGAGGAACACTTCGTTGAACAGTGCCCGGCCGGTCATTTCGCGCAGCGGGCGGATGTCGACCTTGCCGGGTTGGTGCATGTCGATGGCGAACCATGAGATGCCCTGATGCTTGGGGGAGTCGGGGTTGGTGCGCGCGACGAGCATGCCCATATCGGCCACATGGCCGCCCGAGGTCCACACCTTCTGCCCGTTCACCACCCATTCGTCGCCATCGCGCTCGGCGCGGGTGCCGAGCCCGGCGAGGTCGCTGCCGGCGCCGGGTTCGCTGAACAACTGACACCACGCCTGCTTGCCGGTCACGATGGGGCGCACGTAGCGCTCGACCTGCTCGGGCGTGCCATGCGCCGCGATGGTGGGGCCAGCGAGCAGCATGCCCAGTCCGGTAGGTGCACCCAGTGCGCCCCGTTCGGCGATGCGCTTCCCAACGGCGATGGCGTCGTTGCGCGACAGGCCTTTCCCGTAGGCGTTCGTGGGCAGGGTGGGCGATGCCCAACCCGACACGCCGAGGCGTTCCCACCATTCGCCCACGGTGAGATCGGGGTCCCAGTTCGCATCGAGCCATGCATCGAGTTCGTCGAGAAGTTCTGCCATACCGACAGACAACTCCCTTTTCGGGGTCGAGTTCAAGTTCTACGCGAGTTCAACGCCTCGCCGTTCCGTGCGGCACAACCCGGTGCCCTAGTCTCGGGCCATGAGTAGTACGCAGCAGTGGTCCGATCACGTGAGCAGCGACATCATCGACAACGTGATGGTGGTGCACCTCGACGACGGCAAGGCCAACGCGTTGTCGCCCGCCATGATTGCCGCCATCAACGCCGCGCTCGACAGCGCTGAAGCGAACGACACCGTGGGAGCCGTGGTGCTGCACGGTCGGCCCGGAGTGTTCTGCGCAGGGTTCGATCTCTCGGTCATGAAGACCGGCGACATCGCCGCCATCTCGGCCATGGTGGCCGACGGTGGGTCGCTGGTGCATCGTCTCTATGGGTCGCGGCTTCCGGTGGTGGCGGCATGTACGGGTCATGCGCTCGCGGCTGGTGCGTTGTTGCTGCTCGGTTGTGATGTGCGCGTGGGGCAGGTGCCCGAGGCCGACACGAAGCACCGCATCGGCCTCAACGAGGTGGCCATCGGCATGGTGCTGCCGGCGTGGGCCCTCAGCATCTCGGTCGAGCGACTGAGTCGTCGGCATCTGCAGCGTGCCGTGGCCAATGCGCGCCTCACCGGTGCACCCGAAGCGGTCGATGTGGGCTATCTCGACGAACTGGCGCCGACTGGTGAGGTGCTGTCCACTGCAGTGGCCGTCGCTGCCGAACTCGCAACCACACTGCACCGGCGGGCGTACGCCGGCACGGTGGCGGCACTGCGCGGTGAGTTGCTGGCGGCCATGGGCGAGCAGATCGCCAACGACCGGGCGAAGGGCGCGGTGCCGGGCGTCTGACATGCGTGTGATGACGTGGAACCTGTGGTGGCGGTTCGGGCCCTGGGCAGAACGGCTCCCGGCCATCATCGCTGTCGTGCGCGAACAACAGCCCGATGTGATGCTGCTGCAAGAGGTCTGGAGTGTGGGTGACGATTCGGCGGCGCATCGCCTCGCTGGCGAACTGGGCTACCACGTCGCCATCACCGACGATCCGTTCGCCGATCGGCGCGGGGCCGACGGTGCCGGGTTCCACAACGCCATTGTGAGCCGCTGGCCGCTGAGCGATGTGGTGAGCCATGCGTTGCCACGTGCCGATGGGCAGGCCGGGCACCGCCGTGCGTTGGCTGCAACGGTGCACACACCGCACGGGTTGTGGCCGGTGGTGTGCACGCACCTCGACCATCGCTTCGACGAGAGTGCAGTGCGCGAGGCGCAGTGCACGGCGTTGCTCGGCATCGTGAGCGCCAGGCGGGGGAACCCCGATACCGACCTGCCGGTGGTGCTGGGCGGCGATTTCAACGCCACACCCGACTCCGATGAAATCAGGTTGCTCACCGGCCGACGGGCGGCGCCCATTCCCAACCTGGTGTTGAGCGATTGTTGGGAACACGTGGGCGACGGCCCGGGTGCTACCTGGCGTGCCGACAACCCCTATCAGACGTCCACCGCATGGCCGAACCGTCGGCTCGACTATGTGTTCGTGAGTTGGCCGCGTCCCAAACCGGTGGGCAACCCGACTCGCGCGTGGTTGGCCGGTACGCAACCGGTGACTGTCGGTGGTGCCGCGCCGATCGTGCCGAGCGACCATGCTGCCGTGGTGGTGGAACTGGTCACCGAGCCACCCCAGGCGAGCCACTAGGGTCGCATCCGACATGGCCACGTTGCGTTTCAGTTTCGGCACCATGGGCTCGGGGAAGAGCACCATGGCATTGCAGATCCACCACAACCTGGCCAGTCGCGAGCTGTACGGGTTGCTGCTCACCACGCTCGACCGTGAAGGGGCCCAGGTGACCAGCCGGCTCGGCGTGGCCGCGCACGCCATCGAGGTGGTGCCCGACCTCGACATCTACCAACTCGCTGTCTCGTCGTGGCCCATCCACTATCTGGTGTGCGATGAGGCGCAGTTCTACACCGTCGAACAGTGCGATCAACTCGCCCGGGTGGTCGACGATCTCGGCGTCGATGTGTTCGCGTTCGGGCTCATCACCGATTTCCGCGGTGAACTGTTCGATGGCACCAAGCGCATGCTCGAAGTGGCCGACGAGCGGGTACCGATGCAGGTGGAAGCCCGTTGCTGGTGCGGCTCGCGGGCCACACACAACGCCCGCATCGTGAACGGCGACATCACCTACACCGGCGAAACCGTGGTGGTGGGCGATACCGGCGGGGCCGATGCCGAACTGCCGTTGTTCGGCGATGTGGTGCGGTACGAACTGCTCTGCCGTCGCCACTACAACACGGGCGAACTCGGTAACTGACGTCGCGGCTCAGTGCAGCGAGCGGTTCAAGAGCGCAGGCACCACGGCTTCACTCACAAAGCGTGCCTCCACCTCGGGGGTCATGTGCACGCCGTCGGGCCTGCCTTCCCGGCCACCGAGGCCGGTGGCGGCGAACCACTGAGGGAGATCGATCTGTTCCACCGGTAACCGATTCACGATGGCCCGCAGGGCTGCCCACCGAGCCGGGTTGTTGAGCGGACCCTTGAGGGCACCCCAGCGGAGTTTCACATCGGGCGGGGTGACCCACACCACCTGTGCGCCTGCGGCCTCCACCTGGGCCACGAATGCCTGGTAGGCACGTTCGATCATGAGGGCCCCGGCAGGGTCGGCCACCGACACCGTACGTCCGTCGGCGAGTTGGATATCGGTGCCATCCCACGGCCCGATGCTGATGAGCACGACGTCGAAGTGTTCATCGGCGGCCACACGCCTGGCGATGGAGTTCCATTCACTCACACAACCGGAAAGGTCGATCATCTGCTGTTGACCGTCGGCGGCGGTGAAGTGGTGGAGGCGTCCGTCGGTGGCCGCTGAGAGCCCGCATCCGGGGAAGGCGGCGCTACCGGCGAGTAGTTGGTCGG
>JBAXQV010000148.1:0-8009 GCA_037131575.1 Actinomycetota bacterium
GTGTCACGCTCAACCACGGCGGCGGCACCGAGCAGGCCGATCCAGGCGCCCGAGCCGCGGTCGAGCGTGACACCGCTGACGCCGTCGAAGAGGAAACGGAACAGTGTCAACACGAAGCCCAGTGCCGAGGCGAGGACGAACAGCAGTGTGGTGGGGATGCTGGGTGGGAGCTTCAGCTTGTTGGTGTGGAGCAGCACCGTGAGCACGGCGATGGCCACGAAGATGAGCCAGGCGATGCCCACCGTGCCGAAGTAGTCGCCGAGGCCCGCCATGGAAATCGGGCACACAACGCTCTCGCCCAACGACCACCAATCGAGGAAGCCGGCCATGAAGAACAGGGCCCCACCTCCGAGTTTCAACCAGTCGCTGCGCTTCAATCCGGTGAGATCCACGATGGCTCCTTCATGTTGGTGAGGAGATCAGCCACCCCGGCCGATGCCCGCGTTGGAGCGAACGTACCACCGTGCGCACATCGGTCGATACGGCCTTGTGTCGCTACCCTGAGGCCGTGCCCACCGCCCTGCTCTCGGTATTCGACAAGACCGGCATCGTCGAGTTGGCGGCGGGGCTCAGCGCTGCTGGTTGGCGGCTCGTGTCGAGCGGCGGAACCGCTCGCGTCATCGCCGAGGCGGGCCTCGATGTCACCGATGTGGCGAGCCTCACCGGAGTGCCGGCCATTCTCGACCACCGTGTGGTCACCCTGCACCCGACGGTGCACGGCGGCTTGTTGGCCGACCCCACCAACCCGGCGCATCAGGCCGATATGGCCCAGTACGGCATCGAGGCCATCGACCTGGTGGTGGTGAATCTCTACCCGTTCGCCAGCGACCCGAGCATCGAACTGATCGACATCGGTGGCCCGGCCATGGTGCGGGCTGCGGCGAAGAACCACGCGCATGTGGCCGTAGTGGTGAACCCTGAGCACTACGGCGAGGTGTTGGCCGAGATCACAACCAACGGCGCCGTGAGCGCAGCCACGCGCCGCCGCTTGGCGCGGGCAGCGTTCAACACCATCGCTCAGTACGACGCGCAGATAGCGAACTGGTTCGAAGCCACCGACACCGATGCCGACGACCTTCCCGAGCGTGTGCACCTGTCACTCCATCGCGCCCAACCGCTGCGATACGGCGAGAACCCGCATCAACAGGGTGCGCGGTATCGCCACGATGGTGGGCAGAGTTGGTGGGACGACGCGGTGCAGCACGGTGGCAAGGCGCTGAGTTACCTCAACCTCTACGACACCGAGGCAGCGTGGAGGCTGGTGCACCGTTTCAGCGAACCGGCGTGCGTGATCGTGAAGCACGCCAACCCGTGCGGTGTGGCCGTGGCAGGCACCATCGCCGAGGCCTACCGGTTGGCCAATGCCTGCGACCCGGTCAGCGCGTTCGGTGGCATCGTGGCGCTCAACCGGCCGGTGCCGGCCGACCTTGCCGAAGCCTTGGCGCCGGTATTCACCGAAGTGGTGGTGGCGCCGTCGTTCGATGCCGCTGCACTCGACACCCTCGCCGTGAAGGCCAACCTGCGCGTGCTGTCGGGGCCGGCCCCGTATGGTGCCGAGTTCGACATGCGTTCCATCGACGGCGGCCTGCTGGTGCAGCACATCGACGTGGTGTCGGTCGACCGGTCGACCTGGCGTGTGGTCACCGCCGCCCAGCCCACCACTGCCCAGTGGGCCGATCTCGAGATGGCCTGGCAGGTGTGCGCCGCAGTGAGCAGTAACGCCATTGTGTACGTGCACCAGGGGCAGGCGGTGGGCATCGGCGCGGGGCAGCAGAACCGACTCGACTCGGCGCGCATCGCAACCGATCGAGCCGCTGGCCGGGCCGGCGGTGGGGTGTGTGCCAGCGACGCGTTCTTCCCGTTCCGCGACGGCCTCGACACGGTGGCGGCGGCTGGGGTGCGGGCCGTCATCCAACCGGGCGGCAGTGTGCGCGATGCCGAGGTCATCGCCGCCGCCGACGAACACGGTATTGCCATGGTGTTCACCGGCGAGCGGCACTTCCGCCACTGACGTTCGGTTTCACCCTCGTGCACCGGTGCCCCCTAGGGTCGGGCCATGCGCGCATACGACAACATCTACATCAACGGAGCCTGGGTCCCTTCAGCGGGCCAGGGCACACTCGAGGTCACCAACTCGGCCACCGAAGAGGTGATCGCCAGCATCCCCAATGGTGCGGCCGCCGATGTCGACGCTGCCGTGGCTGCGGCCAAGGCCGCCTTCCCGGCCTGGAGCGCGCTGAGCGCCGCCGACCGTGCGGGCTACCTCATGAAGATCCACGCCGGGCTCGAGGCGCGCACCGACGAGATCGCCGAAACCATCGCCCGTGAAGTGGGCATGCCGCTGAAGTTGGCCAAGGCCATCCAGGCCGGCCTGCCCAAGGCCAACTTCCAAATCGCCGCCGGCCTGCTGAGCAGCTACGAGTTCGAGACACAGGTGGGCAACTCGCTGGTGGTGCGCGAGGCCATCGGTGTGGTGGGTTGCATCACCCCTTGGAACTACCCGTTGCACCAGATCGCGCTGAAGGTGGCCCCTGCGCTCGCAGCGGGCAACACGGTGGTGCTGAAGCCGAGCGAAGTGGCGCCAATCAACGCGTTCATCCTCGCCGAGGTGGTGCACGAAGCCGGCCTGCCCGCCGGTGTGTTCAACCTCGTCACCGGTATCGGCCCGGTGGTGGGTGAGGCCATTGCCGCACACGCCGATGTCGACATGGTGAGCTTCACCGGTTCCACCCGGGCCGGCAAACGCGTTGCCGAAGTGGCGGCGCAGACCGTGAAGAAGGTGTCGCTCGAACTCGGCGGCAAGAGCCCCAACGTCATCCTCGACGATGCCGACCTTGCCAAGGCCGTGGCCGACGGTGTGGGCAAATGCTTCCTCAACTCGGGGCAGACCTGTACGGCGCTCACGCGCATGATCGTGCCGCGCGAACGCCTTGCCGAGGTCGAGCAGATCGCTGCCGCCGCGGCGGCGGCTTTCGCCCCCGGCGACCCGTTCGGGGCCAGCACCCGGTTGGGGCCGCTCGTGTCGGCCGCCCAACGCGATCGCGTGCGTGGCTTCATCCAAACCGGTATCGACGAAGGTGCCACGCTGGTAGCGGGCGGTACCGCGGCACCCGAAGGCCTCGAGCAGGGCTACTTCGTGCAGCCCACGGTGTTCTCGAACGTCACGCCCACCATGACCATCGCTCGTGAAGAGATCTTCGGGCCGGTGCTCAGCATCATGCCCTACGACACCGAGGACGAAGCCATCGCAATCGCCAACGACACCATCTACGGCCTGGCCGGTGGGGTGTGGAGTGGCGACGCCGAGCGTGCCCAGCGTGTGGCTCGCCGTATTCGTGCCGGGCAGGTGGAAGTGAACGGCGGGGCCTTCAACGTGATGGCTCCGTTCGGTGGCTACAAGCAGAGTGGTTTGGGTCGTGAAGCAGGCACGTTCGGCCTCGAGGAGTTCCTCGAGGTGAAATCGCTGCAACTGTGAGCCAATCGAAGGCCGCTGGCATCGCGTCGGCCCCAGGAACTGGCAGACTCTCAGGCCAATGACCGAGCGGTCTCCACAGCGCACACCCCGAGGGCAGATCAGTCGTGTCCCGCAGATGCCGGGACTCGACGGTATGCGCGCGCTCGCCGTGGTGGCCGTGATGGTGTACCACGCGAACCGAACCTGGCTGCACGGTGGGTTCCTCGGGGTCGAGGTGTTCTTCGTGATCTCGGGCTACCTCATCACACTGCTGCTCATCGCCGAGCACGAACGCAACGACCGCATCGACCTGAAGGGATTTTGGAAGCGCCGCTTCCGACGGCTGCTGCCGGCCTTGTACGTGATGCTGGCGGCGCTCATCGTGTACGTGGCCTTCTTCAAGCGAATCGCCCAGGGACGCATCCGCGGCGATGTGATTGCAGGCATCGCCTACGTGAGCAACTGGTACCAGATCTGGGTGGGTGCGGGGTACACGGCCAACGAGGCGTTCGCACCGTTGCGGCACCTCTGGTCGCTGGCGGTGGAGGAGCAGTTCTACATCATCTGGCCGCTGGTGATGCTCGTGATCTTGCGTCGTGCCGGCAAGCAATTGCCGCGAGTGGCGATGTGGTTGTTCGGTGTGGCGGTGGCCATCAACGTGCTCATGGCCGTGCTGTTCGTCTCGGGCGATATCGACTCGACGTGTGCTCCTGGCCGTTCGCACGGCTACTGGATCATCGCTGGTCGTTGCATCAGCATCAACGACACGCTCTACCTGAGCACCATCACCCGTGCCGGTGGGTTGATGCTCGGTGCTGCCTTCGCCATGATCTGGCGGCCGTTCGCCGTGATCCGTGGCCCCATGCGCGACAAGGGGCGTCAACTCGACCTCGTGGCGCTTGGTGGAGTGCTCATCCTGGGTCTGTTGATGTGGGGTGTGCATCTCGCCGACCCTGCCGACAACATGCTCACCGGTTCGAAGTTCGACCCACTGCTGTTCCGTGGCGGGCTGTTCCTTGCTGGCATTGCCACCGTGTTGATGATCAGTGCGGTCACCCATCGCGACGCCATGGCGGGCCGATTGTTGGGGAACCCGGTGTTCAGCTGGGTGGGCACGCGCAGTTACGGCCTGTACCTGTATCACTGGCCGATCTACCAAATCATCCGCGGTCAGGCGGGCGTGTTGCTCACCCTGCCCAAGTTCCTGTTGGCCATGGCCATCACCGTGCCCATCACCGAAGCGAGTTATCGCTTCATCGAAATGCCCATTCGCCGTGGCGCCCTGAGCGCGTGGTTCCGTGGCGATCGTCGTCGCCCGAATGCGCAAGCACTGGCACGCCGTCGGCAGCTGGTGATCGGCGGTGCTGTGGTGGGTGTGCTCGTGGTGGGCGCCGGTATCAGCGTTGCCTTGGCCCCCAACCGTTGTGTCGGTGAGGTGGAATGCGCCAGCGAGGCGGGCAAAGAAGCCATCGCAACGCAGAGCACAGTCCCCTCGGAGCCAAGTGCCCCAGTGACCACTGTGGCCACTGTGGCCGCCACTGTCGATCCGTCAGCCACCACCATCGCAGGCGCACCCACCACGGCCCCGGCACCCACCGACCCGCCCACCACACCGGCACCAACCACCACGGTGCCGCCAGCTCAGCGTGCGCCGTACACGATCGGCGAATCGGTGATGCTCGGCGCCACGCTCAACCTGCAGGCCGGCGGATACCTGGTGAACGCGGCGGAGAGCAGGCAAGGGCAGGCGTCGGCCGATGTCGTCGGCCAGTTGGCTGCGGGCGGTCAACTCGGCGACATCGTGGTCATCCAGGTGGGCACCAATGGTCCGGTGGCGCAGGAAACCTACGACCGCATCATGAGCTATCTGCCTGCAGCTGAGCATCCGCTGGTGGTGTTCCTCACCGTGCATGCCCCATCGACGCCCGAGCACCCCAGGCGCTGGATCGCCCCGAACAATGCCCTCATCTTCGGCTTGCCCAGCAAGTATCCGAATGTGAAGGTGCTCGACTGGGATGGATTGGTCACTAGCGGTCAGGTGCCGGGCATGTCGAACGATGGCATTCACCTCAACACGAAGGCCGCCAAACAGACCTACGCCAACTTCATCTTCGACATCACCGGCCACCGCGAGCTCATCCAGCCGGTGGGCTGACAGGCGGGTTGGCCCGCCACCCCCGCGACCGGCTTCTCGCGCGGGGCTGCGAGGGCATACGCTCGGTGCCATGACCACCCCCGTACGTGTTGCTGTTACTGGTGCTGCCGGCCAAATCGGCTACAGCCTGTTGTTCCGAATTGCCTCGGGTTCGATGCTCGGGCCCGATACGCCCGTCATCTTGCAATTGCTCGAGATCACGCCTGCCCTGAAGGCGCTCGAGGGTGTGCGCATGGAGCTCGACGACTGTGCCTTCCCGTTGCTCGCCGGCGTGGTGTGCACCGACGACGCGAATGTTGCCTTCGGCGATGCCGACGTGGCCATGCTGGTGGGCGCCATGCCGCGTAAGGCCGGTATGGAGCGCAGCGACCTGCTCAGCGCCAACGGTGGCATCTTCAAGCCCCAGGGCCAGGCCCTCAGCGCCAGCGCGAAGAAGGATGTGAAGGTGCTCGTGGTGGGCAACCCCGCCAACACCAACGCGCTCATCGCCCAGCAGAACGCACCCGATCTTGCCCCGGGTCGCTTCACGGCCATGACTCGGCTCGACCACAACCGCGCTGTCAGCCAGCTCGCAGCACGTACGGGCGCAGCCGTCACCGATGTCACCAACATGACCATCTGGGGCAACCACTCGGTCACTCAGTACCCCGACCTGTTCCACGCCAAGGTGAAGGGCCAGAACGCCTACCAACTCGTGAACGATCACGCCTGGGTCGACAGCACCTACATCCCCACCGTTGCCAAGCGCGGCGCGGCCATCATCGAAGCCCGTGGTGCGTCGTCGGCGGCGTCGGCAGCCAACGCCGCTGTCGATCACATCCGCTCGTGGGCGCTCGGTACCGCCGAAGGCGACTGGGTGAGCATGGCCATCCCGAGCGATGGTTCATACGGTGTGCCCGAAGGCCTCATCTCGAGCTTCCCGTGCGTGTGCAAGAACGGCGAGTACTCCATCGTGCAGGGTCTCGACATCGACGAGTACTCACGCGGCAAGATCGATGCCTCTACGGCCGAGCTGGCCGAAGAGCGCGACGCCGTGCGCGAGCTCGGCCTCATCTGATTCGGCCGGTGGGCCGCACCGGGTTGCTGTTGCCATGATCATTCGTCGAGTCGGCGAACATAGGCGCGAGCGTTGGGCCAACGGCCAGGGTGCCACGGCCGTTATTGCTCGCGCCCCCGACGATGATCAATGGGTGTGGCGCCTGAGCCTCGCCGATGTGACAACCAACGGGCCGTTCTCCACCCTGCCCGGTATCGACCGCTTCATTGCGGTCGCTTCGGGCGCAGGCATGCAACTCGAGGTCGAGGGGGTCACGCCCGTGGCGCTCGACGCGTCGACGCCTGCGTTCGCCTTCGACGGTGCAGCCCTCACGCACTGTCGGCTGCTCGAAGGGCCGGTGGTCGACATCAACCTCATGGTGCGCCGTGGCGTTGCTGTGGGCGAACTGGTGGTGGTGGAACCCACCGGTACCCGACACATCGACCCGGGTGCGTCGTGTGTGGCCCTGGTGGTACTGGCTGGCACGGTGGAGGTGGCGGGCGAGCAGTTGCGCCGCTTCGAGGCCGTACTGGCCGATGAGGGCAGCCTGCCCACGGTGCACGCCGCGGCCGATGCCCGCCTGGCACTGGCGATGGTGCGCCCGGCCTGAGCCTGGTTACAGGTCGGCCACTGCCACTTCGCAGGCGACGGTCATCATCCGGTCGACACCGGTTTGGAGTTCTTCGTCGCTGATGCGCTCGGTCTCGGTTTCCGAGGCGATGAGGTCGCTGATGGTCATCATCGCCACTGCCTCGAACCCGTGGATGGCGGCCAGGGTGTAGAGAATGGCAGCTTCCATTTCCACGGCCACGTGCCCGCGATCGCGCCAGCGCTGCATGATGCCCTCGCGGCGGTCGTAGAAGATGGCGCTGGTCACGATGGGGCCCACGTGCACGGTGGCGCCACGCTCGCGAGCCAGGCGGGCGGCCAGTTCCACGAGCCGGTAGTCGGCAGTGGGGGCGTGGGCTTCACCATCGGTGAGCAGGCTCACCATCGGGTCGTCGGCGGTGGCGCTGACAGCCACCACGGTGTCGGCCATGCGTAGCCCGGGCTTCAGGCCGCCTGCGGTGCCGACGCGCACGATGCGCTTGGCGCCGAGGAATTGCGCCAACTCGGTGTAGTAGATGGCGGCACTGGCGCCGCCCATGCCCACGCTCTGCACGCTGATCGGACGACCCTGGAAGGTGCCGGTGAAGCCGAGCATGCCGCGCTCGTCGTTCACCAAACGGGCGCCCGGGTCGAAGTAGTGCTCGGCGATGTACTTCGCCCGCTTGGGGTCGCCTGGCACCAACACGGCGGGGGCGTAATCGGACGGTTCAGCACGCAAATGGATCGGCATACCCCCCTCACCGTATCCGAGTCGG
>JBAXQV010000149.1:0-7960 GCA_037131575.1 Actinomycetota bacterium
GCTTTGGGCTTCAACCGAGCATCCTTCAGGTACTTCCGCAACCCTGTGGGATATGGCTGCGGCGGTGCCTGGCGTGCACCCAACAACGCCTGCCCCATGGCGAACTCGAGTGCCGACACGAGGAGCCGATCGGGGATGATTCCGTCGGCCGCCATACGCCCAGTCTACGAGTGCTCGATACGGGCACCGTCGTGATCGATGCGCAGGGCGCGCGCCGCACCATCGTCGGGCAACGCGGCGATGACCGCATCGGCATCGCCGACGGCACACATGGCGGCCATGGTGGGCCCACTGCCCGACAACCAGGTGCACCACGCGCCCGCCTCGATGGCAGCCTCCATGGCTACCCGCGTGGGCTGCGCCACTTCGAGCCGGCGATCTTGGTGCAACCGGTCGGCCGTGGCGTCGCGCAAGGCGTCGACATCGCCCGCTGCCAATGCTGCCACCAACAGCGCAGTGCGACCCACGTTGAACACAGCATCGCTGAACGGCACCACGTCGGGAAGGCGGCGCCGCGATTCATCGGTCTTGGTGACGAACGACGGAATCCACACCACCACTACCGGGTCGACAGCCAATGGCACGTGCACCACCCGGCCCGCAGCAGTGGCCACTACCCCGCCGAACACCGATGCAGCCACGTTGTCGGGATGCCCCTCGAGTTCGGCGGCCAACGCGAACACGGCGTCACGTCGTGCCATCACCCGTTCGGTGTCGCGGCCAGCGCGCTGCGCCTCGGCCAACATCGCGCCACCCACGCGCACAGCCCCGCTGAAGCCGAGCCCACGCCCCACGGGAAGCGATGAACGCTCCCACAACGCACCCTCACCACCGGCCCGACGGAAGGCAATGGTGCCGGGATGGTGGTCGTCGAGCGGACGCGCATGGTCGGGAAAGTCGCCCTCGACGACACCCATCTCCACACCCAACGACACTGCCAGCCCGAGCACGTCGAAGCCGGGCCCGAGGTTGGCCGATGAACCTGGAACGCGAACGATCACGATGCAGAACTGCTCGCCGCGGCGGCAGCCTTGGCCTGCTGCGACACATCGATGAAGCGCTGCAGTGCTGCCGCCGCCGCACCCGAGTCGATGGCCTCCGCTGCCATGGCGATACCTTCCGGCAGCGACGCGGCGCGATCGGCCACCACCAACGCCGCCCCTGCATTGAGCACCACGATGTTCCGATGCGCGCCGTGTTCGCCGGCCATCACACGTCGCACGGCATCGGCATTCTCGGCCGGTTCGCCACCCACCAACTCGTCGGGAATGGCAGGCGCCAACCCCAGTTCCACCGGGTCGACGGTGAACGTGCGCACATGGCCGTCTTCCAACGCGAGCACCGTGGATGAACCGGTGGTGGTGAGTTCGTCGAGCCCGTTGCCATGCACCACCCACGCCTTTTCGGAACCGTGGATCCGTAGCGAGGCCAGCATCCGCTCGGCCACGGCCGGGTTGGCCACACCGATGAGTTGACGGCGAACCCGCCCCGGGTTGGCCATCGGCCCGAGCAAGTTGAACACGGTGGGGATGCCGATTTCGCGACGGCTCGGCGCGGCGAAACGGAACGCCGGGTGATAGCTCGGCGCGAGGCAGAACCCGATACCGGCTTCCTCCACACAGCGCAGCACGCCTTCGGGCGGTAGGTCGACGGCGATTCCCAAGGCTTCGAGCACATCGGCCGTACCGCACTTCGACGAAGCCGCCCGTGCCCCGTGCTTGCACACCGGCACACCGGCGCCGGCCGCCACGATTGCCGACATGGTGGACACGTTGATCGAATGGCTGCGGTCGCCGCCGGTACCCACCACATCGATGGCTTGGCTGCGTAACGCATCGGGCAGTGGCACGATGGTGGCTGCTGCCAGCACGGCGTCGAGCAGCCCCGACAGCTCTTCGGGCGTCTCCCCCTTGGCCCGCAAAGCCACCACGAAGCCAATGAGCTGCGCTGGTGTGGCGTCGCCCGCCAAGATGGTTGCCATGGCAGCCCGCGCCGTCGCGGCAGGCAGATCGCGCCGATCGAGCAGGTCGGTGAGCAGGGTTGGCCACCCGCCGTACGGGTCGAGAAGTGAACTCATATCGGGCAGGCTAGTGAATGCCCGGCCGTGGCAGTCAGGCCGTTTTGCGACGCTGGCGGATGATGCGCCGCCGTTCGCGCTCGGTGGCGCCGCCCCACACGCCCTGCTTTTCGCGAATGGTGAGCGCATGTTCAAGGCACGAGACCCTCACTCGGCAGTCGGCGCACACCTCCTTCGCAGGCGTTGCATCCTCATCTTCATCCGGAAAGAAGATGCTTGGTTCTAGGCCTCGACATGCCCCGAGCTCTCGCCAGAGGATTTCCTTGCCTGACACGACGTTCGACCCCCATGTAGTCGTTGTGCGTGGACAACCAGCCGCACGGGGCAGAATCTAGAGCCATCCAGCCCTCTTGGCTAGGGGCAAATTGTTACCAATTGTTTCCGAATCGCGACTCAGGCCGTGAGGTCGCCGCGCAGCTCGGCCACCGTGGCCGGAAGCAGTTCGATCTCTTCGCCATAGTTCGGATGATCCACCGCCAGAATCACCGACCCGTCGAAAGCGGCCACCTGTTCGGGGGTGAACTCGAAGCGGATGTAGTGCACGGCGGCAGTGACGTCGGCCCGGGTGAGCTGCGATGCATGCTGCGCTTCGGTGATCGAGCGGGCCTCGGAACCATCGGGTAGGCGGAACACCACGCTCTGCTCGATACCCACCAACTTCGGCAACCATTCGCGAATCTGGTCGTCGCTGGTGAGTTCGATGAACAATGTGGCGCACAATTGACCCGGTTCGGGAACCATCGGGTTGTAGATGTCGAGCTCTTCTTGAATGGCTGCATCGGTCACGAGATGCTCCACACGGGCCATCTCGTGAATCTGGTGGCGCACAGTGTCGCGGTTCTCGAACATCAACGTCACGATGGTGCCCAGCGCCACCCGGCGACGTTGTTTGAGGTCGATCATCGCGGCGCGGATATCGGCACGCTGACGTTCGTAAGCACGCGTGTCGAGAATGTCGGCGAGCGTGAGTTTGCGTGATGCGACGGGTTGCAACGACATGGGGGAACCTCCGGGGGGTGGGTTGCCCGCGCGCCGAACCGGACGGTTCAGCGAGTGGGTTCGTGGGGGATGCCGTAGGCCCGGGCCACCACTTGCAGCGGATGCTGCGGGTTCTCCCCGGTCTGTTCGGCAATGGCCGTATTGGCCAGATGGCAATCGCCTGCCACGGCATCGCCATTGGCGCGGCGAATCTCGTCGCCGAGCTTTTGGGCAATGGGCAGTGACAGTTCGGCGTTCTCGGCGCGCAGACCCCACATGCCATCGATACCGCTGCACTGCTGCACGAGCTTCACCTTGGCGCCGGTGAGCTTCATGAGATCGCGGCTCTTCAGCCCGATGTTCTGGGCCTTCAGGTGGCACGGCACGTGGTAGGTGATGGTTTCGGGCACATCGCCGGTGAACTCGGTGTCGAGGGTGCTCCCCTCGGCCTTGTGCACCTTCATGAGGTACTCCGACGAGTCGAAGGTGTGCTCGGCCACCAACTGCGCGTCGGCACCACCCACGTAGTCGAGGTAGTCCTTCTTCAGCACATAGCCGCACGTGGGTTGGGGCACCACGATGTCTTTGCCCTGCCGCACCGACTTGGCGAGCGCCTTCACGTTCTTCTCGGCGATCTTGGTGAACTGGTCGAGGTCGCCGCTGTGCAGGAACGGCGCCCCGCAACAACCGGCACCTTCGGCCAACGAACATTCGATGCCATTGCGTTCGTACACCTTCACCAGGTCGTGCCCGATATCGGGTTTCTGGTACTCGACGAGACAGGTGGGGAACACTGCGACGCGGCCCTGGCGCTTGTTGATGCGCACCTTGGGTCGCTTGTTGAACCAGGTGGAGAAACGCTGGCGGGCATACGGTGGCAGCAGTCGCACACTCGACACACCGGCCACTTTCTCGACGGCTTTACGGATGAGCGAACCGGCTGGCGCAGCGACCACCTTGTTGGCCACCGGGGCCGTGAGGCTGGCCATGGTGCCCATCGCATCGGTGCGGCCCATCACGTTGGTGGTGAGCCGATCGCGCAGGTCCACCTGCTTGGTGTCGTAACGCATTGCATCGGCACGCAGCATGAGCCGCGGGAAGTCGAGCGCCCATTCGTGCAGCTCAGGGATGTACGGGCAGTTGACGTAGCAGAGCTTGCACTGGAAGCACTCGTCGATGACCTGATCTTGCTGAGCCGGGGTGAGGCGGCCCGCGTCTTGGTCGTCGTGCCGGTCGATGAACTCGAACAGCGTGGGAAACGAGCTGCAGTACTTGAAGCACAACCGACACCCGTGGCACAGGTCGTACACGCGAGTGAGTTCACCGCGAACGTCGGCTTCGTCGAGATAGAGCGGGTGCTTGGGGTCGTAGATGGTGCTCATGGCGGAGAGAGCTTCGCGCGGGCCGGTGTGTTGCACCGACCCGCGCGAAACAGGTTGATCAGCTCAGGCTGTCGAGGCCCTGCTGGAAACGGCCAGCGTGGCTCTTCTCGGCGCGGGCGAGGGTTTCGAACCAGTCGGCGATTTCGGAGAGGCCCTCGTCGCGAGCGGTCTTGGCGAAGCCCGGGTACATCTGGGTGTACTCATAGGTCTCGCCAGCGATCGACGCCTTGAAGTTGTCTTCGGTTTCGCCGATGGGCTCGCCGGTGGCGGGGTCGCCCACCTGGGCGAGGAACTCGAGGTGGCCATGGGCGTGGCCGGTTTCACCTTCGGCGACCGAGCGGAACAGCGCGGCGGCATCGGGGTAGCCCTCGACGTCGGCCTTTTGGGCGAACCACAGATAGCGGCGGTTGGCCTGGCTCTCGCCGGCGAAGGCTTCCTTCAGGTTTTCGTGGGTCTTGGTGCCGTGGAGGCTCATGGTGGGTGCTCCTTGTTGGTTGTGGGAGAAGGGTGGATCGTGAAGAAGGGTTGGAGAGCGTTCAGTCGCGTTCGCCACAGCGCGCGCAGCGACCGTGGAACACGATGGTGGCGGTAGCGACGTCGAAACCGTCGAGGCCGTGCACCGCCGGCTGGGCGACGGTGTTCAGCACATCGACACCGTCGAGGTACACATCGCGCACCTCGCCACAGCTATCGCACACCACATGCTGATGGTCGCCCACGTTGGGGTCGAACCGAGCCGAACCGGCCACGAAGTCGATCTGCGCGAGTTCGCCCATCGACACGAGGTCGTTGAGCGTTTGGTACACGGTGCGCAACGAGATGCCGGGCATCTGCTCGCTGGCGGCTGCGTACAACGCATCGGCCGACGGATGCGCGCTATTACCGTGCAACAACCGGAACAGCAGTTGCCGCTGCGGCGTGATCTTCAGGCCCTGGGCCCGAAAAGCAGCGGTGAGCTCGGTCGGTGTGCGCACGCTCGAAGAGTATCTGCAACGATTGCTGATTAGCAAGTACTGCAGATTGAGAGTGACGCATGTCATCGCACTGCTCGCGCGAGCGGTTCTCCCTAGGATGCATCGCGTGATCACTCCCCCTCCGTTCGACCGTGTCGACATGCTCGCCCGGCTCGAATACGACGAGTTCGACGTGGTGGTGGTGGGCGGCGGCATCACGGGTGCCGGTGTGGCGCTCGACGCGGTCACCCGTGGGTTGCGCACGGCGCTCATCGAGCGCGACGACTTCGCTTCGGGCACCTCGTCGAAGAGTTCAAAATTGGTGCACGGCGGCCTGCGCTACCTGCAGCAGGGCGAAGTTCGCCTCGTGTACGAAGCACTGCGCGAACGGCAACGACTGCGCCGCAACGCGCCGCACCTGGTGAGCGTGATGCCGTTCATGATCCCCATCCTCGGCAAGCCCACCAAGCCCGGCGACGAGCAGACCAAGAGCGTGGTGAACCGCAAGATCGCCCGTGCGCTCGGTTCGGCGATGTGGATGTACGACCTCACCGGCGGGTGGCGTATCGGCAAACTGCATCGCCGTTTGAAGAGCAACGCTGCCGTGGCGCACATGCCCACCATGCCGGCCGAACGCGTGCTCGCCGCCTATCTGTATTACGACGCAGCGGTCGACGATGCACGCCTGGTGCTCACTGTGGCACGCACTGCCGCCGACCGCGGCGCCGCAGTGGCCAACGGGTGCGACGTGGTGTCGGTCGCCCAAGCTCGCGACGACAAGGGCGGCTTCCTGGTGGGCGTGGAAGCCGACGGGCGGCGCTTCACCGTGCGCGCGCAGCAGGTGGTGAACGCCGCAGGCGTGTGGGCCGACGCCGTGCGCGCGCTCGACGAAGGCGCCGACCCCGACAGCATTCGCCCCGCCAAAGGCGTGCACGTCACCGTGCCGTGGCACTTGGTGCGCAACGACATCGCTGTGGTCATTCCTGTTCCGAAAGACAAGCGCAGCCTGTTCCTCGTGCCGTGGGGCCCATTGGGCGACGGCACCTTCCGGCACACCTACGTGGGCACCACCGACACCGACTACAGCGGCCCGCTCGACAACCCACAGTGCACGGCCGAAGACATCGCCTACGTCCTGCGTGCCCTCAATGCGTCGGTGACCACCGGCTCGCGCGGCCCTATCACTGAAGCCGACATCACCGGCGTGTGGGCCGGTTTGCGGCCACTGGTGAAGGCCTCGGGCGATGGCCGCACCGCCGACCTGTCGCGCCGCCACGCCGTCACCACCAACGAACACGGCGTGGTCACCGTCACCGGCGGAAAGCTCACCACCTATCGCGAGATGGCCGAAGACACCGTCGACGTGGTGGTGAAGCGCATCATCGAGGCCCGTGGCAAGCCCGGCGTGTTCGGCAAACCGGCGAAGCCGGGCAAGTGCGCCACCAAGCGATTCGCGCTGCTCGGTGCAGCAAAGGCCAAGGGGCGCGACGATGCCGACCTGTTCGCCCGGCACGGCAGCCTGAGCCCCGCCGTGATCGCCCTGGCGAACGACGACGCCACCTTGCTCGAACCACTGGTGGCGGGCCTGCCCTACCTGCGCGCCGAGGCCGTCTACGCGGTGCGCCACGAGATGGCCCTCACGCTCGACGATGTGCTGACGCGTCGCACTCGCGCCCGGCTACTCGACCGTGATGCCACCTTGGCGGCAGCGCCTGCGGTGGCCGCCCTCATCGCTGCGCACCTCGGCTGGGACGCTGTCGAGACCGCCCGCCAGGTGGCCCAGTTCCGTTCGCTGTGCGCCGACGAAGCCGCTGCCGAGCACGTCACCGAAGCCGAACTGATCGCATCCACCACCGGAGACGCATGACCACCGCCCAGCACCCCACGCCCCATCAGCCCACCCAGGCCACACCGGGCATCGAACTCACGGGAACGGGCGCACACTTGCGCAGCACCACGGTGGCCGTGCCGGCGGCGTTGCTCGCACAACTCCAGGCAGCGTGCGCCACCAACACCGATCTCGTGGTGCGTGCCGAGACCAGTCGCGACTGGTGGCCGTTGGCCATGCACTGGGCGCTCGCCGGCGACGCTCCGCAGGTTGCTGCCGCGGTGTGCACCCCGCGCAGCACGGCCGAGGTGGCAGCAGTGTTGGCGGCCTGCAATGAGGCGCGTGTGCCGGTCACCGCAGCAGGCGGACGCAGCGGTGTATGTGGTGCCTCGGTGCCCGTGTTCGGTGGTGTGGTGCTCGACCTCACCCAGTTGGCCGGTGTTGTTGCTGTCGATGAGGTGTCGGGTGTGGTGGAAGTGCTGCCGGGCACGTTCGGCCCCGATCTGGAAGCAGTGCTCGCCACGCACGGCGTGTCGGTGGGGCACTTCCCCCAGAGCTTCGACATCGCCACCGTGGGCGGTTGGGTTGCGTGCCGCGGCGCCGGCCAGTTCAGTACTCGCTACGGCAAGATCGAAGACATGGTGGTGGGCCTCGAAGTGGTGCTCGCCGACGGCAGCGTCGTGCGCACCGGCGGCGCACCCGCTGCCGTCGGCGAGCACCACTTCGAGGCCCACCACCATGT
>JBAXQV010000150.1:0-7892 GCA_037131575.1 Actinomycetota bacterium
AGCTCGTCGGGCTCATAACCCGAAGGTCACAGGTTCAAATCCTGTCCCCGCCACGAAGGAAGGCCCGAACCGAATGGTTCGGGCCTTCGCCGTTGTTCGGCGCATCGGCGAGGTTCGCTACCGTTACGAGAGCGGCGACGGCGCGCAGCGCTTTGCCGGGTCCCGCCTGGCGCATAGCGTGTGAGGCGATGGCTGAACCGAAGACCCGTCCGACTGATGCCAACGTCGAGGAGTTCCTCGTCGCCGTCCCGAACGAGCGTCGCCGCACCGACGCCCGTGCGGTGGACTCGATGTTGCAGGCCATAACTGGCGAGTCGCCGATCATGTGGGGTGCGTCGATCGTCGGCTACGGAGCCATCACGTACCGCGGCAGCCGGGGCGAGGAGAGAGCTTGGCCGGTCGTCGGGTTCTCGCCGCGCAAGACCGAACTCGTTCTGTACCTGAACACCGAGATCGAGGCCGAGGCGTTCACGGCGCTCGGCCCCCACCGTCGAGGCGTCGGTTGCCTCTACATCAAGCGGCTCGACGACATCGACCGAGCGGTGCTCGACGAGTTGCTGCGGCGCAGCGTCGAACTCGCTCGCAAGTCGACGCGCAGGACTGTTTCCGATCTCGCACCGCCCAGGCTGCGGCGACGCCCTGCGACTTCGGCCGGGGCGGTCATCTCCGCTACGACTAGAACGTGACTGACCACGAGCATGCCGCGCCGAAGCCAGTGCGCGAGGAGCGGCGGCCTCCGCGGGAGGGGATCGAGGAGGTCGCGCCGGGGATCCTGCGTCTGCAGTTGCCCATCGCGCTGCCGGGCCTCGGCCATGTGAACTGCTACGCGATGGAGGACTCGCGCGGGATCACGCTCGTCGATCCGGGGCTGCCAGGCCCGAAGACGTGGCGCGAACTGCAGCGGATCATGAAGGCGGGTGGTCTCGCCATCGAACGTGTGCACTCAGTGGTGATCACCCATTCTCACCCCGATCACTTCGGGCAGGCCGGCCAGTTCCGCAAGCGCTTCGGGGCCGAGGTGATCACCCACAAGGCGTTCCGCACCTTCCTCGACCCCGATGCAGAGGATCAGGAGAGCGCCGACGAACTGGACGTGATCGACAGGCCGGTGAAAGCCCAGATCGAGTCGTTGCAGGGCCAGGATCTGCGGCGCGGACCGTTCGCCAAGCAGACCCCGTGGGGAGGCGCCCCGTACTCGATTCCACGCGCCCGGCGGTTGCGCTACTGGGCGATGCGCAAGGCGGCAGGTCGTTTCGTCGCCACACCCACCCCTACTCGTCGAGTGGAGGACGCCCAGGTGATGGAGCTCGGTGGTCGCGAGTGGGTGGCGGTCCATACACCCGGTCACACGATCGATCACCTCTGCCTCTACGACCCGGCGGGCGGAGTGATGATCAGCGGCGATCACGTGCTGCCCACCATCACCCCGCACATCTCCGGGTTGGGCACCACGGTCGATCCGCTCAAGGACTTCTTCGACAGCCTCGAACTGATGAAGACCTTCGACGGTGTTCGGACGGTGCTGCCCGCGCACGGCCTCGAGTTCGAGGACCTCGCGGGTCGAGCCACGGCGATCGAGCGTCACCACCTCGAGCGCCTCGACACGCTGCGCACCGCCAGCGGCGAGATCGGCAGCGGCACCGTGCACGAGTTCATGCAGGTGTTGTTCCAGGAGCGGTCGTGGGGCTCGATGGCCGAGAGCGAGACCTACGCCCACCTCGAACACCTCCGGCTCACGGGCGAAGCCACGGTCGACGAGAGCGGCGAACAACTCCGCTACCGCTTCGCCTGAACGTCGGGCGCGGTTCGCTCCTACTGCCGATCAGCCGCGGCGGGCGCGCTCGATGGCGTTCCACGGCCGGTCGGGCTTCTCCTCCGCCCAACGGTGTATCGACGCTACGGCGCGCAAGGTGAACCTCGCCAGCCCACCGGGCTACGTTCGAGCCGTGACCCCACTTGCGCGCCCCGCCGTTCAGAGCCTTCCCGCCTATCGCCCCGGTAAGGGGGCGGCGCAGGCGGAGAAAGAGCACGGCATCACCAACGCCATCAAGCTCGCCTCGAACGAGAACCCCGAGCCGCCGCTCGATGCCATCGTGGAAGCGGTCACCGCAGCAGCCAAGGGCGCGCACCGCTACGCCGACCATCGCGCCACGGCGTTGCGCGAGCGACTGGCCTCGTGGCTCGGTGTCGATGTGGCCGGGGTGACCGTGGGTGCCGGTTCGGTGGGCCTGCTGCAGCAACTGTTCCTCACCTTTGTGGATGCCGGCGATGAGGTGGTGTACCCGTGGCGCTCGTTCGAGGTGTACCCGGTGTACACGAAGTTGATGGGTGGCAGGGAAGTGACCACACCGCTCACCGCCCAGCACGCGTTCGACCTCGATGCGCTCGCGCAAGCCATCACGCCGAACACCCGCATGGTGCTGCTCGCCACGCCCAACAACCCCACGGGCACGGCGCTGCGGGTGAGTGAGCTCGAGCAATTGCTCGCCGGTATCAGCCCGAGCACTGTGGTGGTCATCGACGAGGCGTACCGCGAGTTCATCGACCCGTCGTTCGGCGACCCGGTGCACGACCTCGTGCCGCACCACCCCAACGTGGTGGTCACGCGCACGTTCTCGAAAGCACACGGGCTCGCCGGCATCCGTGTGGGCTACGCCATCGGCCACCCCGACGTGATCGCATCGATCGACAAGACGTTGTTCCCGTTCGCGGTGAACGGCCTCGCCCAGGCTGCCGCCATCGCCGCCATCGACAACGAACCGCTGATCAACCAACGGGTGGGCCGCATCCTCGACGAACGGCGTCGTGTAGTGGCCACGCTGCAGGCAGCCGGTTGGACCATGCCCGACGCCCAGGCGAACTTCGTGTACCTGCCGCTCGGTGCCCACACCGACGCCGTGTACCTCGACATGGAGAAGCGTGGCGTGGTCACCCGCCCGTTCAGCAACGAGGGCATCCGCATCACCATCGGCAGCGTCGAGGAGAACGACCGCTTCCTGCGCACCCTCGCCGAGGTGGCTGCACCACGCTGATTCCGCGGAGGGTACGGTGTGGGCCAACGGCGCCGCATGTGGGCGCCGACGATCGAAGAAGGGCGAGATCAGTCGTGAGCATGTACGCAGTAGTGGACCCGTCCACCGGGGAAACCATCCAGACCTACCCCACCATCAGCGATGGCGCGTTGACCGCGGCCATCGCGCAGGCGAATGAGACCCATCGCACGTGGTCGCGCAGCACAACGGTGGCCGAGCGTGCGGCGCTCATCGCCCGCGTCGCCGAACTGCACCTCGAGCGTCAGGATCACCTTGCTGCGATCATCGCCCGCGAGATGGGCAAGCCCACGGCTGATGCACTGGGCGAAATCGGCTTCAGCGCTGCGATCTATCAGTTCTATGCCGACAATGCCGCCGAGTTCCTCGCCGACGAACCGATCACCCTGATGGGTGGCCAGGGTTCGGCCATCGTGCGCAAGAGTTCGCTCGGTGTGCTGCTGGGCATCATGCCGTGGAACTACCCCTACTACCAGGTGGCCCGGTTCGCCGGCCCGAACCTCATCATCGGTAACCCGGTGCTGTTGAAGCACGCCCCGCAGTGCCCTGAGTCGGCTGCGGCCATCGAGCAGATCTACCTCGACGCCGGTTTCCCTGCTGGCGCCTACACCAACATCTACGCCACCAACGAACAAGTGGCCGACATCATCGCCAACCCGATCGTGCAGGGGGTGTCGCTCACCGGCTCCGAGCGCGCAGGCGCGGCTGTGGCTGAAACCGCCGGCCGCCACCTGAAGAAGGTGGTGCTCGAACTCGGCGGCTCCGACCCGTTCATCCTGCTCTCCACCGACGACCTCGACGCCACGGTGGCCATGGCCACCATCGCTCGTGTCGACAACTGCGGCCAGGCCTGCAACGCAGCGAAGCGGTTCATCGTCATCGACAGCCTGTACGACGAGTTCGTCGAGAAGTTCACCGCCTCGGTGCTGGCCACCAAAGTGGGTGCACCCACCGACCCCGACACCGCCATCGGGCCGCTCTCGTCGTTGGCCGCTGCCCAACGGCTCGCCGCGCAAGTGGACGCGGCCGTTGCCGGCGGTGCCACCCTGGTGTCGGCAGGCGAGCGTTCGGGTGCGTACTTCCCGCCCGGTGTGCTCACCAACATGAGTCGCAACAACCCGTCGTACAACGAAGAGTTGTTCGGGCCTGTGGCCATCATCCACAAGGTGAGCAGCGAAGCGGAAGCCATCGACCTCGCCAACGACACACCGTTCGGGTTGGGCTCGTACCTGTTCACCACCGACGCCGAACAGGCGGCCCGTATGGCCGATGCCATTCAGGCCGGCATGGTGTACGTGAACATCGTGGGTGCCGATAGCCCCGAACTGCCCTTCGGTGGTGTGAAGCGCTCGGGTTCGGGTCGCGAACTGGGCCGCTGGGGCGCCGACGAATTCGTCAACAAGAAACTCATCCGCGTCGGGGCCTGACCCGCGGCTGCCATGCCCACTCGCCTCGTCATCGACACCGACATCGGCACCGACGTCGACGACCTGTGGACGCTGGCCATGCTGCCGCGCCTCGACGCTGTGGCCCTCGAAGCGGTGACCACCGTATACGGCGATACCGACCTGCGTGCCCGCATGGTGAGCGCTGTACTGGGGGCGATGGACATCACCGTGCCGGTGCACGCCGGGTGCGAACAACCGCTCAGTGGTCGGCCGGTCATGTGGGCCGGCCACGAAGGCGACGGTGTTCCCGGTATCGCCGAGGCGAGCTACGCCTCCGGCGATGCCGTCGACGTGCTCGTCGAACTGGCGGCCCGCGAGCCGGGCACGCTGAACATCTTGGCCATCGGCCCGCTCACCAACATCGCCACCGCCATTGCACGCGACCCGGCATTCCGCACCAACGTGGGCCGGCTCTTCATCATGGGCGGCGAGTTCAAGAGCGACTGGCCCGAGCACAACTTCCGGTGCGACGCCGTGGCCACCGAGGCGGTGCTGCGCTCGGGCATGGACATCACGATTATGCCGTTCGATCAGACGATACGTGTGCTCATCGACCAGGCCGATGTAGCTCGTATCGCGCTCGCGCATCCGCTGGGTGCGTTGATGGCCGAGCACGCGCACACGTTCTGGACGTGGCTCGCCGGCGTTGCCCCAAACATCCCGCGCAACATCAGCGCCGCGCACGACCCGGCGGCCCTGCTCACCCTGGTGCAACCTCACCTGTTCACGGTGACGCCGATGGCCATGCAGTTCGATGTCGACGAGGTGTTCGAGGGCAGGCTGCGCGGCACGCCCGACCCGACCTCGTCGATCCAGGTCGTCACCGACCTCGACCCCGACGCAGTGCGCTCCGCCTTCCTGAAAGCCCTCGGCTGCCCCGACTCGTTCACTGATTACCGTGGGGCGTTCGCCGGGGATGGTCCCACCACCGACGCGCTTCGCCAGAGTGAACGCGATGCTGAAGCGACCGCCGAATCTGCAAAGGCTCGCCGAGTCGGTTGGTGAAACGACCCTGAGTGGTTGAGTCGTGCGGGCGACTCGGTCATGCCTGGGCGGTGGGCCAGAGCAGGCCGAGCTCGGCGATGGTGCGTTCGAGGGCGGCAACCATGTGGTCGATGGAACCGGCGCAGGCGTCGAGTGTGGCGGGGTCGAGCAGCGGCACGATGCCGGCGGCTGTCTCGGCCACCACCACCGGCGCCACACCGTCTAGGGCGAGGCGCACATGGTGCGGTTGATCGTTGAGGTGGAAAGTGTCGAAGGGCACCGGTAGGCCGGCCTGGCAGGCCTTCCATTCGACCTTGGGCGAGAACAGGCCGTGGGTGATGTCGCACAGCGAGCAATGCCGCCTGCCGAGCCGGGCGCCCACCCAGTAGGCCATCTCGCCGCGCAGCGTGCCGTTGGCGTCGTACACGCCGATGAGCCTGATGATCTCCATCGAGGTTGCATTCGCGTCGCTCACCCCACCAGCATGCCGTCGAGGAGCACCCATGTCGACCCAACTGCCAGGATTGTGGGCGATGAGCATGCCACCTGAACTGCCCGCCCCCGTGGTGCGCGTCGACCCGCGCGACCTGAAGGGCGGGCACATGGTGAGCGATCGCAATGGCTACTACGACAGCCAGAACATCGTGGTGGTGGGCGGCCGTAACGGCGAGCCACTCACGTTCTCGGTGATCCTGCATCACTCGGAGAACCGCGAGGGTGGTCCCGGCCTGCAACTACTGGGAACTCGGAGCACCGACCGGGGGCGGAGTTGGACACCGCTGGCGCCCGTCGATTCGCCCGAGCGGCAGAGCCACGACGGTTACCAGCTGGTGCACACGCGGCCCGATGGCAGTGAGCGGATCTTCGTGTTCTACGGCTGGAACCCCGGCTCGCAGTACCCCGCCGGGGCAGACCCTCACCTCACCCCGCTGAAGCGCACCGACATGCAACTCGACGAGGGCTACTGGTTCCGCGTGAGCGACGACTACGGCCGCACGTGGGGCGACCGCCGGTACCTCATTCCAGTGCGGCGCACGCGCATCGACCGGGCCAACCCATGGGGCGGCAGCACGATGGGCATGTTCCTGTGCGACAAGCCATCGGTCATCGACGGTGCGGTGTACATGGCGTTCCAGAAGACCCGCGAGGGTGCGGGTGAAACGCCCGGTTCCGAGGTGTTCTTCCTCCGCAGTCGCAACCTGCTGCATGTCGACGATCTGGCGGACGCGTTGTGGGAGACACTGCCCGAGGGCGACATCGGGCTGCAGGCGCCCGCCGGTGAACTCTGCCTGGGTGAAGAGCCACACATTGTGCAGGTGGGCGACATTCCCGGCCGGGTGTTCACCCTGTGGCGGGCGGAAACCGGGCGGCTTGCAGCGAGCTACTCGAGTGATGGCGGGGCCACGTGGGACAGCCCGTTCTGGCTCACGTTCGAAGGGTTGCCCGTGGGTGGCGGCGGGGTGAACGAGATGCGCAACCCGCGCGGGTCGATCACCCCGTATCGGCAGCGAGGGTTGTCGCCCACCGGAACCGCCGAATATGTGCTCATCTACTACAACAACGGCCGCACCGACCGGCTGGGCTACGTGGGCCGCCGTGTGTACTGGCTCACCGTTGGGCGAGCCACCGCGGCGGGCATCATCACCTGGGCCCAGCCGGAGATTGCGCTCTACTGGGACGGAACCGGGTTCGAGGAACGACCCGACTGGAACCCCGATTGGGCCATCGTCGACGGGCCCGGTTACCCCGACTGGGCCGAACTTCCCGATGGCACGCTCGCGTACGTGGAGTCGAACAAGCTCGCTGTTCGCTACCACGAGGTGGATACGCGGCTCATCGAACACCTCCGCCACCAACCCGAACTCGTGGGACTGGCCACCGATGCCGTGGTGGTGCACTGGCAGGCCGGCGATGCAACTCCTGTCGCGGCCCCGGTGTTGGCCGATCTACGTGCCCGCGGCGGGTTCACGCTGATGGTGCAGTTCCGCCTCGGCGCAGCAGCGTCGGGAACTCGGCAGACCCTGGTGGAAGCATTCTCGGAGGTCACCGCCGCGCTGGGCGAAGAACCCACCACAGCCACCATCACCAAGGGCTACTCGATCGCGGTCACGGAAGCCGGCGAGGTGGAGCTGTTCATCACCGATGGGTTCGGCACCGAACTACTGCACAGCACCGGTACCGGGGCGGCGGCAGGCATCACCGACGGGCGATCGCATCTGGTGAGTTTCATCGTCGACGGTGGGCCGAAGGTGGTGAGCGCGGTGGTCGACGAACGACTCGACGACGGGGGCACCGAGCCTCAGGGCTGGGCCTTCTTTCCCTGCGACCTCGGCGAAGTGGGCGGGGCCGAGCTTCGGTTGCCCGAGCATGGTGCCGCCAGGCTCGAGCGGTTCATCATCCACGACCGCGC
>JBAXQV010000151.1:0-7859 GCA_037131575.1 Actinomycetota bacterium
TATCGAAGCTTCGGGAACGGCGTCTCGGGCGTTGCACAGCCGCTGCGGGTTTCAGTTGGTGGGCATCGAACGCCAAACCGGCCGCAAGTTCAACCGATGGCTCGATGTGGCGTTGATGGAGTGCCTGCTCCACGAACGCCCCTCACTCGGCCGACAACCCGAGTGATTCGGCCTCGGCGGCCAATTCGAGCCAGGCCTCTTCGGCCGTGTCGAGCGCTGCCTGTGCGCTGGCCAGTTCATCGCTGAGACGCGCCATGTCGCGGTGATCGGCCGACGCGGTGATGGCAGCCGCGGCGAGATCGCGCCGTTCGGTGGCGCTGGCAACCGTTCGCTCGGCCTGCCCCAGTTGGCGGCGGATGGTCGACGGGCTACGCCCGCTCGCCGGGCGTGGTGTGGCTGCGGCGGTGGCGGCCCGATGGGGTGCACCGGCACTGGGTGTGGCTTTGGCCGGCGTCGGCACCGACGCAGCGCCCTGGGCGGCCGCAGCACGTTCAGCCAACCAGGCCGCCACCCCACCCCTGATTTCGCGCACGCCGCCGTCGCCGTCGACCGCGAGGACGTCGTTGACAGTGCGATCGAGGAACGAGCGGTCGTGGCTCACCACGATGGCGATGCCGTTCCAGTCGTCGAGCAGATCTTCGAGGGCACGCAACGTGTCGAGATCGAGGTCGTTGGTGGGCTCGTCGAGGAGCAGCACATTGGGTTGCTCGACCAGGGTGAGGAGCAATTGCAGCCGGCGGCGTTCGCCACCGCTCAGCGTGCCGATGGGGGCGAACTGGGCGTCACCGTCGAACCAGAACCGCTTCATGAGCACCACATCGGCCAATGACGGTTCGCCCTTGTCGCCCGCCACCGCTTCTCGAACTCGTTGCGTGAGGTCGAGCGCACGCCCGAGTTGGTCGTAGTAACCCACCTTCACGGTGCCACCACGCTCGACCGCCCCGTCGATGGGCTGCAGCCTGCCGGCCACCAGATCGAGCAGGGTCGACTTGCCCGCGCCATTGGGGCCCACGATGCCCATTCGGTCGCCGGGTTCGAACTGCAGCGACACCCCGGCCAACACGGGGGTGCCATCGGGCCAGGCGAACGACACGTCGTTCAGCTCCACGCCCTTCGAGCCGATGCGCTGCGACCCCATCGACAAGCTGAGATCGCCGGCCCGAGCCGGTGCATCGGCTCGCCCGTCGACGATGGCCTGTGCACGGGCCAATCGCGCCTTCGGTTTGGTCGAACGTGCCGGGGCACCGCGACGCAGCCAGGCCAGTTCGGTGCGGGCGAGGTTGCGCCGGGTCTGCTCGGCAACCTCGGCCTGGGCCTCGCGGTCGCTGCGCCCCTCGAGATAGGCGGCGTAACCCGACCCGTTGTGCCAGCCCGAAGGAATGTGCAGGTAGGCCTTACCACGGTCGAGTTCGAGCACACGATTGGTTACCCGGTCGAGCACATGACGGTCGTGGGTGACCATCACCAAACCGCCCCGATAGGCCGCCAGCCATTGTTCGAGGAAGGCAATGGCGTCGAGGTCGAGGTGGTTGGTGGGCTCGTCGAGGATGAGCACCTCGTGCTCACCGATGAGCAACGCGGCCAGGGCCACCCGTTTGGCCTGGCCACCCGAGAGCTGATCGGGCGCAGCGTCGAGCAAGGCGCCCATGCCCAAGCGCTGCAACATCGCTTCGGCCTGCCAGGTGCCGCCGGCCGCCTCGCGAACGGTGGCGCCGCTGAGCACTGGTTGCTGGGTGAGCACCCCAACACGCACACCACGGCCCCAGCGCACTTCGCCACCGGTCTCCGACTCCTGCTCGCGGGCGAGCATGCGGAGCAGGGTCGACTTGCCGCAGCCATTGATGCCCACCACGCCGATGCGGTCGCCGGTGGACACCGTGATCGAGACGTCGGTGAACAACGGTCGGTCGGGCCGTGAGGCGCTGAGGGAGGAGGCGTCGATGAGAATCATGGTGTGAGTACAACTGTGCCGAAAACCAACGCCGCCAGGCGCTCTGGTGAGGCCTGGCGACGTTGTTCAGTGGGCCGGGCAGGATTCGAACCTACGTAGGCTGTGCCGGCAGATTTACAGTCTGCTCCCTTTGGCCGCTCGGGCACCGACCCGTGATGCAACGAGCAACGCTACCTGCACCGAGTGCGCCTGACCAACCGAGATGGCCCGGTGGCGCGGTGGATACGATCTAGTGCCATGCCTACCTTCGATGTTGTCTCCGAAGTCGATCGCCAAGAATTACGCAACGCCATCGACCAAGCGCAGCGCGAACTCGCCACGCGGTTCGACTTCAAGAACACCAACTCGACGATCGAACAGAACGAGTTGGTCATCACCCTGCGCACCGTCAGCGAAGACCGCCTGGCCGCGCTCCGCCTGCTCTTGGAAGAGAAGTTGGTGAAGCGCAACGTGTCGCTGAAGGGTGTGGAGTACGGCAAGATCGAAGAGGCCACCCAGAACACGGTGCGCCAGGTGGTCACCATCACCGTGGGCATCTCGGCCGAAAAGGCAAAGGAGATCAACCGCACCATCAAGGAAAAGGGGCCCAAGGGCGTCACCAGCCAAACCCAGGGCACCACGGTGCGTGTCACTGGCAAGAAGCGCGACGACCTGCAGGCCATCATCGCCTTGCTCAAAGGTTCCGACCTCGGTATTCCACTGCAGATGGAGAACTTCCGCGACTGAGGCGCGGTCAGGCTCGGTGCGACTCGCCGCTCAGGCGTCGCGGTGCGCGTAGTACCCCGACGGCACGTACAGGGTGCGCACCCCTTCGGTGCGATACATGTCGATGATGCGTTGGTCGTCGTCGAAGGCCAACTCGATGGCGTAACCGCCCTGGCGCAGCGCACCCACCACCTCGCGCTTGAACATCGGTGCGTCGCGTCTGTCGCGTTCGCTGCGCAACACCAGCAGGTCCCAGCGGATCTCATGACGCAGCAGCCACTCGTGGGTGATGTCGAACACCCATGCCGGACGCGCCGACAGCAGCACCACGGTCACATCTGGGGCGAGGAGGTGCAACAGGCGGGGCACCTCGGTGAGGGGTTCATCGGCCCCAACCGCCCCGAAGAACGCCTTCCAGTCGCGCTTGCCCTGGGGGATGTCGAGGTGGTGCTGGCGATTCGACGCGTCGGCGATGACCCCGTCGATGTCGACCACCACGGCCGACCCCGCATCGGTTGGCGCAGCACGCCAGCGCGCCGTGGCCGGCAGGCTGGCGACGAGCGGATGGGCGGGGTCGGGCGACGGTGGCGTGGCGATGGCGGTGCTCAGTCTTCAGCCGGGGTCTCGACGGCGCGGCGCTGCAGTTCGCTCACCACATTCGCATCGGCGAGCGTGCTGGTATCGCCGAGGTTGCGGCCTTCGGCCACATCGCGCAACAACCGGCGCATGATCTTCCCGCTGCGGGTCTTGGGTAGATCGGGCGTGAAGTAGATGGTCTTCGGCTTGGCGATGGCGCCGATCTCTTGCCCCACGAACGCGCGCAAATCTTGTTCATCGACCTCGGCTCCGCCGCGCAGGGTGACATAGGCGATGATCGCCTGCCCCGTGGTGGCGTCGTTGGCACCCACCACGGCAGCCTCGGCGACCGAGGGGTGCGCCACCAGGGCCGATTCGACCTCGGTGGTGGAGATGCGGTGGCCGCTCACGTTCATCACATCGTCGACACGACCGAGCAACCACAGGTAGCCATCGTCGTCGAGTTTCGACCCATCACCGGCGAAATAACGGCCCTCGAACCGACTCCAGTAGGTGTCGCGGTAGCGCTCGGGGTCGCCCCAGATACCGCGCAACATGCTCGGCCACGGTTGAGTGAGGGTGAGGTACCCGCCACCGCGGTTCACCGGGTTGCCCACTTCATCGACGAGTTCGGCACCGATACCGGGCAGCGGGAACGTGGCCGAACCGGGCTTGGTGGTGGTGGCCCCCGGAAGTGGGCTGATCATGATGGCACCCGTCTCGGTTTGCCACCACGTGTCGACGATGGGGCAGTTCTTGCCGCCGATGTGCTCGTGATACCACATCCAGGCTTCGGGGTTGATGGGCTCGCCCACCGACCCGAGCACCTTCAAACTCGACAGATCGTGCTTGGCGGGCTCTTCGATGCCCCATTTCATGAACGTACGAATGGCCGTGGGTGCGGTGTAGAACTTGGTGACCCGGTACTTCTCGACGATCGACCACAACCGGTCGTTGCCCGGGTAGTTGGGCACACCTTCGTAGATCACTTGCGTGGCGCCGTTGGCCAGCGGTCCGTACACGATGTAGCTGTGGCCGGTGATCCAGCCCACGTCGGCGGTGCACCAGTACACGTCGTCATCGTGGAGGTCGAACACGTACTTGTGGGTGAAGGCCACCTGGGTGAGGTACCCACCGGTGGTGTGCATGATGCCTTTGGGCTTGCCCGTGGTGCCCGAGGTGTACAGCAGGAAGAGCAACTGTTCGGCATCCATCGGTTCGGCCGGGCAGCGCTCGTCGGCGGCGGCCATGAGTTCGTGATACCAGTGGTCGCGACCCACCACCATGGGCACGTCGTTGCCACCGCGGCGCACCACCACCACGGCCGTGATGCTGGGTGTGTTGTCGAGGGCTTCGTCGGCCACCGGCTTCAGTGGGAACACCTCGCCGCGGCGATGGCCTCCGTCGGCGGTGATGAGCACCTTGGCCTCGGCATCGTTGATGCGATCGCGCAACGAATGCGCGCTGAAGCCACCGAACACCACACTGTGCGCCGCGCCGATGCGCGCGCAGGCGAGCATGGCCACCGCCGCTTCGGGAATCATCGGCAGGTAGATGTTCACCCGGTCGCCCTTGCCCACGCCGAGGCCCTTCAACACGTTGGCGAAGCGCTCGGTCTCGGCCAGCAGCTCGGCGTAGGTGATGGTGCGGGTATCGCCCGGCTCACCCTCGAAATGGATGGCCACCTTGTCGCCCCGGCCGGCTTCCACATGGCGATCGAGGCAGTTGTAGCTCACGTTCAACTGGCCACCCACGAACCACTTCGCGAACGGCAGATCCCATTCGCAGATGGTGTGCCACGGGGTTGCCCAACTGACCAACTCTTCAGCTTGGCGTGCCCAGAACCCTTCGTAGTCTTGGTTCGCCTCGTCGTAGAGGAACGTACCGGTGACCAACGCCTGGCGCTTGAAAGCATCAGACGGCGGGAAGCGGCGGTTCTCCCAGCCCAGTGCGTCGATCGCGTTGGCGTTGACATCGCTCATGTCGAGATCCCCTCGTTCGTTCGTCGCATGTGAACGTAGCAAAGCCAGGCGCTAGCCGGGTCGGGCGGACTTCGCAAACCCCGTCACGGACGCGATCACTCGGTGATGGTCGAGCGCAACGCGATGAGGTCCCCCATGAGGTCTCGACCACGGTTGAAGCCCCGCTCGGTGATCAGTTCCACTGCCGCGACGGCCCGATCCCACTCGCTGCGGTCGGCTACCTCGGCAAGCGCACGGAGATCAGCAGCGTCGGTCTCGCGACCTGGGGCCACGGAGAGCAACTTCAATGCAATCAAGTGGCCGATCGCTGCAACGTGTAACGACAAACCCGGAACAATGTCGATCTCGTCGGCATCGGCGACGATTTCGGCTTCGATGCCCGATGATGCAGTAAGGAGGTCGACCTCGAATCCCTCGGGGTCGACCAGGCGAGCCCCAGAGAGTCGGCCGACTCCCGACTGCTCGAGCACGGCTTGCAACCGATAACCCTGCGTGATGAAAGAGCGGATCACGAATTCTGCGTGTGAGTCCGTGTCGATAGCAATCACGAGGTCTGCGTCACGCGTAAACCGAGGTTCGGCACGAGCTGACACGGCGAGGCCTCCGACGAGGACCGCAGTGCAATGCTCGGCAGAGGCAACCTTCACCGCCCGTGAAACGGCGTCGAGCAGCGTCACGAGCGGAACGTGGTGGTTGGTTGGCCAGGGCTGTCGTACGGGCGATCACTCACCCAGGCCCTCACCATGTCCTCGACCTCTTCGGGAGTGGACCCGGGATGATCTCGTCGGAACCTCTGACGCAACAGAGCAAGCCCGACGTCGTGCATTTCGCACGCCTCGAGCAACCGGCGCCCTGCGGGGCTTCCTGCCTGCAACCTCATACATTCATTCTAGGACCGAAGAGAATTGATGGTGGAGCGTGGGGGCGGGTGGGCAAGACTGGCCGCTTGGCGGCCGAGTCGATCGATGAACAACAGCGACGCTTCGGGCCGGCCGAGTGGGGCCTCTCGGGCGCACTTGCGCTCATCTGGGGCAGCTCGTTCCTGTGGATCGCCATCGCCATCGACGATGTGAGTGCCGGCCTGGTGCCGGTGGCCCGCTGCGGGTTCGGGGTGGCTGGCCTGCTGTGCATTCCTGCAGCCCGGCGACGCATCGAGCGAGCCCATCTGGTGCGGTTCGCGCTCACCGGCCTGTGCTGGATGACCATTCCGTTCCTGCTCTACCCACTCGCCGAACAGACCGTCGACTCGTCGATCACCGGCATGATCAACGGCGGCCTTCCAGTGGTGACCACGGTGGTGACGGCACTGTTCACACGTACCCGGCCGAGCCCCCGCCGCGTCCTCGCGGTGTGCGTAGGGTCGCTGGGCATCGCCATCATCTCGCTGTCGTCGGTGAGTAGCGGTACCAGCGCCGACGCCAAAGGCATTGCGTTGTTGATCGTCGCGCTCGTGTTCTACGCAGTGGCCACCAACATCGCTCGGCCGCTGCAGGCCGCGTACGGTGCGCTGCCGGCGATGCTGTGGATCACGGTGTTCGGTGCCGTCTGGTCGCTGCCCGTGGGTATCGCCTCGCTGAGCCGCAGCCACGTCACCGCCAGTGCCATCGGGGCACTGTTCGTGCTCGGTTTCATCGGCACCGGGTTCGCGTTCGCCATCTTCAGTGTGCTGCTCACCCGCTCCGGACCGGTGCGCGGCATGATCGGTATCTTCTTCACGCCCATCGTGGGTTTGGTGTTGGGCATCACCGTGCGGCACGACCCGTTCCACTGGGTGGCGGTGCTGGGCATGGCCGTGGTCATCGCGGGCGCGGTGCTCACCAGCCGACCCGAGCCTGCTCGCTGAGCGACGTAGCCGCTGTCAGCCGAGCGGCGACCACTCGAGGGCGAGGAAGCCACCCAACCCGGCAGGGTCGAGCAACGCCTCGGCTTCACGCACACGACTGCGCATCTTCATGGCGGCGAGTGTGGGCGCCGCAGCCGCAGCGGCCCACGCCTGGCGACCTTCCTCCACCAACTCGTCGATACCCCAGCGCTGGAGGAACTGCGCCTGCGTGCGCACGGCATCGGGCACAGGCAGTTGATCGAGCGCTACCTGTGCGGTGATGTCTTGGCTGCCGGGGTCGGCGAGGTAGTGCCCGCCACGCTCGTGGCCGCGGTAGGTGCGTAGCCACTCGCGCCACGGCATCTGCGCCAACTCTGACGTGCGCGGGGTGACGTAGTCGAGGGCCAGTACACGCCCCGCTGCGAGGTTCCGGCGAGCCTGTGCGACCCAGTCGTGCGCCTCCAGTTGCACGGGCACGCGGGCGCCGTGAGATGCACTAGCCGGTAGGGTCGGTGGCACCCCGGGAAACGGATGCAGCACCTCCACGAAACGGCCGTTGGCCGTGGCCACGTACGCCTCACGCCATCCACTGTCGAATACCGCGAGCTTGAACGGCAGGTTGTCGAGCAACTCGTTGGCAACGATCACACCGACGAATGGCTCGGCGGGCATGGCTGCCACCGACTCGATACCGGCCGGGTGCAACGCACGCTGGTCGGCCGCCACCTCCACCGCTACGTACCGCGTGGGGTGATCGGCGGACGCAGTCGCCCACTGTGCAGTGATGGCCCGCGCCAACGTGCCGGGGCCAGCACCTACCTCC